>JBBSEC010000066.1:0-26089 GCA_038240075.1 Acidimicrobiia bacterium
CGACGCGATGCGCACGGGTGCCTGCGGCGCGACGCCGAGATCGGTGACGACGCCGTCGTCGATGTCGCCGATCGAGATCGCGGTGGTTCCCTGCCGGCTCCGGGCCCACGCCGCGATCGCCTGGTTGGCCGTCGCGATCGGTCCGAGCCCCGTCGTGGTTGTCACCGACGGCTTGCTCGGTTTCGTGGTCGTCGTGGTCGACAGGTCACCCGGTGCCGACGGCGCGGCGCCCTTCTTCGAGCCCGAGTGGGCGGTCGAGGTGCAGGCCACGGCGGACGTCGTCCAGAGCGCGACGATCAACACGAACCGTCCCGTCCTCAACGGACGAGACCGGTCGATTCGGGAACGCATTGCTCGGGCCACACGCAATTATCGTCGCCCACGCACACGCATCCGGCGCGGACCGCTCGGACTGAGCGGCAGGAGCTCGAGCTGCTCGAGGTTCTCGATTCCTTCCGCGATCACCGCGAGCGAGATCTGGTGTCACGCCGGCGCGACGCGGAGGCCGTTACCCCAGGCCGAGCGCGATCTTCACGGCGGCGGCAATTCGAGCCCCGTCGGCACCGTCGCCCACCCGTTCCCGCACCGCCTTGACCGCGGCGCCCATCGCCTTGCCGCCCGTCGCTCCCGATGCCGCCGCCGCCGCGACCGCGTCCTGCACGATGGCGGCGAGCGCGGCGTCGTCCATCTCCGGCGGCATGTAGGCGGCCAGCACCGCGGCTTCGGCCCGCTCGCGCTCGGCCCGGTCGGCGCGCCCGCCGGTGTCGTACATCTCGGCGGCCTCGTGGCGCTTCTTCATCTCGCTCCGCAACACCGACATCACCTCGGCGTCCGAGAGGCTCACCTGCTCCTTGCCCGCGACCTCGGCCTTGGTGACCGCGGCCAGGGCCATGCGCAACGTCGCGACCTTCACGTCGTCACGCGCGCGCATCGCTGCGGTCAGATCGGCTCGCAGTTGCTCTTTCAACTCACGCTCCTCGCGCGTCCGGGATTGGCGGGCCACCGGTCGAACCGACCCTTCGGCCGGAGATCGCGGTACGCGGCGACGATCGGCTCGAGCTCCGACGGTGTCGCGCCGTGCAGGATCACACCGTCGGCACCGGCGTCGAACTGGTCGATCACCCGCGCCGCGCGCTGCGCGGCCGAGCCGGTCGCGGAGGCGGCGAGCCACTCGGACGGGATCAACGTCGCGAGGTGCTCGAGTAGCTCGGCGTCGGCGATCGCGTCGAACGCGCCGGGGAACCCCGAGACGAGATCGTCGGCGCGAAAGCGGGCGAGCACCTGAGGATCCCAACCGTTCACCGAGATGAGGAGATCGCCGTAGCCCTGGAGGTAGGTCGCGAACCGCCCGACGAGCTTGCGCATCCGCAGCTCGTCGTCGATGTGGTCGCCGACAGTCGCGAGCACCGACCACACGCGCACGTCGGCCGGGTCGCGGCCCGCTTGCTCCGCGCCGCGGCGAACCGCGGCAACCGACCGTGCGAGCGTCTCGTCGGTGAAGAACGTGTGCAGCACCACTCCGTCGGCGACGCGACCGGCGAACTCCAACGTCTTCTCGCCGAGCGCGACGAGCATGATCGGGATGTCCTCGGCGAACGCGGTGTCCTGGCAGAGGAACGCGTACTTGCCGGCCGGGCCGTCGTGGCCGATCACCATCTCGCCGTGCCACAACCGGCGCATGATGTCGGCGAAGTCTTCGAGCTGGGCCATCGTGACGTGCGGCAGGCCCATCACGTCGAAGAGCGCGTCGAACCCGCGTCCCAGCCCGAGCGCGAAGCGTCCATCGGTCATGCGGTGCATCGTCGTGGCGAGGGTGGCGGTCACGAGCGGATGGCGCGTGTTGTGGTTCGTGGCCGCGGTCGCGACGCCGAGGTTCGTGCTGACCGCGCCGACCGCGCCCGACAGGACCCCGGCGTCCTTGAGGTTGAACCGTTCCGATACGAACGCGCTGCCGAGCCCGATGCGCTCCGCGACGCGCACCTCGTCGACCAGATCGCGCGGCGAGTTCGAGTGGCCGGCCAACGTGTAGAACCCGAGCTCTGTGAGCTGCTCCATGGCGGGCGAACTTAGCTGGCGCCGGACCTCGGAGATCGGGGCCCGAGGCGCACCCAGAGTCGGTCGTCGTCGAGCACGGTGTCGACGGTCAGGCCGGCGGCTGGGCCATCGCGGTGAGTCGCTCGTCGTCGAGGTCGTACGCGGTGAACGTCTGCTCGTACCGGTCGTCGTCGATCTCGTAGGCGATCGTGGCCGTGATGGTGTCCGGTGCCGGCCTTGCGATGTCGTAGATCTCGCTCCTGATGCCGGGCCGGTCGCGCCGCGACGGCTCGACCGTGTTGACCCAACCCGGCGGGTACCGCTGCACGATCACGCAGCCGGCGTCGGCAACGTGGGCCGCCGCGACCGCGAGGAACGCGTCGCCGAGCCCATCGTTCACGAAGTGACTCGCGAGCAGTACGACAGGCCACGCTCGCGGGGAGAGGTCGAGGGTCGCGATGTCGGCGCAGATGCTCTCCACGCCGTCGATGGTCTCGAAGTGGGCGAGCATCGCGGTGCTGTTGTCGACGCCGGTGATCGCGTGGCCGCGCGGCACGAGGTGGCGCGACATGCGTCCGACTCCGCAACCGAGCTCGAGGATCGCGGTTGCCGGCGGAATCGCGGCGTCGATGATCGCCGCCTCCTCGTGGCCGGGGACCAACAGGTAGACGCGCACCGGGCACCCGTCGGGCGCAACCCCTCGTTCGGAGTCGACGGTCATCGGCGAAAGCGACGTCTTCTCTGCGGCTCAGCAACCGGTTCCGACGTCGTCCCGGCGAGGTCGTCGAGATCGCGGGAGAGAGCCCGAAGCAGACCGCGGCGCCGGATGAACGCCATCTCGTAGTCGATGATCCCGTTGAACACGACCCCGACCGCGAGCGAGCGCTCGGGGTCGGCGAACGCGAAGGACGTTCCGACGTGTCCCGAGTGTCCGAACGACGACGGACTGCAGCCGTCGCCGAACGCATGCTGCTCGAGCCGGGTCATGAAGCCGAGCCCGTACGCGCACACGCGATCCAGAACCACGTCGAACTCGGGCTCCCGAGCGGTCCGGCAGAACTGGCCGAGCACGGCCGCACTCGGGAGCGCGTCGTTGCCGCGTCCGGCGAGGCGGGCGAGCAATGCGGAGTAGAAGCTCGCGAGGTCGCGGGCATTCGCGTAGCCGCCGTGGGCGGGATTGGTCTCGGTGCAGACGCGCTCGCTGCGCTCGAACAGCATCGGGAACGATCCGAGGTGCCGCAGGTCGCAGTTGACGCCGATCCTCGGGACGACCCGGACGTACTCGTCGTGTGTCATGCCGATGAACGTGTCGGACAGGCCGAGCGGCTCGAGCACCTCCGCGCGCATGAGCTCGCGCAGTGGCCGATCCGCGATGGTTTCGACCAGCCATCCGAGAATCTGCCATCCCGCGTACTCGCTGTAGCCGGCGCTCTGACCGATGCGCCACCCGACGGGCTTGGCGACCCGACTCACCACCGCGCGTCGTTTGGCCGGCGCGATGAGCTCGGCCGGCAGACCCATCATCTGATGGAGTCCCGCGGTGTGGGTCATGAGGTGCCGCACCGTGACTCCGTCTTCGAGGCACCGCAGATCGGGCAGGTGCGTCGCGAGGGGTTCGTCGAGGGTGCACGCGCCTTCCTCGACGAGTCGCGCGATCAGAACCGCGAGGAACGGCTTGATCGTGCAGTAGACGCGGAAGATGTCGTCCGGTTCGACCGGCTTCCCGAGACCGTTGTCGCCGCGCGCCACATCGAGCAGCCGCTCGCCGCCCACTTCGGCGACGATCTGCGCGCCCCGCATGAAGCGGTCGTCTTCGAACTCGAAGTCGAGGCGTTCGAGGGTCCGCGCGAACTCGCTCACTCCGGAGCCGTCTGCTCCGCGAGCGCGTCGAGCGTGGCGATCCACTCCGGATCGGCCCACAGGTCGCCGAGCACCGACAACGCGAACCCGTGGCGTCCGCTGGCGAGCTCGGCGGCTTCGTACTCGGGGCTCTCCAGGATGCCGGCGAGCAACGCCATCGGGCCGATCGCGCCGTCGATCGTGCCGCCATCGAGCGCGTCGATGACGGTGTGCTGTCCTGATCGGACGAGCGCGATCTCGCGGTAGCGCGTCCCGATGCGCACGTCGGGGGAGTCGACGTCGCCGAAACCTTCGGCGACCGGCTTGCCGTTCTCATAGCGCAGCCAATGGTGAACGGTGCCGAACGGCCCGCCCGTGAGCGTGTACGCGACAACGAGCGCGGCGTCGGGCACCGCGGGTGAGGCGGCGAGCTCGGGACGCCCGAGAAGGTCCGCCGGCGACGGGGGACCGGTGTACATGCCGTCGGCGACGGGCGCCACCACGGTCACCGCGCGCATCGCGTCGTCGTCGCGCAGCTCGCGACGCCAGATGCCCGCGGCGTCCGGCCGCGCGCACCGGATCTCGACGTCGGCGCGCTCGACCTCGCCGGCGTCGAACCGCGTGACCCGGCCGGCCTCGACGACGAGAACGAACCGCGTCCCGCCCGCGTCGAACTGGATCCGACACTCGTGTTCGGGCGCGAGCGCGACGGAGCGCACACCGGACCGCAACGCCTCGAACCACTCGTCTGAAAGAAACTGCATCAACGCCGCCATCGAAGCGCGTCGTCGAGGATTGTCCGGCCCGACACGCTTCGCAGGCTATCGAGCGCGGCACACCTCCGGCGTCGGCCGTCGAGGCGCACGCGAGTTGCCGTCCTTGGTACTGCAGCTCTGTCGTATGCGTCATAGGTGCAGTACCAAGGAACGCGCGGACCGCGCGAGGGCGGCGACGTGGTCGCGTTCACGACGCGCTCGCTGGTGCCGCAACCGATACGCCGACGGTCACGCGTGCAGGCAGAAGGTCGTGGCGGACGTCTCGAGCGAGGCCGAGGGAGGCGATCGCGGCGCCGCCGACGATGAGGTTCTGGTCGAGGGTCGACCAGCCGCCCATGTGCGTGGCGAGCTGGATGATCGCGGTGTAGACGAGCGCGCGACCGACGGTGGCGATCACCGCGATGTTGGCGACATCGCGGGTGCCGGCGTCGTCGCGTGAGAGGTCGGCGAGCATCGCTACCACGACGAGGATGTAGGCGATCATCGCGGCAGTCGTGCTCACCCCGCTCGGAAGCGCTCGGAGGGACACGACCACGCCCGCGCTCCAGAGCACGGCCGAGAAGAGGCACGTCCGCTCCCGGCCGTGACGCACGAGCGTGGTGCGCTTCCCGTAGAGCCGGTCACCGCGCTCGTCGCGGAAGTCCTTCAGTGCGAGCCGGCCGATGAAACCGAGATACATGCCAGCGAGGAGTACCGGGTGCAGCTGGTGCGGGCCGGCGCCCGCGCTGAACGCACCGACGAGATAGGGGACCGCGACGTAGCCGAGCGGGAGCAGCGCGGAGGTCAGCGCACCGCGACTGCTGAGCCGGAACGGCGGCAACGAGTAGGCCGCGGCGAGCGCGAGCCCGCCGGCGACGACCATGACGCTCAACCAACCCAGCGTTCCGGCCGCGCCCAGCGCGATCGCCGCGCCCGTGACCGCGATGGTGGTGACGTGGGAGCGCGTCGCGCGACCGGTGACGATGACCCGCCGTGCGTCGCCCGCGAGGTTCACGCGGTCGATCTCCTCGTCGGCGAGGTCGTTGACGGCAACCGCGAAGAGCATCCACGCGCCGACGGCAACGAGGGCGACGACCTGGCGCGCGAGCGACGGGACGTGGCCGGTCTGGACCATTCCCAACGCGGCGTCGAGCCCGAGCAGCACGGCGAACGGCGGGCGGATCAGTCCCCGCACGATCTCCAAGGTCCGGTTCATTTGTTGCCTCCCATGACACCGTGCGACAGCACCGACGCAATCAGCCCGACGATGACGACGCCCACGCTCATGACCGTGAACGCGGCCACCACGATCAGGGCAACGTGCCATCCCGAGAATCGGCGTTGGCCACTCCAGTCGCCGTTGTCCCGGTCGCCACCATCTCGGGCACCGTTGGGTTCGTTCATCTCGCCTCCAGAAGTTGTGGAGCGAAGTCGCTCCGGATGGCGTGCTCGACGGCGTCGATGACGATGTCGAGCGAGCCGTGGTTGTCGAAATGGCGGTGCGCGACGCGTCGGCCCTCGACGAGCTCGCGCTCGTTGTCGACGAGGCGTGCGTCGAGCTCGGTCGGCGCGCACCCGCGGGTCGCGAGCCGGGACCCGACGACATGGCGGGGCGCGTCGACCTGGTAGATCACGAGGTCGGAGTAGACCGACCGCAGGATCGGGACGAGCGGTGCGCGGAGCATCACCGCGTCGACGGCGGAATCGCGTTCGGTCCAGACGATCGACGGCAACCCGTACCAGTACGGCATGCCGAACATCGACACGCTGTGCAGGAAGAAGCCGTCGTCGCGCCGGCGCAGGAACTCGGATTCGGAGACGAAGTGGTGCTCCACCGATCCCGAGTGCTCGTCGCGACGACGGGGCCGGGTCGTCCAGGTCGGATGCACCGCGATGACACCCCCGGCGACGAGGGCACGGACCACCGACGACTTGCCGGTGCCGGACGGACCGATGAACACGAGGAGGGACGGGTCGTTCTGCGTCATGCCGTTCTGCGTCATGCCGTTCTGCGTCATGTATCGACAATGAGGCAGGAGCGGCCGGGCGCATATCCGGAGTGGCCCCCATCTCGGCGTGGGGAGCACCCAGGCAGCCCGTACCCTTGGCGGCGATGGAGACCGGTCTGCTTCGGGGCCTGGTGGCGTTCCGGTGGGCGGCATGGCTCTGGATCGCGACGGTGACCTTCCTCAACCGCGACCAGCTGCGGCGGCCCGTCCTGGCCTGGGTCCTCATCGGCGCCGCGTTCGTCGTCACCGTGTGGCTGACCCGGCTCCTTCGCCGCGACCCCGCCGCGATGCTGCGTCCGTTCCCCGTCGCGGTCGAGCTCGCGTGTGGCGTTGCGCTGGTGCTCTGCGACGGCTGGGCCTACGGCGGCGGGCACGCGTTCGCGACGTCGCAATCACTCGGTGTCGGGTGGCCCGTCGCCGGCGTGCTCACCGCGGGCATCGCGTGGGGTCCCGCCGCGGGTGGGCTCGCCGGCGTGGCGATGGGTGTCGCCCGCTTCGGCTCGACGTTGGCGAACGGGGTCGCGCTCTCGTCGCTCAGCGGGGCGCGCGTCACCTCGCTCGTGTCGACGGCGGTGCTGTACGCGTCGGCGGGTGCGGTCGCGGGATACGTCGCGACCTTGCTGCGCCGCGCCGAACGCGAGATCTCCGCGGCGCGGGCGCGCGAAGACATGGCGCGTACGTTGCACGACGGTGTGTTGCAGACGCTGGCCGTCGTCGAGCGACGGGCCGACGATCCCGCGCTCGCGCGTCTCGCGCGCGAGCAGGAGCGCGAGCTCCGCGAGTACCTGTTCGGTACCGCGCCCGCCGCGGTCGGCGCGGGCGGCGATCTCGGAAGCGCGTTGCGCGCGACGGCCGGGCGGTTCGAGGACAACTTCGGCGGCCGCGTGCAGGTGCTCGTCGCCGACGATGTTCCGAAGCTGCGCCGCGCCGAAGTCGACGCGCTCGCCGGCGCGGTGGGCGAAGCGTTGACCAACGCGGGCAAGCACGGAGCGGCCGACCGCGTGACCGTGTACGTCGAACCCCAGGATCACGGCGTGTTCTGCTCGGTGAAGGACAACGGCCGCGGGTTCGACGTCGCGGTGACCGCCGAGGGTATCGGTCTCACGAAGTCGATCCGGGGCCGGCTCTCGGAAGCCGGCGGACGGGTCGAGGTGCGCAGTCGTCCGGGCGACGGAGCGGAGGTGTGCCTGTGGATCCCGTGACCCCTGCCGGTCCCGTGACGGTCGTGCTCGCCGACGACCATCCGATCTGGCGGACCGGTGTCGCGAACGACCTCGGCGACGGCTTCCGCGTCGTGGGTGAGGCCGCCGACGCCGACGAGGCCATCGCCCAGATCCGTGCGCACCATCCCGATCTGGTGGTGTGCGACCTGCACATGCCCGGCGGGGGCGGCATCAAGGTCGCCCGCGCCTGCGGGGAGGAGACGCGGATCGTGATCCTCACGGTCTCCGAGCAGGAACGCGATCTGCTCGACGCCGTCGCCGCGGGAGCCGTCGGCTACCTCGTGAAGTCGATCCCTGGCGACGAGCTGCGCCGCAATCTCGTGCGGGCGGCGCGCGGTGAGCCGGTGTTCTCTCCCGCGTTGGCCGCGCTCGTGCTGGGCGAGTTCCGGAAGATGTCGAAGCAGTCGTCGGGCGCCGAGCCCTTGTCCGAACGCGAACGCGAGGTGCTGCAACTCGTCGCGCGCGGTCACACCTACAAGCAGATCGGCGCGGACCTGTTCATCGCCGAGAAGACCGTGGAGAACCACGTGCGCAACATCCTCGGGAAGCTCCGCCTGAGCCGCAAGCAGGAGCTGATCCGGTACGCGCTCGAGCACGGCATCGAGTGACGCGGACGCGAGCAGGGGAGGGCGACCCGTAGGCCGCCCTCCCTGCTCGAGGCTGTCTTGAAGGTGTGCGTTGCCTTACGGACGGCTGCCGAAGTCCTGGGTCCAGTAGGCGACGTGGCTCTTGCTGTACGAACAACCGACGCCGATGTCGGTGTACTGCGGCTTCAGGATGTTGTCCCGGTGCTCGGGGCTCCCCATCCACGCGTTCATCACGTCCTGCGGCGAGTTGAATCCCGCGGCGACGTTCTCGCCCCACCATCCACCGGCCGGGTATCCGGATGCGGCGATCGTGGTGTCCCAGCCGTCATGGCTCATCGTGTTGTTGGTGGCCTGGGTGATGCTGCGCTGGTTGGCCGCCCAGGTGAGCTGGCTCTGCACGTTCAGCGACGCGAGGCCGTGGGCGTTGCGCTGCGAGTTCACGCTCGCCGCGACGGCTGATGTGAACGATGCCGGGCAGGCGCTCGATGCGCAGGAGCTCTTCGCTGCCGACGCGGTGCCGGCGGTCATCTGGCGGAGTGATCCGTCGGCGCCGGCGATGATGTAACCGCTCGTCGTCGGGATGATGCCGACGACGCCGACACACGATCCTGCAGTGGATCCATAGAACGGTGCGTCACCGAAGGCGAAGATCCCGCCGTCGGAGGCGACCATCCAGTAGCCGTGGCCCGTGTGGGTCGCGGCGATCGCGCGCACTGGCTGGACCAGGCGCAGGCCGCCGGTCGAGCCCTCGAAGCGCGCACCACCGAAGGAGAAGATTCCGCCGTCGGCGGCGACGAGCCAGTAGCCCTTGACTGCGGGCTGCGTGGTCATGCCGACGATCGGCTGGTTCAGGTGCATGCCGCCGGTCGAGCCGTAGAAGTGCGCGTCACCGAAGGCGAAGATGCCGCCGTCGCGCGCGACGAGCCAGTAGCCGTGGCCGCCTGCCGTTGCCGCCATGCCGACGATCGGCTGGTTCAGGTGGATGCCACCGGTGGAGCCGTAGAAGCGTGCGCTCCCGAAGGAGAAGACGCCGCCGTCGGCCGCGAGCAGCCAATACCCGCTGCCGTTGGGCACGGCGGCGATGCCGACGACCTCGGCGTGGAGGGCAACGCCGTTGAGTCCGCCGTAGTAGTGGGCGGCACCCGTGGCGTGGACCGATCCGTTGGCGGTGACCGTCCAACCGGCGGTGCCGTCGGGCGTGGCGGTCGCTCCGACCACCGTCGAGCCGCTGCCCGGGGGGCTGCTGATCGACGCGTGGGCGGATGCCGACGCCCCGAAGAGCATGGCGGCGGTCAGGATTCCGAGTGCGATGCGTTTCATGTGGTCCTCTTCCCAGCCTCGTTGCGTGCACCCAGAGGTTCGGCGTCTTCGGGGCCGACCTTGACAACGGAGCGTGGCGATCGCGCACGGCGGTTGACGGGGAAGCTGGTAAGGAGTAACTTACCGTAAGTGGCTACGAACCAAGTCCTCGACGCATTGGGCGATCCCACGAGGCGGGCAGTGTGCGAACGCCTGGCCGGCGGGCCGCTCCCCGTCGGGCGCCTCGCGGCGACCCTTCCGGTCAGCCGACCGGCGGTCTCGCAGCACCTCAAAATCCTCAAGGAAGCGGGCCTCGTGACGGATCGCGCCGTCGGGAACCGCCGCGTCTACGCGCTCGATCCGGCCGGCGTCGCGGTCGTGCGCGTGTGGCTCGACCACATCTGGAGCGACGCGCTCAGTGCCTTCAAAACTGCAGTGGAACAACCGCCTGAGGGGGATTCATGATCTCGACCGATACGACGTTCCGTACGTCCGTCACGGTGCAGGCACCCATCGACCGGGCCTTCACCGTGTTCACCGACGGCTTCGACTCGTGGTGGCCACGAGCGCACCACATCGGCACCGCCGAGATGGCCGGCGCGGTGCTCGAACCGCGGGTCGACGGGCGCTGGCACGAGCAGGGTGTCGACGGCTCCGAGTGCGACTGGGGCAGGGTCCTCGTCTGGGATCCGCCGCACCACGTGGCCATGTCGTGGCACCTGAACGGGGCCTTCGCCTACGACCCTGATCCGGACAAGGCGAGCCGGGTCGATGTCCGGTTTGTCGCGGAGGGTGACGGTTCGACCCGAGTCGAAGTGGAGCATTCGGGCCTCGACCGGCACGGAAAAGACTGGATTGCAGTCCGCGACGGCATCTCGTCCGACGGTGGATGGACCGGGTTGCTGGCGCAGTACGCCGAGGTCGTGGCCGGGTAGCGACCCGGCGCGCCGCGCCTCGGCGTGTCGGGTTGCCGGCTCAGCCGAGGAACTCGTACTCGGCCGGGTCGGGGGCGAGGGTGCGCTGCCAGTACTCGAGCAGGGTGAATGGCCAGTTCTGGGCGATATGGCCGTGCTCGTTCTTGTACCAGCTGTTGACGTCGGAGCAGCCCCACGCCATCAGCGCGTTCTCGGCGTCGACCGCCTCGTTGAACGCTTCGAAGACGTTCGTGTGCACATCGAGCGCGGCGTGGCCGTCACGGAGGAGTGAGCCCAGGCACTCGAGGACATACCGGACACCGCACTCGGAGAAGTAGATGATGCTGCCGTTGATCACGATGTTGGTGTTCGGCCCGTAGAGGCAGAACAGGTTGGGGAAGCCCGGAACCGTGATGCCGAGGTAGGCGCGCGCGTCGCCGTGCCACTGCTCGTGCAGATCGACGCCGCCCCGTCCCGTGACCGTCATCGGAGTCAGGAACTTCGAGGCCTGGAATCCGGTGCCGTAGATGATGACGTCGACCGCGTGCTCCTCGCCGTCGGCCGTGACGACACCCGACGGGGTGATCTCGCGGATGGAGTCGGTGACGAGGCGCACGTTCGGACGCGTCAGCGCACCGGCCCACACGCCGTTGTCGCGCAGGAGCCGTTTCGCGCCGGGCGGGTAGGTCGGCACGACTCCGGCCACCATGTCGGGACGAGCGGCGAACTGCGTGTTGAGGTAGTCGGTGAGCATCATGCGCATGAAGTCGTTCACGACACTCACCGATGCGTGCTTCGGTTCCCACTCCGGGTCGACGCGCACACCCTGCAGCACGCCGTCGCCCATCTTCCAGAAGATCCAGAACCGGTTCCACTCGCTGTACGACGGCACGTGCGAGTAGAGCCAGCGCAGCCCGGGCGCGACCACGTCGTGATAGTCGGGCGTCTCGCCGAGCCACGGCGGCGTGCGCTGGAACACGAGGAGCTCACCGACCCGGCCCGCGATCTCGGGGACGAACTGCACCGCGCTCGCGCCGGTGCCGATCACCGCAACGCGCGCGCCGATGAGGTCGACGCCGTTGTCCCAACGCGCGGAATGGAACGCGGGGCCCGCGAACGAGTCGCGGCCCGGGATGTCGGGGTAGAGCGGGCGGTTCAACTGACCGACCGCGCTGATCACCGCGTTCGCGTCGATCTGCTCCTCGCGTCCGCGCGCATCGCGCGTGACGACCGTCCACGTCAGATCGGTGTCGGACCATGTGGCCGACACCACTTCGGTCGCGAACCGGACGTGCTCGCGCACGCCGAAGACGTCGGCGCAGCTCCGGAAGTAGTCGAGCAGCACGTCCTGGGTGGAGAAGTGGAACGGCCAGTCGTGACGCTGCGCGAACGAGTAGCTGTAGTTGTGGTTCGGGTTGTCGACGCGGCAACCCGGATAGGTGTTCTCGAGCCACGTCCCGCCGACGTCGTCGTCCTTCTCGATGATCACGAACGGCACGCCGGCCTGCAGGAGCCGATGCCCGGCGAGCAGCCCTGACATGCCCGCACCGATCATGACGACCTCGAACGGCACGTCGGGAGCCACCGCGGCCTTGCTCCACGTCGGCGCGCGCCGGTCCTCGCCGCGGAACGCAAGCTCTTCCTCGAGCAGCGGGAGGTACTCCGCCATGTCGGCGCCACCGACGGCGAACTCCATGATGCGGAGCAACTCGGTGTCGGAAGGCAGCGGGGCGGCCCGGCAGCCGGCGTCGCGGAATCGCGTGAGGGCGTCGAGCGCGAGCGCGCGCACCTCGGCCTGCTGATCGTCGGTGAGCCCGCCCTGGGGCATCCCGATCAGGAGCGGCTCCGGACGCAGGTCGGTGCGCAGCAACGAGAGATCGCCGGTGAGGTAGGCGAGCGCGGGCAGGAGGGGCGGAAGCTCGGCCTCTGAGAGGAAGCCGCGGATCTCGTCGTCGGTCTCGGTGATCTGCTCGATCGCAGTGACGAACGGGCTCGACGTGAAGGCGGTGTCGCTCACGGCGCCAACGTAACCTGAACCGACCACGGCGTGAACCGGGGAACGTGGACGGGAAGCGCGGAGGGGCCCGATGAGTCCGACCATCGAACGGTTCGCCGTCACCGCGGAGCGCTCCGCCGCGGAGACCGATGCGATCTACCAGGCGCTCGATCGCGACGGCGCCGTGATCGTCGAGAACCTCCTGCCGATCGAGGTCGTCGATCGCGTCAACGAAGAGGTCGAAGGTGCGGTCGCCGCCGCCGATCCCGACGAGGCGCTCTTCAACCCGGTCATGCAGGCGTTCCACGGTTCGTGCACGAAGCAGGTGGCCGGCATGCCGGGCATCTCGCGCACGTTCGCGACCGATGTGATGTGCGAGCCGTTGCTGCTCGACATCTGCGACCGGGTGCTGCTCCCGTCGTGCGCGCGGTACCAGCTGAATCTCGGGCATCTCCTCCAGCGCGGGCCTGGTGCCGAGGAGCAGTGGTTGCACCGCGATGAAGCCGTGTGGAGCGACGTGCCCCGACCGCATCCCGAGTTGCAGCTCGCGACGGTCATCGCCTTCGTCGATTTCACGCGCGACAACGGCGCGACGCGCGTCGTGCCCGGGAGCCACCGTTGGCCCGACCGGCAGCTGCTGCCCGCGGAACAGGTGATGTTCCACCAACCGGAGCCCGAGCAGATCGCGTACGCGGAGATGCCGGCGGGGTCGGCAGTGATCTATCTCGGCGGCACGATCCACGCGGGCGGCGCGAACTCCACGTCGATCCCGCGCCGCGGCGCACACCTCAGCTACTGCCTGGGCTGGCTGCGCACCGAGGAGAACAATTATCTCTCGACGCCGCCCGCCGTCGCCGCGACGCTCCCGCGTCGCGCGCAGGAGCTGCTCGGCTACGCCCTGCACGACAGCATCCCGCGTGGCGGCGGGTATCTCGGCATGGTCCGCATGCAGGATCCCGTCGAGCTCATGGCCCGGGGTGAGCTCACTTCGCCGTGACGATGGAGACTGCGCCTACACCGGGAGGAAGTCGAGCAGCAGGCGGTTGACCGCGTCCGGTGCTTCGAGCTGCATCCAGTGGTCGGGCCCGTCGAGCCGTTCGTAGCGCCACGCCGCGTCGACGAACGCCGACGATCCCTCCATCTGCGCTTCGATCAACGCGAAGTCGTTGCTGCTCCACACGCCCATCGTCGGGACCTTGATGAGCGGGAGATCGGGCGCCGGATTGACGTAGGCCTCCGGCGGGATGTTCGCGCGGTAGTAGTTGAGCGCGGGCGTGAGCGACCGGGTGCGCTCGAGGTCGGCAATCACCGCGTCGGCATCGGGATGGTGGCACCACTCGCGAAAGTTCGCCCATCCGTCGGCACTGAGCCACTGCTCGGCGATGCCGACGTGCAGGAAGAGCAGCATGTACCACGAGAGCTGGCGTTGCTTCATGCCGGCGGTGACGAAGGCACCGGGATGGCCGACCGACAACGCGACGAGATGGTCGACGCGATCGGGTGCGAACGACGCGACCGTCCACGCGAGCGCGGCGCCCCAGTCGTGACCGACGACGTGCGCGCGCTCGAGACCGAGGTGGTCGAGCACGCCGAGCACATCGCCCGCGAGGAAGAGCAGTGAATAGGCGTCGATGCCGTCGGGCCGATCGGAGCCGCCGTACCCGCGCAGGTCGGGCACGACCACTTTGTATCCGGCGTCGCGCAACGCGGGAACCTGATTGCGCCACAACCGGCCGGAATCGGGGAACCCGTGCAAGAGCACGACCGGCCGGCCGTCGCCGACGACATCGACCTCGATGCCCGTTCCGTTCACGTCGACGCGCATGGGCGGCCCGTCAGAAACCGGTGCGCTTGTTCTCCTTCTTGGCCTTCTTGTCGGCGCGCTTCTCCTTCAAGGATTTGCCGGCCTTCTTGCTGTCGTTCTTCTGCGGGGCCTTGTTCGGCATCGTGGGCTCCTCGCGTGCGGGGTTTTCGGGCAAGGTACCAGCTGCGCTTCGGGGAGGGTGTGCGAGTCACCGTGCCAACATGACGGCGTGACCGCCGACGAGGTGCGCAGGGTGGGCCTCGACGGCCCGGCCAACTTCCGCGACCTCGGCGGGTACGCGGCGGGGAATCAGGTGCTCCGGCGAGGCCGCGTGTTTCGCAGCGACTCCCTCTCGGCCATGAGCGCTGCCGACGTGCGTCGCGTCGTCGACGAGCTCGGGCTCGTCACCGTCGTCGACCTGCGCGCCGGCCACGAGGTGGAGACGTACGGGCACGGGCCGCTCGGAGCTGCGGGCGTCGTCGTGCATCACATGCCGATCGCGGATGAGACGCGGCCCGACCGCGTCGAGCGGCCCCCCGACGCTCCCGACCCGGCGAAGCTGACGCTCGACGAGATCTACCTCATCATGCTCGACCGCTACGCCGATCGCCTCGTGGGCGTGCTGCGAATGCTCGCCGAAGTCGCCGCCCATCCCGTTGTGTTCCACTGCGCGGCCGGCAAGGACCGCACGGGAATCGTCGCGGCGCTCCTGCTCTCGGTGCTCGGTGTCGACGACGATGTCATCGCGGCCGACTACGCGCTGACGTCCGAGCACATCGAGGAGTTGCTCGACCGGCACCGCGAACGGGCCGAGGCCGACGGGAACCCGGTTGAAGTGAGCGACGCGTTTCTCGTGGCCGAGGTCGCGGTGATGCGCAATCTGCTGGTGGGGATGCGAGCGCGATACGGATCGGCCGCGGGCTATCTCGAATCTCACGGCCTCGAACCGCACGCCGTCGTCGCGCTGCGGGCCGCGCTGCTGACAGACGCACCTGCGTAGTCGCGACCGGCTAGAAACACATCCCATGGCCAAGGAGATCGTGTTGAGCACTGCAGACGGCGACATGCCGACGTACGTCGCGGCACCCGACGGTGACGCGAAGGGCGGGGTCGTGGTGGTGCAGGAAGCCTTCGGCGTCACGACGCACATTCAGAGCATCTGCACGCGTCTGGCCGACGCGGGATACGTCGCGGTCGCGCCGGCGCTGTTCCATCGCGAGGGATCGCCGGTACTCGCCTACGACGACTTCGACGCCGTCATGCCCGTGATGGCGACGCTCACGGCCGGCGGCATCGAGAACGACCTCGATGCCGCGTTCGCCGAGCTCGAGCAGCGTGGGTTCGAGGGAACGCGCGTCGGGATCGTCGGCTTCTGCATGGGGGGAACCGTTGCGCTGTTCGCGGGCACGCAGTGGCGCCTCGGAGCGGCCGTCACGTTCTACGGCGGTGGAGTCGCGCAGGGCCGGTTCGGGTTCCCGTCGTTGCTCGACGTCGCGCCCGATGTCCAGACGCCGTGGCTCGGTCTCTACGGCGATCTCGATCAGGGCATCCCGGTCGACGACGTCGAATCGCTCCGGCGGGTCACCAGGACCGCGAAGGTCGCGACCGACATCGTGCGCTATCCCGATGCCGGCCACGGCTTCAACTGCAACGACCGCGACGCGTACCACGAGCCGTCGGCCACCGACGCGTGGAGCCGCACGCTCGCCTGGTTCGCGCAGTACGTGAAGTAGCCGCGCCCGACCGACTAAGCATGTGGCCATGGTGAACGGGGACAGGCTGACGGGCGAGCGAGTTCTGGTCACGGGCGCGACCGGTCAGGTCGCGCTGCCCATCACGCTCGCGCTGGCGCGCGACAACCAGGTCACCGGGCTCGCGCGTTTTCGCGACCCGCAGGCGCGCGAGCGGCTCGAGCAGGCCGGTGTGCGCTGCATCGAGGTCGACATCGCGCGCGACGACCTCGCGGCCGTGCCCGACGAGTTCGACGTCGTGCTGAACCTCGCGGTCGTGAAGTCGGGGCGCTTCGATCTCGACATCACCGCGAACGCGGAGGCCGCAGGCCTGCTCATGGCGCGCTGCCGGAGTGCACGCGCGTTCCTTCACTGTTCGTCGACCGGTGTGTACGAGCCGGCGGGCCATCGACGGTTGCTCGAGACCGACGCGCTCGGCGACAACCACCGGGCGATCATGCCGACGTACAGCATCGCCAAGATCGCGGCCGAGGCCGTGGTGCGCACGGGTGCGCGTCAGTGGAATCTCCCGACGACGGTCGCGCGGCTCAACGTCCCCTACGGCGACAATGGTGGCTGGCCCGCGTTCCATCTCGAGCAGATCCTCGCGGGCTCCCCGGTCGCGCTGTATCCGGAGCGCCCGAACCAGTTCAACCCGATCCACGAGGACGACATCATCGCGATGATCCCGGGGTTGCTCGCGATCGCCTCGGTGCCGGCGACGATCGTCAACTGGGCCGGCAACGAGTCGGCGTCGATCGAGGAATGGTGTGAGTACATGGCGAGCCTGGTCGGTCGCGACGCGAGCTTCGTCGTCACCGATCGCACCATCGGAAGTGTGACGACCGACAACACACGCCTCAACGAACTGGTCGGCACAACCCAGGTCGGCTGGCGCGACGGCATGGCTCGCATGGTCGCGGCGCTGCACCCCGAGCTGGTTCACTCGCCGTAGACGGGCTTGCGCTTCTCCCGGAACGCGGCGATCGCCTCATCGAGGTTCCCGGTGTAGCCCGCGAGCAATTGATTGCGGTTCTCGAAGTCGATCGCGGCCTGCAGGCTGCTGATCTCGAGGTTCGCCCACAACGACTGCTTCGTCATCTGGATCCCGAACGGGCTGAGCGCGCACATCGCGTCGGCGGTTGCGAGCGCGGTGTCGAGCACCGTGCCGTCGGCGACGACGCGCGACACGATGCCGATGCGGAGCGCTTCATCCGACTCGACGCGGCGCCCGGTCAGCAGGATCTCCGACGCGTTCGTGATGCCGACCGCGCGCGGCAGCAGGTAGGTGACGCCGAGCTCGCTCCCCGTCAGCCCGTTCGTGATCCCGGCGTTGGCGAAGTAGGCCGACTCGCTCGCGTAGCGAATGTCGGTGCCGAGCGCGAGGCACATGCCGCCGCCGATCGCGGCGCCGTTGATCGCGGCGATCACGGGTTGGGGGAGCGCGCGCAACGCGGGAACCACGCCGCCCATGTACGACATCGACCGCATCGCGAGCCGTGAGAAGCCGAGCCCCTCGATGTTGGGCGGGAGGCCGCGGTCGTGCAGGTCGAGGCCGGAGCAGAACGCCCGACCAGCACCCGTGAGCACGACGACCCACGTCTCGTTGTCGACCGCGACCTCGTCGAGGGCCGCGTACAACGACTCGACGAGCGGGAACGACATCGAGTTCAGGCGTTCGGGTTTGTTGAGCGTCACCACGCTGACGTGCGGACGCGACCGCTCGACGGTGACGAGCTGCCGGTCGGTCGCGCTCACGACGGTTCCTCCGGCGCTTCGGTCGTGTCGGGTTCGACGCGGCCGCCCGAGCGCCAGTACTCGCCGTGGTCGCGCGAGAGAAAGCCGTCGTCGACCAGATAGCGACGGAGCGCGGCGTTGTCGGGATGGACCTGCATCAACGACAGGTTGACTTCCGCCTCGGAGTACCGCCGTCCCGGCTCGAATCGTTGCGCCAGCCACTCGAGCACGACGCGCCGCTTGCCCCACGAGCTGGGGATCGACGTCAGCCGACCGTCACGAACGAACGCGCGCAGCACGCGCGCCTCGTCGGGCGGCGCGTTTCCGTGCTCGTCGAGCTCCGGCCGCGGTCGGGCCGCCGCGACCGCGCGCGCGGCGAAGGCAAACGCGGCCTCGAGGAGCAGGTACTCCTCGCGCTCTTCGAGGACGAGGCCGGCGCTCACCAACCGGTTGAGGGCCTTGACCACCTGGCGGAGGTCGAGCCCGGCCGCGGCCGCGATCTCGGCGCGGCTGCTCGCGCCGAGCACGAGCGCGGCCACGACCTTGCGGCGGTCGTCGTCGGCGAGCAGGCCGACGAGCTCTCCCGCGTCGAGGGGCGGACCGCCATCGAACGTCGGGCCGGGATCGGGTGGGCGGGGCACGGCGGCGATCTTCGCGCGGCGACGGGTTTGGTCGGGTTTAGGGTTCCGAGATGCCCGATGACGGATCGCTAGACAACCCAGTGCTCGACCAGGCCGACGACGTGAAGACGATCCTCGTCGTGACCGCCCATCCCGACGACGTCGACTTCGGCGCCGCGGGATCGGTTGCCACCTGGACCGACAAGGGAATCGACGTGCAGTACTGCATCGTCACCGACGGCGACGCCGGCGGCTTCGACCCGGCTGTGCCCCGCTCGGAGATCCCGCGTATCCGGCGGGAAGAGCAGACGAAAGCGGCCAAGACCGTCGGTGTGAGCGAGCTCCACTTCCTCGGCTATCCCGACGGAAAGCTGGTGGTCAGCATCGAGCTGCGTCGCGACATCTCCCGCGTCATCCGACAGGTGCGCCCCGACCGGATGCTCTGCCCGTCGCCGGAACGCAATCTGACGCGACTCTTTGCGAGCCATCCCGACCATCTCGCGGCCGGTGAGGCCTCCATCTGCGCGGTGTATCCCGACGCGCGCAATCCTTGGGCGCATCCCGAGCTGCTCCAGGACGAGGGGCTCGAGCCGCACACCGTGCCCGAGCTCTGGATCATGGCCGCGAACACCGCGAACCGGTACGTCGACACGACCGCCCAGATCGACCGCAAGATCGCGGCCCTGCTGTGCCACGAGAGCCAGATGCCCGACCCCAGCCGCATCCCGACGCTGATCACCGAGTGGGGCGCGACGGTTGCCGCGACGGCCGGCCTCCCCGCGGGCAGCTACGCCGAGGGCTTCCAGCGCGTCGTCACCGGATAGCCGTCCCCGCATAGCGGTTCTTCACTCGTCGGCGCCGCTCGTCGCGAGACGTCGACCCGCTTGTGCCGCGCTCACCCGCGCCCGAAGACGGCCTTGGTACTGCACCGATGTCGTATGCGTAGAAAGTGCAGTACCAGTCGGGACGTGTGGTGACGGGCAGGAGCTGTGGCGAACCGTGCGAACTGCGCGTTTCGTGATTTGGCGCCCGCTTCACGAGGCTCTCACGAAACTTTTATGCAACGGCGCGACGCTCTCGAGCGTCTGTACCAGTGACGGTCACGATTCTCGTCCCCCCACCCACGCGGAGCTCCATGCGCCGGGAAGCAGAGATGGACCCTGAGGCCGAGCTCGCGTTCACGGAGTGGGCGGCGGCGCGGCTCGGGTCGCTGGTGCGGTTCGGCTTCGCGCTCACTCAGAGCGAGGGCGGCGCGGAGGGTCTCGTCGAATCGGCGTTGGCCCGCACGTTCCTCGAGTGGCCGGCCATCGCCGGACGCGGGAACCCCGACCACTATGTGCGGCGGGTGATGGTCAACGAGCTCGACACGCGGCGTCGGCACCGGAAGCGTCCTGAGGTGTCGGTTCCCGATATCGACCTCACGACGACGTTCGAAGCCGACGAGGCCGAGGTCGCGGAGCGCGACCGCATCTGGCGCGAGATCGTGAACGTCGCGCCGCGCGCCCGCGCGGTGCTCGTGCTCCGGTTCTACGAGCGCCGCTCCGAGTACGAGGTCGCGCAACTCCTTGCCTGCTCCGTCGAGTCGGTACGGGCGAACACCGCCGCGGGCATCGCGACGCTCCGCGCCGGGCGGTTGCTCGACTCGGTGTCGCGATGAGCCGGTCGTCGCGATGAGCCGGTCGTCGCGATGAGTACCGTCGAGGCGTTGGTGCACGACGCCATCTCGGCCAACGTCGATCTCATGTCCGGCTCGCCCCGGATCGTCGAACGGGTCGTGGCGTCGGCGGCGCAGGTCCGTCGGCGCCGGCGCCGGGTCCGCGCGCTCGGCGCCGGGCTGGCCGCCACGACCGCACTCGCCATCGGGCTCGCCATCGCCCGTCTATTGGGCTGGCACGTACTTTCGTAGAGGATCGCGGTGGCGGTACCGTCCGGCCATGACCGACACGCCGACGACCGAGATGACGGCGCCGCCGACCGCGACCGCCGACCATCCCCTCGCGATGCTCTCGGCCGCGGAGATGAAGCGTGCCGTCGAGATCATCGTCGGATGCGGCCGGCTGGGCTCGCCCGAACAGGCAACGTCGGCCCGCTTCGTGCACCTCGTGCTGCACGAGCCCGCGAAGGCGGTCGTGCTCGGGTGGAAGCCGGGTGATCCGATCGACCGACAGGTGCGCGCGCTCGTTGTCCCCGGGGTCGATCTCGACATCGTCGAGACCGTCGTGTCGGTGACCACGGGCGAGGTCGTCGAGTGGGTGGTCGTCGAAGGCATGCGTCCGGCGTTGATGTTCGGCGAGTCGATGATGGCCATGGTCGGCGTGCGCGAGCACCCCGAGTGGCAGGCCGCGATGCGCCGGCGCGGCATCACCGACTTCGACCGCGTGCAGCTCGACCCGTGGCCCGCCGGGAACTTCGGCCTGCCGCTCGAAAGCGGTCGCCGCATCTGCCGGGTGCTGTCCTACCTGCGCGAGTCGCCGACCGACAATGGCTACGCGCGCCCGATCGAAGGCGTGCTGGTCTTCTTCGACATGAGCGCGGGCGCGGTCATCGAGGTCGCCGACTACGACCTCGTCCCACTCCCGCCGGAGCGTTCCAGCTACCTGCCCGAAGACGTCGGCGCGATGCGCACCGATCTGCGCCCGATCGAGATCTCCCAGCCCGAAGGCCCGAGCTTCACCGTCGTCGGCAATCTCGTCACGTGGCAACGGTGGTCGCTGCGTATCGGGTTCGATCCGTACGAGGGCCTCACGATCCACACCGTCGGCTACGAAGACGGCGGCGCGGTGCGGCCGATCCTCTACCGCGCGTCGGTGAGCGAGATGGTGGTGCCGTACGGGCATCCCGGCCCGATGCACAACTGGAAGAACGCGTTCGACGCGGGCGAATGGGGCCTTGGCCGCATGACCCAGCCGTTGACGCTCGGTTGCGACTGCATCGGCGTGATCCACTACTTCGACGCGCTGCTCACGAGCGAGCAGGGGCATCCGTACACGATCGCCAACGCGATCTGCATGCACGAAGAGGACTACGGGATTCTCTGGAAGCACAACGACCTGCACGGCGGCACGGCCGAGGTGCGCCGCTCGCGCCGGCTCGTCGTGAGCTCGATCGCGACGGTCGGCAACTACGAGTACGGCTTCTTCTGGTACTTCTATCTCGACGGTTCGATTCAGTTCGAAGTGAAGCTCACCGGCGTCATCTCACCGATGGCCGTGGCGACCGGGGAGAAGCCCGAGTTCGCGGAGCTCGTCGGTCCCGACGTTGCGGGGCCGAATCACCAGCATCTCTTCAACATGCGGCTCGACTTCGACATCGACGGTGTCGCCAACACCGTCTACGAGTGCGATGCCGAGCCCGCTCCACTCGGTCCCGACAACCCGTACGGCAACGCGTGGCGTTCGGTCGCGACGAGCCTCGGCTCCGAGCAGCAGGCGATTCGCGACATCGACCCCGCGCGCAGCCGGGTCTGGAAGATCGTGAATCCGCAGCGGCTGAACCGGCTCGGACAACCGGTCGGCTACAAGCTGATCCCGGGCGCGACGCCGACCCTCCTTGCGCACCCGGAATCGAGCATCGCGAAGCGGGCCGCGTTCGCGCGGCACAACCTCTGGGTCACGCCGTACACGCGCGACGAACGCCGTGCGGCCGGTGAGTACCCCAACCAGCACGCGGGCGGCGATGGTCTGCCCCGGTGGACCGCGGCCGACCGGCCGATCGCCGACACCGATGTCGTGGTGTGGCACACCTTCGGCGTCACCCATGTTGTGCGTCCCGAGGACTGGCCGGTGATGCCGGTGGAGTACGCGGGGTTCCTCATGGCGCCGGTCGGGTTCTTCGAGCGCAACCCCGCGCTCGACGTACCAACCGGGAACGGTCACTGTCACAGCGAAGGAGCGACGGATGCACTCATGGAATCGTGAGAGCGGCGAGCGAAGCGAGCGTAGCGACCCGACTGGTTCACATCCCGCGTCTGGAGCGGCGAGCGAAGCGAGTGCGACCATATGAGCGGCACGTGGACGCGTGAGGAGCTCGAGCGCGAGTTCGTCGCCTACCAGGAGCGCGGCGCGGCCGGCGACTGGAGCGCGTGGGCCGACCAGTTCACCGAGGACGCGCAGTACGTCGAGCACAACTACGGAGTGTTCGACGGACGCGAGGCGATCCGCGAATGGATCGTCGAGACGATGGGAACCTGGCCCGGCAACGAGATGCCGGTGTTCCCGATCGAGTGGCACATCGTCGACGACGAGCGGGGCTGGATCGTCGCCAAGATCTGGAACCGTATGCAGGATCCCGGCGACGGCAGCATTCATCAGGCGTACAACTTCACGCTGCTCAAGTACGCGGGCGACGGCAAGTGGTCGTACGAGGAAGACATCTACAACCCGGCGAGCTTCGCCGACATGATCAAGGGATACATCGCCGTCAAGGGTCGGTAGAGGGCGCGACCCGTGAGCGGAGCGTGCGACCCTCGACTCGACGCGGTCGAGGACGCGTTCGAAGCGAACTTCTCCGCGGGTCTGGAGGTGGGTGCCGCGTGCGCGGTGGTCGTCGACGGGAGCCTGCTCGTGGATCTCTGGGGCGGTTCGCGCACGCCCGACGGTCCCGCGTGGCAAGCCGACACCATGGTCGAGACGCGCTCAGCGACGAAGGGCGTGACGGCCGCGTGCCTGCACGTGCTCGTCGACCGTGGTCTCGTCGATCTCGACGCACCGGTGCGTTCGTACTGGCCCGAGCTGCGCGCCGATCCGCTCGTGCGTCACGTGCTCACCCACGAAGCCGGCATCCCGGTCATCGACGCCGCGCTGCCACCGAACGCCCTCGTCGACTGGCAGGTCATGGCCGACGCGGTCGCGCGACAGGAGCCGGAGTGGGAGCCCGGCGCGCGTCACGGCTACCACGGCGTGACCTTCGGCTGGCTGGTCGGAGAGCTCGTGCGCCGCGTCTCCGGCCGTTCGATCGGCCGCTTCCTGCGCGACGAGGTCACCGGCCCGCTCGGCGTCGACTACTTCATCGGAACACCCGAATCGGCGCATCGGCGCATCGCGCCGCTCGTCGCGCCGCCGCCGCGGGCCGACGGTCAACCGATCCCGACACCGCTCGTCGCCGCGCTCGATCCGGACTCGCTCGCGGCGCGCATGTTCCGTCCGATGTTCCCGCCGATCTCGCCGGGTTGGAACTCCGCGGAGTTCCGGTCGGCGGAGATCCCGGTGGCGAACGGCATCGGAACCGCGCGTGCGCTCGCGGGCATCTACGGAGAGCTCGCGCGCGACGGCGGACGGCTCGTCGCTCCGGCGACGGCAGCCGAGATGGCGGTCGAACGGGTCAACGGCACCGACGCGGTGCTCGGCATCGAGGTGCGCCGGTCATTGGGTTTCGAGCTCCCGCCGGATGCGTGCACCGACGGCCGTCCCGCGTGTGCGTTCGGTCACCCCGGCGCGAGTGGATTCCTCGCGTTCGCCGATCCGCAGGCCCGCGTCGGCTTCGCGTACGTCAAGAACGCGGGCTGGAACGGCGAGCCCGGCCACGACACCCGCGCCACGTCCCTGATCACCGCGCTCTACGCGTCGCTCTAGCTGGGTCGCGCGCACCCTCGAATCCTCCTTGGTACGGCACCTATGTCGTATGCGTCATCGGTGCAGTACCAAGGAGTGCGGCGGGCCGTTCCGCGGGCGGCGGGCGGCGGGGCGGCGGGCCGTGCTGCGGTGCGGTCGCGTGCTCTCAGCTGACCCAGCGGTTGCCGCCGGCGCGCTTCGCTCGGTACATCGCGGAGTCGGCGCGGCGCAGCACGTCGGCCGGGTCCGCGTCGTCGCCGGCGACGACGACACCGATGCTCGCGGTGACGCTGACCGTCGCGCGCCCGAGTGGCACCGCCCGCGCGAGCGTCTCGAGCAGCCGTTCCGGCAACTCGCGGTGCATCTCGCTGTCGCCGATGTCGGGACACACGACGACGAACTCGTCGCCGCCGAGCCGGGCCACCGTGTCGTCGGGGCGCACCGCCTGATCGAGACGCCGCCCGACCTGAACGAGGAGGTCGTCGCCCATCTCGTGACCCCACGTGTCGTTGACGTGCTTGAGCCGATCGAGGTCGACGAACATCACCAGCAGGCGACCGCCCGAGCGCCGGAGCCGCGCGCACGCCTGACCGAGGCGGTCGAGCAGGAGCACCCGGTTCGGAAGTCCCGTGAGCGGATCGTGCAGGGCGCGGTGCTGCGCGTCGCGCAGGGCTTCCTCGGCCATCGCGCGGTTCGTCACGTTGCGCATGAAGATCGCGACGCCTCTGCTGCGTCCGGAATCGGTCACGTGGTGCTCGACGACCGCGAGCTGCTGCATCGTCAGCTCGAAGTCCTGGTACGAGCCGTCGGCGGCGCGCATCGGGACCCGGACGCGGGCGCGGTGGCCGGGCGTCGCCCTGGTGTCGGCGAAGGCGTCGATCGCCTCGACCACGTGGTCGGGGTGGACGATCTCGAACAGGGGACGGCCGGTGAAGGTCTCACCGCGCTCGACCAGGCCGGCGGAATGACCACCGGCGTAGACGACCACGCCGTCGTGATCGAGGAGCGCCACCGGCTCCGGCAGGTAGTGCAGGAGGGCCTCCGCCACCCCGGCCGGAGGAGTGGCGCCTCCGAGAAGGTCCCCAACGGCTCTGTCCCCGGCGTCGCGCTGCACGGCGAAGTCGTCCATGTCGTCCTCTGATCGGTCGGGTCGGCTGGACCGGGACGCATCGGTGCGCCCCGGCTGTCGATCGGCCGCCTGTTCCCCGCCCTTCTTCTGCTCGCCACTTAACGTGGGTTGAGGCGCGCTCGTCGTGGTCGATTTTGGGTCAAAGCTCGGCGCGTTGCAAGAGCTCGCGGCAACAAAAACCCGAATCGGCGCCTGGTACAATTGGCGGTTCGCCGTCTCCGTCGGCGAGCCCCCCTCCAGGAGTGAGATGCCCTTCAAAGTCGGCGATCGCGTCGTGTACCCGCATCACGGGGCGGCGGTGATCGAGAAGAAGGAAACCCGCGAGGCGTTCGGTGAGAAGACCGAGTACCTCGTGCTGCGCATGGCCCACGGCGATCTGATGCTGTCGGTGCCGTCGTCCAAGGCCGAAGAGGTGGGCATGCGCCCGCCGATCAGCGCGGAGGACGTCGACGACCTCTTCCAGCTGCTGGCCAAGAAGGACGTCCGTGAGCCCACCAACTGGAGCCGGCGGTTCAAGAACCACCAGGAGAAGCTCAAGTCGGGCGACGTGTACCAGGTCGCCGAGGTGGTGCGGAACCTCGCCCTCCGAGACGTCTCCAAGGGCCTCTCGGCCGGCGAGAAGTCGATGCTGAACAAGGCCCGCAGCGTGCTCGTCTCGGAGTTGAGCTTCGCGCTCGACGTCTCCGAGGACGACGCCCTGGCCCGCCTCGAGCTCGCCCTCGCATAACGATTCGCTCTCCGGCACGGGGGAACCGTGCGGCATGAGTGGCGCTGGGCACGCGGGCTCGTTCGTGTCAGTCCGGGGTGATGACCGGGGCGCCGCCGACGATCCGGACGGCCGCGAAGTGGAGGGTCCGGCTGTTC
>JBBSEC010000067.1:0-26003 GCA_038240075.1 Acidimicrobiia bacterium
CCGGCTCCGGCTCGCCGTCGCGCTGGGCGTGATCATCCTCCTCGCGCTCGTCGTGTGGCTCCTGCGCCGGCGGCGGTCGCGGCGCCGTTCCGAGCGGGCCCGGCAGGCCCAACCCGACCCGGATCCCGAGAACGGCGAGGTCGTCCCGGGCCTGGCCGGGTAGACTCACCGCCAATGTTGTTTCGCTCCTTCTTCGTAGTCATTTCCTAGCGAGCGCCGGACCTCCGGCGTTCGCGGTGACCGTCCACCCTTCGGTGGGCGGTTTTTCGTTGTATGAGCCGGTGCCGCCGGCGGAAAGGACCGATCGTGGTCCACAAGGTCGCAGTGATCGGGGGCGACGGGATCGGCCCCGAGGTGACGGCCGAGGCGCTGAAGGTCGTCCGCAGCGCGGGGGTCGCGCTCGAGACGACCGAGTACGACCTCGGCGGGCAGCGCTACCTGCGCACCGGCGAGGTGCTGCCCGACCCGGTGCTCGAGGAGCTGCGCACGTTCGACGCGATCCTGCTCGGCGCGGTCGGCACTCCCGACGTGCCGCCAGGAGTGCTCGAACGCGGGCTGCTGCTGCGCATGCGGTTTGCGCTCGACCTCTACATCAATCTCCGACCGTTCCGCGCCGGCCCGAGCGCGCTCAACAACGGCGTCGACTTCGCGGTCATCCGCGAGAACACCGAAGGCATCTACGCGGGTGAGGGCGGCTTCCTGCGCCACGGAACCTCGCAGGAGATCGCGACCCAGGGTTCGGTCAACACGCGCTTCGGTGTGGAGCGCTGCGTGCGCTTCGGGTTCGATCTCGCCCGCTCGCGCGAGCGCCGCCATCTCACACTGGTGCACAAGACCAACGTGCTCACCTTCTCCGGCGATCTGTGGCAGCGGACCTTCGACGCCGTCGCCGCCGACTATCCCGACGTCGAATGCGCGTACAACCACGTCGACGCGGCGTGCATCCACCTCGTTGCCGACCCCGGTCGCTACGACGTCATCGTCACCGACAACCTGTTCGGCGACATCCTCACCGACCTCGCAGGCGCGGTCGGCGGCGGGATCGGGCGGGCGGCCTCGGCGAACCTCAATCCGGCCCGGACCGGGCCCTCGCTCTTCGAGCCGGTACACGGCTCCGCTCCCGACATCGTCGGGACCGGGAAGGCCGATCCTCGGGCCGCGATCATCTCCGCGGCGATGATGCTCGACTTCCTCGGGGAGCAGGATTCGGCCGCGAGGGTGCAGAAGGCCGTGGCCGCGTCCGACGAGATAACCGGGACGACAAGCGAGATCGGCGACGACATCGCAGGAAGGGTGTAGGTCATGCCACTTCAGAAGGTCGACAAGATCTGGATGGACGGCGAGCTCGTGGCGTGGGACGACGCCAAGATCCACGTGCTCACCCACACCCTGCACTACGGCTGCGGCGTGTTCGAAGGCATTCGCGCGTACGAGACCGACGACGGTGCCGCGGTCTTCCGCCTCACCGACCACATCGTGCGGCTGTTCGACTCCGCGAAGATCTTCATGATCGACATCCCGTTCACGGTCGAGCAGCTCGTCGACGCGGTGAAGGAAACCGTGCGCGTGAACAACCTGCCCGCGTGCTACATCCGTCCGATCGTGTTCTACGGCTACGGCGAGATGGGGCTCAACACGTTGCCGTGCCCGGTCAACGTCTCGATCGCGGTCTGGCCCTGGGGCTCCTACCTCGGCGACGAGGGCGTGAAGAACGGCGTCAAGATGAAGATCTCGTCGTGGCAGCGCCACGGTCTCAACTCGATGCCGCCCGCGGCCAAGGGCACCGGCATGTACATCAACTCGTCGATGGCGAAGGTCGAGGCGCTCAAGGCCGGTTACGACGAGGCGATCCTGCTCTCGCCGCAGGGCTACGTGAGCGAGTGCACCGGCGAGAACATCTTCGTCGTGAAGCGCGGCACGCTGCTCACGCCGCCCACCGCGGCCGGCGCACTCGAAGGCATCACGCAGAGCTCGGTCGCGTCGATCGCCCGTGACCTCGGCTACGAGGTGCAGGTCACCAACATCGCGCGCAGCGATCTGTACACCGCGCAGGAGGCGTTCCTGTCGGGTACCGCGGCCGAGATCGTCCCGATCCGCTCGGTCGACGACCGCGAGCTCGGCGAGCCCGGCCCCATCACCCGCGCGATCCAGGAGACGTACCAGGCTGCGGTGCGCGGCAAGGTCGACCGCTACAAGGACTGGCTCGAACATGTCACCGCCTGACGTACCCGACGTACCTGACGTGCTCGGCGTAACCGGCACAGCCGCGAGCGCAGCGAGCAGGCGACCGAGCCCGCTTACATCCCGCGTCTCGGAGCGGCGAGCGCAGCGAGTGCGACCATGAAAATAGAGATCTATGACACGACCTTGCGCGACGGGTCGCAGCTCGAGGGCATCTCGCTCACGGTCGAGGACAAGCTGCGGATCGCCGAGCAGCTCGACTGGCTCGGGGTCGACTACATCGAGGCCGGTTACCCGGGCGCGAACCCGAAGGACGACGAGCTGTTCCGGCGGGTCCCGTCGGAGCTGCACCTGACCGCGAGCACGCTCGTCGCGTTCGGCTCGACCCGCAAGGTGCGGGGCAAGGTCGACGTCGACGACTCGCTGCGCTACCTCGTCGAGAGCGGCGTCGGTACGGCGTGCATCGTCGGGAAGGCGTGGGACTACCACGTGCTCGAAGCGCTCGGCACGACCCTCGAAGAGGGCGTGGCGATGGTGGGGGAGTCGGTCGCCTTCCTGCGCTCGGCCGGGCTCGACGTGCTCTTCGACGCCGAGCACTTCTTCGACGGTTACCGCCGCACACCCGAGTTCTCGCTGCGCGTGCTCGAAGCCGCCGCGACCGCGGGCGCGTCGCGTCTCGTGCTGTGCGACACGAACGGCGGATCGCTGCCGCACGATGTCGAACGCGTGGTGCGTGAGGTCGTCGCCTACTTCGGTGGCGACGTCGGGATCGCGGTGCACCTGCACGACGACGCCGGCACCGGTGTCGCCAACGCACTCGCCGGCGTGCTCGGCGGCGCGATCCAGGTGCAGGGGACGATCAACGGCTACGGCGAACGGACCGGCAACTGCAACCTCACGACGATCATCCCCGACCTCACGTTGAAGATGGGGTTCGAGACGATCCCGCGCGCCAATCTCGACCGGCTCACGACGGTGGCGCATCACGTGGCGGAGCTCGTGAACATGCCGCTGAACCCGCAGGCCGCGTTCGTCGGGCACTCCGCGTTCGCGCACAAGGCGGGGCTCCACACGAGCGCGATCGTGAAGCGTCCCGACGCGTACGAGCACGTGCCGCCCGACTCGGTCGGCAACGGGACGCGCTTCGTCGTGTCGGAGCTGGCCGGCAAGTCGACCCTCGGGCTCAAGGCGAAGGAGCTCGGCCTCGAGCTCGACGTCCCGCAGCTCAACGACGTGGTCGAGACGCTCAAGCGGCTCGAGCACGAGGGATACCACTTCGAGGTGGCCGACGGCTCGCTCGAGCTCCTCATGCGCCGCGCGTCGGGTTGGAAGCCCGACTGGTTCACGGTCGAGACGTGGCGGGTCGAGACGCGCGAGGGGCGCGCGCCGTGGGATTCGGCCAACCCGATCGACCGCAACGCCATCGAGGTGTTCACCGAGGCGACGGTCAAGGTGCACATCGGTGACCGCCGGAGCATCGCGACAGCCGAGGGAAACGGTCCCGTCAACGCGCTCGACGCGGCGCTGCGGCTCGCGCTCAACGGCGCGCTTCCGGCGCTTGAGCACGTGCGCCTCACCGACTACAAGGTGCGCATCCTCGACACGACGAAGGGCACCGGCGCGGTCACGCGCGTGCTGATCGACTCCACCAACGGCACCAAGACCTGGACGACGATCGGTGTGAACGAGAACATCATCGAGGCGTCGTGGCAGGCCCTGCTCGACTCGATCCTGTGCGGGCTGCTCGAGAGCGAGCGGGTCGGACCGCCCAAGTAACCTGCCCGAGTGCCCACCGACCCCTTCGTCGCCCCCGACCTCGACGACAAGCCGCGGCAGCAGCAGAACCTGCCGCCCGGTCTCGGCTACCCGCCGGCGCGCGCGTGGCGGGCCGACCGTCCGGGGGATCTCGTGGCCGGTCGGTCCGGATTCGGGCAGTCGCACGCGGGAACGCTGCGCGGGACCCCGGGCCCGAACGTCGGCTACGGCTACACGCTCGCGGAACGCGCGCGTGACCGAATCGTGGTCGCGCCCCACGAGGATCGGCACGACGCGATCAGCGTCGTCGCCGAGATCGCCATGAAGCGGGCCTCCGCGTTCGGGCGGGCGCCGGTGATCGGCGACATCGAGCTCGCGATATCGCTCCTCGGCTACGACGGCAGCGGTGACGACGGGTTCGTGGCGTGGCGCACGCGCGCCGTCCACGACTGCGCCCATCACTATCCACTCCGGCGGGCGATCGTCGATTCGGTGCCACCCGCCCTGCTGGCGAAGAAGGTTGCCGATCTCGTCCCAGAGATCTCCCAGTGGCGCGCGAGCGTGCAGAGCGTGCCGGTGCCGAGGGTCGAGTGAGCGACGCGCCATTCGTGCTGCCCGACGAGTACGAAGAGTTGCGGGCATCGGCCCGCCGCCTCGCCGAGGAAGGCATCGCGCCCAACGCCGCCGAGTGCGACGAACGCGAGGAATACCCCTGGGCGTCGTGGAAGGCGTGGTGCGACGCAGGGTTCGCGGGTCTTCCGTTCCCGGAGGAGTACGGCGGTCAGGGCGGAGGTCTGCTCGCGCACGCCATCGCCGTCGAGGAGGTCGCGCGCGTGTGCGCGTCTTCGGCGCTGTTCGCGTGCATCTCGAAGCTCGGCATGACCGCGTTGCTCGACCACGGCTCGGACGAGCTCAAACGTGCGTACGTCCCGAGGGTTGCGTCGGGGGAGTGCCAGGCGAGCTACTGCCTGTCGGAAGCCGGCGCGGGCAGCGACGTCGCGTCGATGACCACCCGCGCGGTGCGCGACGGTGATCACTATGTGCTCAACGGGCGCAAGATGTGGATCACGAACGCGGGGGTGTCCGACTTCTACACCGTGTTCGCGAAGACCGATCCCGACGCCGGCCATCGCGGAATCAGCGCGTTCGTCGTCGAGCGGACGTTCCCGGGCTTCGCGGTCGGCAAGCTCGAGCGCAAGCTCGGCGTGCGCGGGTCACCGACCGGCGAGATCCTGTTCGACGACTGCGTCGTCCCGGCGACGAACCTCGTCGGCGACGAGAACCGCGGCTTCTACTACGCGATGGGCGCGCTCGACCGTTCGCGCCCGCTCATCGGTGCCCAGGCCCTCGGAATCGCGACCGGTGCCTTGGACCTCGCCGTGAGCTACGTGGGGGAACGTCGTCAGTTCGACCGGCGCATCGCGGAGTTCCAAGGCGTCCAGTTCATGCTCGCCGACCTCGCCGCGCAGGTCGACGCCGCACGCCTGCTCGTATACCGCGCCTGCTCGCTGCTCGACAACGGCCTCCCGGGGACGGCGAGCGCGTCGGCCACGGCGAAGATGTTTGCGTCGGATACCGCGATGCGCGTGACGACCGATTGCGTGCAGCTGCTCGGGGGCGCGGGCTACACGCGCGACTTCGCCGCCGAGCGCATGATGCGCGACGCCAAGATCACCCAGATCTACGAGGGCACCAATCAGATCCAGCGCATTGTGATCGCCAAGTACCTGCTCGGCTGAGGATCGAGGTTTCATGCTGCGGAGCCTCGCGCTCTGGTGCTACCGCCGCCGGCGAACGGTCCTCGCTACCTGGCTCGTCGTGCTCGTTGCGTTCGTCGTGGTGAGCAAGGCCGTCGGCGGGCAGTACTCGCAGAGTCTCCGGCTCCCGGGCACGGAGTCGCAGAAGGCTTCCGACCTGCTCGACGCCGACTTCCCGTCACGTTCGGGTGATTCGGGGCAATTGGTCGTCGCGGCGGCCGACGTCCGCGCCGCGGCCGTGCAGACGCGCGTCACGACGCTGCTCGGCCAGATCGCGGACGTGTCGGGTGTTGCCGACGTCGTGAGCCCGTACTCCGACTCCGGTGCGCGCCAGATCGCGTCGGGTGGCACGGTCGCGTACGCGACGATCGATTTCACGCTCAGCACCGAGGACATCCACCAGGCGACCACCGATCGCATCGTCAGCCTCGCCGAACACGCGCGTGCGCCGGGCCTGCGCGTCGAGCTCGGCGGCAACATGTTCGGGAGCGGAGGCGCGCCGGGAGGAACCGCGGCGATCGGCCTGCTCGCCGCGATCGTGATCCTGCTCCTCACGTTCGGCTCGGTGCTCGCAATGGGTCTGCCGATCCTGATCGCCCTGTTCGGCATCGGAACCGGGCTCTCGCTCGTGGCCGTGCTGTCGCACGTGCTCTCGACTCCCGACTTCACCACCGAGTTGGCGTCGATGATCGGGATCGGCGTCGGCATCGACTACGCGCTCTTCATCGTCACGCGGTACCGGCAGGGCCTCCACGACGGGCTCGAGCCGGAAGCGGCGACGGTGCTCGCGATCGACACCGCCGGCCGCGCCGTGCTCTTCGCCGGGATCACCGTGGTGATCTCGCTGTTCGGTCTGTTCCTCATGGGGGTCGAGTTCGTGCGCGGGCTCGCGGCCGGCGCGTCGGTGACGGTCGCGCTCGTGATGGTCGCCTCGGTGACCCTGCTCCCCGCGGTGCTCGGGTTCTGCGGCCGTTCGATCGACCGGCTCGCAGTGCCGGGGCTGCACCGCCGTGAGAACGCGCACCGAGCGAGCATCTGGTTCCGTTGGAGCCGGGTCGTGCAACGCCGGCCGTGGGTCGCGGCCATTGGTGCGCTGGCCGTCCTCGTGGTGCTGGCGATCCCGCTGTTCGGGATGCATCTCGGCTTCAGCGACGCCGGCAACGATCCGAAGTCGACGACGACCCGCCAGGCCTACGACCTCCTGGCCCGCGGCTTCGGCGCCGGTTCGAGCGGACCCCTGGTGCTGGCCGCGCAGCTCTCACCCAAGGGTGATGCAGCCGCGCTGTCGCGGGTCGTCGACGACGTGTCGCACACGCCCGGTGTGGTCTCGGTGAGCCCGGCGCAGATCAGCCCGTCGGGCACGGCCGCGGTCATCGAGGTGATCCCGAGCTCGTCCCCGCAGAGCCTGAAGACGGTCTCGCTGATCCACAACCTCCGCAAGCACGTGATCCCGGCCGCGCTCGCCAACTCGCAGACCAAGGTCTACGTCGGCGGCTTCACGGCTTCCGGTGTCGACGTCTCCGACCGGTTCTCGTCGCGCCTCGCGCTGTTCATCGGCGCGGTGCTGTCACTGAGCTTCCTGTTGCTCCTCGCCGTGTTCCGCTCGCTGTTGGTTCCGGTCAAGGCGGTCGTGATGAACCTCCTGTCGATCGGCGCGGCGTACGGCGTCGTCGTGACCGTGTTCCAGAACGGGCACTTCGGCAGCATCATCGGATCGAACGGCACGGGGCCCATCGCTCCGTTCATCCCGATGATGCTGTTCGCGATCGTGTTCGGGCTCTCGATGGACTACGAGGTGTTCCTGCTCTCGCGCATCCGGGAGGAGTACGACCGCACCGGCGACAACGCCCTCGCAGTCGCCGACGGGCTCGCGGCAACCGCGCGGGTGATCACCGCGGCCGCGCTCATCATGATCACCGTCTTCGCGAGCTTCATCCTCGGCGACGACCAGATCGTCAAGCTCTTCGGCCTTGGTCTCTCGTTCGCCATCTTCATCGACGCGAGCGTGGTGCGGATGGTGCTCGTGCCCGCGACGATGGAGCTGCTCGGTGCCGCGAACTGGTGGTTCCCGAAGTGGCTCGACCGGATCGTCCCGAGACTGCACGTCGAGGCCGCCTCCGATGTCGACGCCGAGGCGGCCGCGCTCCTGTCGAAGCAGGAAGCGCCCCTCACGTAGCGGTCCGTAGACTGCACAGTTCCATGAGCGATATCCGCGTTCGTTTCTCGCCCGCGCCGACCGGGATGATGCACATCGGCAACGCCCGGACCGCGCTGTTCAACTGGCTCTTCGCGCGCCACACCGGCGGCACGTTCATCCTGCGGATCGAGGACACCGACGTCGTGCGCTCCACGACCGAGGCGGTCGAGCAGATTCAGGTCGTGCTCCGGTGGCTCGGGCTCGACTGGGACGAAGGCCCGGTGCTGCAGAGCCGACGCTTCGACCGCTACCTCGACGCCGCGGCCCGACTCGTGGAGCAGGGCGACGCGTACGGGTGCTACTGCACCGAGGACGAGATCAAGGCCCGAAACGAGGCCGCGCGTTCCGAGGGCAAGACGCCCGGCTACGACGGTCGCTGCCGTGACCTCACGCCGGCGCAGCGCGACGCGTTCGTCGCCGAGGGTCGGGCGAGGTCGATCCGGTTCCGCACTCCCGACGACGGTCGCAGCGAGTTCGTCGACATCATCCGCGGCGACGTGTCGGTTGCATGGGCGACCGTCAGCGATTTCGTGATCGTCCGCTCGAACGGCACGCCGGTCTTCTTCCTCGCGAACGCAGTCGACGATATGGAGATGGCGATCACCCACGTGCTGCGGGGCGAGGATCTCATCGACTCGACGCACCGCGTGCTCGCGCTGCGTCACGCGCTCGGCGCCGACGACCAGCCCGCGTACGCGCACCTTCCGCTCATCCTCGGTCCCGGTGGCGGGAAGCTGTCGAAGCGGCACGGCGCGATCTCCGTCGAGGAATATCGCGACGCGGGGTACCTGCCCGCCGCGTTCGTCAACTATCTCGCGCTGCTCGGCTGGGCGCCTCCCGACGAGCACGAGGTCCTGACCCTCGACCAGTTGATCGCGGCATTCGATCTCGAACGCGTGCACCAGGCGGCCGCGACGTTCGACCCCCAGAAGTTGGAGTGGCTCGACGCGCAGCACATCAAGGCGCTGCCCCTCTCCGAGCTCACGGCGGCCGTGCTGCCGTTCGCTCGCGAGCGCTACGGCGCGCGCCTCGATGTGCCGGTGTTCGAGGCCGCGGTCGGGCTGGCGCAGGAGCGGGCGACCAACCTGCTGCAGATCGCCGAGCAGGCCGAGTTCCTGTTCACCCCGGACGACGATCTCGTGATCGACGACGCGTCGTGGGAGAAGGTGCTCAAGATCGAGAAGGTCGCGCAGATCCTCGACGCCGCGATCGCGCACGTCGAGTCGTGTGCGTGGACGCTCGAGGGCATCGACCTGCGCGCCGCGGTCGATGCGCTCGGGGTGAAGGCGCGCAAGGCGCTCCCCGTCGTCTACGCGGCGATCGAGGGGAAGACCGCAGGCCTCCCGTTGTTCGACGCGATCCTGCTCCTCGGCCGCGATTCTGCGCTGCGGCGGCTCCGTGCGGCTCGGCTGAGGATCGACCCCGCCTGAGTCGCTATGCTGGCCCGGCTCCCGCAGCCGGTCCGCCGCACGCGGGAGCGACCCATTCGGGGGTGGTGTAATCGGCAACACGGCAGGTTCTGGCCCTGTTGTTGGAGGTTCGAGTCCTCCCCCCCGAGCTGCCGGATCTCTCGAGCCGGCCTCTCAGGCCCCGTCGTCTAGTGGACTAGGACGCCGCCCTCTCAAGGCGGAAGCGGCGGTTCGAATCCGCTCGGGGCTGCCACGCACGGAGAGCCCGGGCCCAGTGCCCGGGCTTCTCTCGTCCCGGTCGTGTTCGCCCGGCATCCCACAGAGCGTGACGACCGTGTCGACGGTCCGTGATGGGTCTGGACAGGGTCGGGCAGACGCGATATTGGCGCTGCGCGCGGTTGCGACACCGGTGGGTCGCCGCACGCGACGCGAATGCACATTCACGAAAAGTTTTTTCGCGGTTTCTGTCACGCCGTTGTCACGGTGATCACGACCGTGCGCGCCGCCCCGTTCGTCGGGCGCGTCACGACTGCGTCGCGCGTCGTCATCGCCGGCACGGCGCCGCACGCGCCGCCGGGTTGCGAGACGGCTGTGCCTGTGGACGACCGCGCGCTGTCGGGCGTGCCCGTCGCACATCGACTCGCGTTGGCGATGCCGCGCGCGAGCTCGCGCGCGTGTGTCTGCATTCGCGCGCGTTCGCGAGTTGTGTGTGCGCTGACCTGCACATACGTGCGATGCGCAACGGCATCGGACCAACGAACCGTGCGGATCCCGGCGCGTCGACGCGCGCGCCGTCGAGTCTTCGATGGCCGGCGAAGACGTGCACGTTCGGGTATGTGCACAACTTCGTGAGAGCTGCTCGATGTCGAGCGCGCGTGTGCGCGTGCGAACCGGCGCGTGTTGCGCACGCAGAGCGTCGCGTTCGCACGAGCGCGCGTCGACAAAACCGCGTGCGAGCGCGCATCGCGCGTCGAAAGAGCGCGCGTCGCGTGACGAACGGTGCTTGACCTTGCGGGGGAAATAGGTTCTGATTCGGGGGATACACGCACAACACTCGGAGGCAGTCTTGAACAAGGCCGAGTTGGTCGACGCGATGCACGAACGCAGCGGCCTCTCCAAGAGCGACGCTGAGAAGGCGCTCAACGCGTTCATCGACTCCATTCAAGGAGCGGTCGCCGGTGGCGATCGCGTGACACTTCCCGGTTTCGGGTCGTTCACGCCGACCGAGCGCAAAGCGCGTATGGGTCGCAACCCGCGTACCGGTGAGCCCGTGCAGATTCCCGCAGGGAAGAGCGCGCGCTTTAGCGTCGGTACGAAATTCAAGGCCCAGGTGTCGGGGCGCTAGAAGCCGCGACACCACGGGGTGCGGGACCGGATGCCCGCGGGAATCCCCATCGAGGAGCAACCGTCATCGAAAGGGTGGTCACCGTGCCTCCGGCAAAGAAAGCAACGAAGAAGCGGGCTCCGGCCAAGAAGAAGGCCGCAAAGCGAGCCCCCGCCAAGAAGAAGGCCGTCAAGAGGGTCGCGAAGAAGCGCACCGTCAAGAAGGCCGCGAAGCGCAAGGCCCCCGCGAAGAAGCGGACGGTCAAGAAGGCAGCCAAGCGTAAGGCTCCCGCGAAGCGGAAGACCGTCAAGAAGGCTGCGAAGCGCAAGGCTCCGGCGAAGCGTCGGACCGTGAAGAAGGCTGCCGCGAAGAAGGCTCCGGCCAAGAAGCGTGCGGCGAAGCGTCCGGCGAAGAAGCGCGCTGCGAAGCGTCGCGTCGCCAAGAAATAAGCGCGTCTTCGGACGCTGCAACGAGGGGCCCGGTTCGCCGGGCCCCTTTTTTCATGGTCGCGCTCGCTCGTGTTGCACTGGAGCCGCGCGTGTGGGCTGCGCCCCTCGCTCGCCGCTCCGCTACAGGTCGTCGATGCGCTTGAAGGACTCGGCGAGGGCGAGTGGTGAGGATTTCGCCGCGCGGGTGGCGGTGTCGCGCACCTTGGTTGCGAACGCGTCGCGTCCGGCAGCGTCGTTGTCATCGTCGATCGCCATCGTCGATCGCCACTGGCTGCGATGCTCGAGGAGCGCCGCGATCTTGGTGTCGATCCATGCGTCGACCGCCTCGAAGTGGTCGATCTCTTCCGCCTCGAAGAGCAGCAGACACGACGGGCGGTGCACGGCCACCGGTTGATCGGGGAAGAACTGCGGATCGCGCGCCGCGACGATCGCGTCGAGCGTGAGCCAACCCGCGTGACGGTGATCCGGATGGATGCGGTAGCGCTTCCACGGGTCGTGGCCGAGCACGACATCGGGTCGCCACGTACGGATCACCTGGCACACCTCGGCCTGTTCCGCACGACCGTTCACGAGGTCTCCGTCGACGCGGTCGAGCGTCTCGACCCGATCCGCGCCGAGCCTGCTCGCGGCATGTTGCTGTTCGAGCTTGCGCTTGAGACCCAACGTGGCGGGGTCGTCGTCGCCGCTCCACGTGCCTTTCGATCCGTCGGTGAGCACCAGCATCGTGACGGAGCACCCGGCGGCCGCCCACTTCGCGAGCGTGGCTCCGCACCCGAACTCGATGTCGTCGGGGTGCGCGCCGATCGCGAGCGCCCGGTCGGGCACGCCGAGATCTACGGTCGGCACGGCGAGCTCCTCATCGTTCGGGAGCGACGCGCCCACGCGTGCGCACGATGGCGAGATCGTCGGGGCCGTCGATGTCGAAGCCCATCGCGTCGTCGACGACGACCCTGACATCGAGGCCCGCGCGCTCGGCCGCGGCGCAATGCCGTGCGAACGAGCCCGGTCCGTAGGAGAACTCGAACGGTGGCCGGCCCGGAAGCGGTTCGACCGGAACCGATACGACCGGGCTCCCGTCGCCGCGATGGCACGGCACGATCACGGCCACCGGAGTGGCGCCGTCACCGGCAACCGAGTCGAGCGAGACGATGTCGGGCAGGTCGGCGTGCACGACCACCACGCGCGCGAGACCCTGATCCGCGGCCCACGAGCGTCCCGCGGTCGCGGCGCCGTCGAGCGAACCGGGGTCGGGGATCACGAAGAGGTCGCGGCCGCTCGCCCAGTCGCGCACTTCGGGGGCGCTCGTGACGACCGCCGTGGGTCGCGGGTTCGCGGCGTCGACCGCGCGATCGGCGAGCCCGCGCACGAACGCCTCGTGGTTCGCGGTTGCTGACGTTCCGGTGCCGAACGCGCCGGCGAGGCGCGACTTCCCGAAGGTGAAGGAGCGCACTGGGAGCACGACGCCGGCCCCGGCACGTGACGAGGGGGACGGAGGCATCGGATGCATATGCTACCGACCGTGGAACCCCTCTACTCCCTGGCGAAGGGAGCGTTCTATCCCGGGCTGCGGTGGGGATTGGACTGGAAGATCGAGGGTGGCGATCGCATCCTGCGTGAGGGCGCGGCGATCCTCGCGAGCAATCACGTGTCGTACCTCGACCCGCTCGCGCTCGCGTGGCTCGCCGATCTCCAGGGTCGCCGCGTGCGGTTCCTCGCGAAGGCGGAGCTGTTCGACAAGTTCGCGCTCGGCTCGGCGTTGCGCTCCGTTCACCAGATTCCTGTGCAACGCGGTTCGCGCGACGCGGCCGACTCGCTGGTTGCCGCGGTGGATGCGCTGCGCCGCGGCGAGTGCGTCACGGTGTTTCCCGAAGGCACGATCTCGCTCGACCTCGAGCCCATGGTGGCCAAGTCGGGTACCGCGCGCCTCGCGAAGGCGAGCGGGGTTCCGGTGACGCCCATCGGCCTCTGGGGTGTGCACCGCATCATGTTCAAGGGCCGCAAGCCCCACTGGCGATGGGGGGTCGCGCAGACGGCCGTCATCGGTGAGCCGGTGTCGGTCGGGCCCGACGACAACATCAAGGAAGCGACCGATCGGATCATGGGCGCGATCTGCGGGTGCGTGCAGCGCGCGCGGGAGATCTATCCGCAACGCCCCGCAGCGGGTGACGAGTGGTGGTGGCGCGATCCGCAGACCGCGGTGCTGCGCAGCTGCCGACCCTCGGAACGAACGTGAGCGATCCGGCGGTGGGCCGCATGAGCACCGTTGCCGTTGTCGGTGCGGGATCGTGGGGGACGACGGTGGCTGCGCTCGTCGCGGTGCACGCGCCGACGACGCTCTGGGTACGCGGCGCCGAGCTCGCGGCCACGATCGACTCGACGCACGAGAACCCGCAGTATCTACCGGGTGTCGCACTGCCCGCGGCACTGCGCGCGACGGCTTCGCTCGAAGCGGCGTGCACGGGCGCCGACGTCGTGGTCATGGGCGTGCCGTCGCACGGTTTCCGAACCGTGCTCGGCGACGCGGCGTCGTTCATCGGCGCCGACGCCGCGGTCATCAGCCTCTCGAAGGGGGTTGAACAGGACACGAACCTGCGCATGACCGAGGTCATCGCCGAGGTGCTCGAAGGCCACGATGCCGGTCGCATCGGCGTGATGTCGGGCCCGAACCTCGCGCGGGAGGTCGCCGCGGGTCAGCCCACCGCGACCGTCGTCGCCGTGCGCGACGCCGCGGTCGCCGACCGGCTGCAGCAGCTGTTCATGACGCCGACGTTTCGCGTGTACACGAACCCCGATGTTGTCGGCTGCGAGATCGCGGGCGCGCTCAAGAACGTGCTGGCGATCGGAGCCGGGATGGCCGACGGCCTCGAATACGGCGACAACACCAAGGCCGCGCTGATGACACGCGGGCTCGCGGAGCTCGCGCGGCTCGGGGTCGCGCTCGGCGGCGAACCCCTCACGTTCGCCGGGCTCGCGGGGATGGGCGATCTCATCGCGACCTGCAGCAGCCCGCAGAGCCGCAACCGTCACGTCGGCGTCGAGCTCGGACGCGGGCGTCCGCTCGACGAGATCGTCGCGGAGATGAACATGGTCGCCGAGGGCGTGAAGACGACCGCGGCGGTGCTCCATCTCGCGGCACGCGAGAAGGTCGAGATGCCGTTGGCCGAGTTCGTCGGCCGGGTCCTCTACGAAGGTGCGCGGCCCGCCGACCTCGTCCCCGAGCTCATGGGCCGGCGGGCCAAGCCCGAGCTGCGCGGAATCAGCTGAGGCGAGTGCCATGAGCCGCGACGAGACGGCCGTCTCGGTGTTCGGCACCTTGGCCGACGGCGTCGTGGGATCGGTCGGGCCCGCCGGGATCCTGCACCTCGACACCGCGGGGATCGACATCGAGTGGTGGGTCGGAGCCGACGACGGCTGGAAGATCCCCGCGCTCGACGGGGTCGACACCGAGCGTCCGGGTTGCGCGCCCGCCGTCGGCGCTCACGTGCGCGTGCCGGGCGGCGAGGTCGTGCTGCGCGCGTACGCCGTCGCGGCTCCCGGTGCACCACTCGTGGTCGCCGATGTCGAGAACGCGTCGCCCGCGGCCGCGGTGATCGCGTGGGTCGTGCGGGCCGCGCACGGTTACCGCATCGGTCGCGTGGCGATCGAGGGATCGACGCTCGTGATCGACGAGCGGGCGCGCATCGAGCTCCCGCGGGTGCCGACGCACTGGGCCGTCGGCCCGCGCGCAGAGGGCGTGCGCGCCGCGGTCGTCGAGGGGCGCGCGGAGATGGGACCGTTCGAGCCGGTCGTCACGCGTCGCGGCGACCTCGAGATCGCGTTGCTGTTCCCGGTCGCGCACCGGACCCGCACCCGCATTGCCGCGAGCACGGCCGTGCCCGCAACGGCGGCGCCGGTCGCGGTCGTGCGGCTGCCGGCGCTCGCCGATGTCGAGCGCGGCTGGGTCACGGCGCTCGAGCAAGCGATGCAGGTCGAGCTGCCCGACGAGGCGCTGCAGGCGTCGGTCGGCGCGGCGCGCGCGACGTTGTTGCTCGGGACGGTGGGACGCGGCGAGCGGGTCGTACGCGAAGTCGCAGCCGCGTGGGGGCTCGCCGACCTGCGTTCGCGTCGCGCGCTCGCCGACGACCACCGCGACGATCCGTGGGCGCAGGTGAAGGCGACGTTCGCCGGGTCGGGAGCGACGCCCCGGCACGCAGCCGAGTGGCTCCGAGCGATGCGCGGGGTGCTGATCACCGTGACCGGCGAGCGGGTGGCCGTGCTGCCACACTTCCCGGTCGAGTGGTTGGGTCAGGCGGTCGCTGCGCACGACGTGCCGACGCCGCACGGCCCGGTGTCGTTCGCGTTGCGCTGGCACGGGACGCGTCCCGCGCTGCTGTGGGAGGTTCCCGCGAACCTGCGGGTGCACACGCCGGTGCTCGACCCCGCGTGGGAGGGGATCGGGAACGCCGGCGAGGCGCTCCTCGCAGAGATCGACCCGACCCGGCTGCTGCCACTCGCATCGTCGCCGGCGTCGGCCGTCGAAGCCCGGCCCGGAGTGATCGTCGACGAGCCCGGAAGCTTCGTGTGAACGACGACCCTCACGGCGACGCGGCCGATCGCGCTGCCGAACGCGACGCGTTCGAAAGCGCAGGCTTGTACGACCCGGGGGCACCCGACGCATCGGCGCGGCTCGCGCTGCTCGAGTATCTCCTCGAGCTCGGCCTCTCGATCCCGGAGCTCGTGCAGGCCGACCACGAGCAGCGCATCCTCAGCGTCGCCGCGCTGAACCGGCTCCGCCCCGAGGGCGAGCGCTTCACCCTCTCGGAGGCCGCCGCCCGCGCCGGTGTCGACGAGAACGTTGCCGCCCAGTTGTGGCGCGCCGCGGGCTTCGCCGACGCCCGCCGGCACGAGCGTCGTTTCAGCGGGCGCGACGTCGACATGTTCGCGGCGTTCCACGCGATGAGCGATGTCGTCGGCGCCGATCGGGTCGTGCAGCTCGTGCGGATCACCGGTGGCGCGACCGCGTCGATGGCCGAAGCGGAGACCGCACTCTTGCGCTCCACCATCGAAGCGCCGCTCATCGGCTCGCAGGACTACGTCGAGATCGCCCGGAGCTACGTCGCGATGGTGACCGAGACGCTGCCCCGTCTCGCGGCCGCGATCGACACCCTGCACCGCCATCACCTCTATTCGATCGGCCGCCGCTACAGCGACGCCGGCGCGTCGCCGTCGAGCTCGAACAGCGTCGCTCTCGCGATCGGTTTCGCCGACCTCTCGGGGTACACGAGCCTGTCGGCGCGCCTCGACGCCGACGCGCTCATCGCGATGATCGACGCGTTCGAGGCGACCGCGTTCGATCTCGTGGCCGCGTCCGGCGCGAGCGTTGTGAAGCGCATGGGCGACGCGGTGATGTTCATGACGCCTGCGCCCGGCGTCGCGTGCGACCTGGCGATCGACCTCGTCGACGCCGCCGCCGACGATCCGCGCCTGCCGCCGCTGCGCGTCGGGCTCGCGTTCGGGCCGGTGATCGTGCGGGGCGGTGACGTCTACGGACCGTTCGTCAACCTCGCCTCGCGTCTCTGCGCGGTGGGTGCGCCCGACACGATCGTTGTCGCCGCCGGCATCGAGAGCCGCCTCCGCCGCCTGACCGACCGCTACCGATTCATCGGACCCGAGCTCCACACCCTCGCCGGCTTCGCAGAAACCGTCCCCGCCTTCTCGTTAGAGCGACGCTGATCTCACTCCCACGCGACGAAGGCGGGAGCGAAGCGAGCGTCGAGTTCGCCAGCGAACGAACAAGCCTCCCCAGCGAGAGTTCGAGAACAAAGGCGAACGCGAGGCGCAGGAGTGAGCGAATAAGCACAGCTGCTGCGCGGTGCGCGACGAACAGCGGTACCTAGCTACTCAGGCGGAGGGAGACGATTTCCCAGGGGCGGAGGGTGACGGAGCCTTCGAAGGACGCGATGGGTGCGCCGCGGAGGTCGATCACCCAGCCGCGTGCAGGGAGGCCGGCCTGGGTGACGGTCGCGTCGCCGGTACCGGTGGCCGTGCGGAAGAGCCGGACGACGAGACCACCCGCGTCGCGGGCGACGGCGGACACCTCGGCCCCGTCGATCTCGAGTGCGGTACCGCGGCCCGGGAGCGAACGGGCGGACACGGGCGAGACGCGCGTGCGCTCGAGGGGAACGAGGAACGTGTCGGCTTCGGCGTAGAGGTCGGCGGTGCGCCAGTCGCCGCGGTGGGGGAGCACCGCGTATTCGCAGACGTTCGGGCCGCGCATCTGCGCGCCGAGAACCGGCAGGAGCGGGCCCGCGGGATTGGGTCGCAACGACGGCTCGCTGCGCGACAAGTAACCGGTGGCTCGCAGCAGGGTGAGCGCGAGCTCCGTGCCCTCACCCCCGACTTCGTACTCGAGCAGCCCGTCGTGGAGCACTGCGAGGCCGATGGCGCCGTCGCTCGCGTCGACAAAGCGGCGCGACACGAACGTGGGCAACCCGAACTCGAGCTCGCCCCCTTCGGCGGTGAGCCCGCGCTGCACGACCGCGAACGCGCACTCCGCGTCGGATCCGCGTACCGGCGCGGGCAGCGGGAAGTGGGCGCGCAGCCGATGGTCGTCGCACTGGTTGTCGAGCTCGGTGCGCACCCGCACGAAGCGCTCGCCGGGCCGCAGCTCGAGCGTGGTGCGCACTTCGACCGGCACCCGCTCCTCGCTGCGAGTCGTGCACGAGCGTTCGTCGCCGGCCGCGTTGCGCGGCCACGTGTACACGGCGTCGATCGCGATCCGGGCCCGCACCGGGCCGGTTTCGAGCACCGACACCGTGACCGAGTCGGGCTCGGAGACTTCGACGTCGGCCTCGGGAGGCGAGTAGTTGTAGGTGTCGCCGCCGTCGCCGCCGTCGACGAGACGACCAAGACCGGAGACCGAGACACCGTCGCGGGTCGTCACACGGTACGTGCCGGTCGTGGTGTCGATCGCCACGTCGAGGTGCTCGTTGTGCAGCTCGGTGCCCGACGCGGACGCGCGCGAGACGTCGTAACCGTCGGGAGTCTCGCCCTCGACCGCACGCAGTGTCGTCCAGCCGAACGCGTCGACTCGGCCCGCGTCGAACAGCAGGCGGCGGCTGGGCGGTCGGTAGGCCTTGACCCGCAACGTGTCGCCCGCTTCGCCGATCCGCAGCATCTCTTCGCGGAGGTCGCCGAGATCGGTGAGTGTCTGACCCGGCGCGGCGAAGTGCAGGCCGACATCCCAGATCCCGTCATCGGCGCGCTCGAGCGTCGTCTCCGCGACGTTGTTGCCTGCGAACTCGACCCCGCGCATGAGGTCAAGGACCCAGCGCACCTTGCCGCCGATGATGATGTCGGAGAAGGCCAGGCCACCGCGCTCCTCGAGCACCTGCGCCGGCAGCGCGCGCTCGTCGGTGGTGACGACGTGTGCGGGCCCATGACCGGGCATCGAGATCTCGAGCAGTCCACCGCGAGCGTGCGAGGTGGGGTTGACGACCAGCGTCGCGCCCGCCGGCGCGTCAACGCAGACCGCCAAATCATTGATCGCATCGCGTGTGAGACCGTCTCCGAGCTGGCGCGCCTCCGCGTAGCGCACCGCGACCTGGTCGACGACCTCGTCGGAGCTGCACGCGCACGACGAGTCGTGCGCGCTGTTGGCGACGAGCAGCCGCCACGCGAGTCCGAGCAGCGCGTGCGGGTACGCGTCGGCCGCACGGAAGAGCGCACTGAGCGGCTCCGCCCGCTTCTCGATCGACCGTTCGGCGGTCGCACACACGCGGTGGATGTCGACGCGGTTCGACGCTACGCCCATGAGCACGTTGGCGCGCGCGCCCGAACGCAGCTCACCCCGCCATGTCGCGAGCCCCTCGACGGGCTGCGTCGGGAGGTATTCGGGGAGCGAGGTCACGACGAACTCGTACTCGTCCTGGATCTGGTTCGCTTCCGCGACCACGCGTCCGAGCCACGGCTGTGGCATCTGGTGGTCGGTGCCGTTCATCAGCAGGAGATCGCCGATGCGGACCGAACCGAGCTCGGCTTCGTAGTCGCGGGCCCGGCCGACGAGCCGCTTCGCGTCGTCGGGCATGTCGCGCCCGTTCGAGTAGGAGCCGTAGAGGTACTCGGCGCGGACGCGGGAGCCGTCGGGGGCCTCCCACCAGAACGCGGTCTGGGTGATCGCGAGTGGGACCCCGCGCCAGACGACCGCGTGCTCGAGCCCGGCGAGGCGCAGCAGCTGCGGCATCTGCGCGACGTGCCCGAACATGTCGGGGAGGTAGCCGACCTGCATCGCGCCGCCGAAGGCCGCGCCGCGCGCCATGCCGAGCTGCAGGTCGCGCACGAGCGTCTCGCCCGAGACCATGAACTCGTCCATGAGCACCATCCAGGGGCCCACGGCGAGCCGGCCGCTGGCCGCGAGGCGGCTCAACGCGGCCTCGGCTTCCGGGCGGATCTCGAGGTAGTCGTCGAGCACGATCGTCTGGCCGTCGAGCAGGAAGCGCGCGTACGAGAGATCGGACTCGAGCATCGGCAGCAGCGTGTCGAGCAGCTTCACGAGCCGCATGCGGAAGTCCTGGAACGGCGAGTACCACTCGCGGTCCCAGTGGGTGTGGGGGACGATCGCGACGGTGCGGTTGGCCATGGCGGGGGAGCCTAGGTGTAGTTCCCAGGGAGGTTGTTCGCCGGAGGCACCGAACCCTGCTCGGCGTCGATCGAACCGTCGACCTCGATCCAGCCGTCGTGCTCGCGGGCCGGCCACACCCGGATCCTGCCCTTTGCGTCCTCGCGGCCGAACTCGTTGCGCTTCAGCGCGGCGCCGTCCGACCGCAACGACCAGCCGTGACCTGCGCAGAGGAGCTCGTCGCCGTCGACGATCGCCTCGGTGAGGTCCCAGTCGAGGTGCGGGCAGCGCCGGGCCATGACGCAGGGCTGACGGTCGCCGGTGCGCCACACGACGGCTTCCTCGTCGTCGACGTCGACCGCGACGACGCGATCGATCGGCAGATCAGTGGTGGGGAGCACGGGCTCCCATTCGTTGGGTTGATCGGCGTTGGGTTGATCGGCGCGGGGTTGATCGGCGTGTGGTCGGACGGTGTCGGGCACGGACACAGGTTCGCGCGACCGGCGCGCGGCTCCGGTCCGAGGCGGAACGCCAGGCCCTCGGTAGGCTGACCCCGTGCCGACCTACGCGATGCTCACGACGCTCGGTCCCGGCGGGTGGGAGACCGTTCGGGAGAACCCCGACCGCATCAGCGCGGTCCGCACCGAGGTCGAGAACCTCGGTCTGCGCGTCGTCGCGCAGTACGCGCTGATGGGTCAGTACGACTTCCTCAACATCATCGAGGCTCCCGACGAGCGCACGATGGCGCGTGCCGCCGTGATGCTCGCGGCGCGCGGCACGATGCGCACGACGACGATGCAGGCGATCCCCGTGGACGACCTGATCGCGCTGCTCAAAGAGAAGTAACTACACCCACCAGAGCTCGCGCTGCTCAAAGAGAAGTAACTACACCCACCAGAGCTCGCGCTTCTTCTCCTCGCGCAGGTCGTCGTCGGTGAAGAGCACCGGGAGCACCGAGTTGTCGGATCGGCGTCGCACCCGATAGCGCGTCTCACCGAAGTGCTCGACGACTTCGGCGACCTCGAAGCCACGCGCCCAGTGGGCGTCGAACCGGGACCGGACCTCGACGCGACTCCCCGAACGCACGAGGATGATCGTAAGCCGGTTGAGATGGGAAAACATCCCGACGTCTGAGACGCGAATAAGGTCGCAGCGTGGCCACGTGCACGTATCCCACCTTGCGGGTCGAGCGCCGGTGCTGGGATGCGGGCGACGCGATCGTCTGCGGCATCGACGAGGTCGGACGGGGCTCGTGGGCCGGCCCGGTCACCGTTGCCGCCGTTGTGGCCCCCGACCGTCACCTCACCGGTGTGCGCGACTCGAAGATGTTGCTGCCGCCCGAGCGCGAGCGCTGCGCGGTACGGGTACGTGAGTGGGCGCGCGCGGTCGGCGTCGGGCACGCCTCTCATCATGAGTGCGACGAGCACGGCATGACCGCGGCGCTGCGCATCGCGGGGAACCGCGCGCTCGACGTGCTCGCGGAACAAGGCTTCGTCCCCGACCGGATCGTGCTCGACGGCAACCACGACTACTTCGGCCTCGGCACGCGGGTGAAGACGGTCGTCAAGGGCGACGTCTCGGTGCTGTCGGTCGCGGCGGCGTCGGTCGTGGCGAAGGTGACCCGCGACGCACTGATGGCCTCCGAAGCCGAGCACTTCCCGGCGTACGGCTTCGAGACGAACCGGGGCTACCCGGCGCCCGTCCACAAGTGCGCGCTCGCCGCGTACGGTCCGTGCGCGATCCACCGGCGCTCGTGGATCTTCATGGAGAACCTGCCCTGGTCGGGGATCCGGCGGGACGTGCGGTTGGTCGAAGACAGTTCGTTGCGGCTGTTCACCGTCTGAGGTCAGTACTCTCTCGCTCATGGGACAGACCATCACGGTGACCTCGCGCGAGGGCTCCCGCCCCGAGGTGCGGTTCTTCGACACCAACCGCTCGCTCACCGGCATGGAGATCGAGCGCTACGCGAGCCTCGAAGACGTGCACTGGCAGCGTCCGCCCGACGTGCTGGCCCAGCGGTTGTTCGCGTTGGGCGCGACCGCCGTCACGATCTACTCGAACGTCGTCACGGTCGAGGCTCCGGTCGCGGCGTGGCCCGCGCTCGAGGCGCGCATCGAGCACATCATCACGCATCTCTTCAACTACTACGGCGACGATGCCGGTTGGTCACCCGAAGCGCTCGGCACCGAGCCGGCGAGCGCGGTGCCGCCGCCGGCCTAGCGTCAGCTCCGCGGCTTCCGGATCGTACCGAGGACGTCCGGGCTCACCGCGCCGCTCACGACTCGGCGCGCGGCGTCGGTGAGCTTGATGTTCTGCGCGCGGGCGTAGGTGCGCAGCAGGGCGAACGCGACGTCGACGGAGATTCCCATGTACTCCGAGAGGACGCCCTTCGCCTGCTCGATCGTGACCCGCGACTCGAGCGCGGTCTGCAACTGCGACGCGACGATTTTCCCGTCGTGGATCGCCCGAGCCTGGAGCACACCGATGGTCGCGATGTCGGCGAGCGCCTGCGCGACGTGACGGTCTTCTTCGCCCAATCCCCCCGGCCTGCGGGAGAAGAGGTTGAGTGCGCCGATGCGGTCATCGCGAAGGCGCATCGGGACGCCCGCGAGGGACGCGAGGCCCGCGTCGCGCGCGTGCGACGCGAACATCGGCCACAGCACATCCGCTTCCTCGGACCTTGCGCTGATGCTGACGACGCCGTCGCGGTACGCGTCGAGGCACGGTCCCTGTTCGTGTTGCAACTCGAGCAGCTCGACCAGACGCATCTGCTCGCTCGACGACGCGACGTAGCGCAACGTGTTGGTCGGGTCGGCGAGCATGACTCCGGCCTCGTCGACGTCGAGGATCGCGACGCAACGCGTAGCCAAACGGTGGAGGAAATCGACGACGTCGTAGTCGTCCACAAAGGTGTCGGCAACCTCGACGAGCGCCCGTAGCACTTCACGTTCTTTGGGCATTGGCGCACCCCTTTCCGGGCCGCGGATTCAGTGTAGGCACATCGTCAAACATCGAAACGCAACCGCCCGGCGAGCACCTCGGTGGCGAGATCGATGATCGTGGTGTCGTGCGCGAATGCGTGGGCGCGCAACAAGGCCATCGCGTCGTCGACTTTCACCTTGGCCTGCACGGACACCCGTCCGACGGCCTGGTGCACCGCGACGCTGTAGTTACCTGACTTTTCCAGCTGCCACGCGAGCGTGCCCGTGGGCGCCTCGGCCTGCCATGCGACGATCGTCTGGCCCGCAGCGTTGGCGACGACCTGCGCGTCGGCGACCTGTGCGGTGCTCAGCTCACCCGCGGTGTCGCGGTAGCAGTTCAAGACGCCGATGCAGTCGTTGGCGACCATGACGGGGAAGCCGAACGCGGCACGCACACCGGCGGCCAGTACGGCTGCCCGCCATTCCGTCCAGGTGCCCGTGTGGTCGTCGGCCAGATTTGCGTCGAAGCACGGAATGCCGGTGCGGAACGCGTCGACGCATGGGCCCTCGCCGACCATGAGCTCCAACGCCTCGATGTTGCCGGTCACCTCATCGGACACGGCCACACAATCGAGCCGGGTGCCCGAGAGCAGCATGATCCCGACTCCGGTGAGGCCGAGCACGTCGACGCCGGCGGCGCACAGCGCGGTCGCGGGGTCATCGCCGGCGTCGACCCGGATCGCGACGGCACGCGCGAAGCGCCCGGCATCGAGCCGTTCTCCTCCCGACGCCGGGTCGCCGGCTGGGCTCATACGTTCTCCAGATCGCGCACACGCAGGGGGCGCTACCGAGGTCCGGAGCAACGCAAGTGGTGAACTTACTCGGCTTCGGATGGCCGGGAGTGACCGCTCCGGTCACTCCGCGCATCAGCACCGGTGGCGGATCGAACAGGTGTTCGATAGCCTGACGGGATGGCGCCGGCGGTTCGTGTTCTCCCGCTTCGGGATCGAGAGGCCCGGCCCCGACTCGAACGCGGTGCTCTCGAACGAATCGCGCGCGAGGCGTGTCCCGCCACCCTCGCGGGCGACCGGCGCCTCGCCGTCGCCGACCCTCTCGGTGCGCTCCTGCCCGACGGCGGGCTGCGGCGGGGGTCGGTGGTCACCCTGTCGGGTGTCTCGGGGACCACCAGCGTGTTGTTCCCGCTCCTTGCCGCGGCGACCGCGACCGGTGAATGGACCGCGGTGGTGGAGCCCGGCGACACGCTGGGCGGGGCCGCGGTCGCGGAGGCCGGGGTGGCCATCGAGCGCTGCGCGGTCGTGCGTCGCGTCCGTGCCGATCGCTGGGCGATGGTCGTCGCCGCGCTCCTCGAAGGTGCGACCCTCGTCGCCGCGTGGGTTCCGCCGGGTGTGCGCCTGGGAGATGCGCGTCGGCTCGCGGCGCGGGCGCGTGAACGCGGCGCGGTGCTCGTTGCGATGGAGTCGGTGCCCGGAGTGCGGTCGGTGGCGTGGCCGGCGGAGGCGGCGCTGCGGCTCTCCGTGCATCCCGGCCCCTGGCGCTTCACCGCCGACGGCGACACGACATCGGGCCACGGTCTGCTCTCCGAGCGCGATCTCCAGGTGCGCGTCGAAGGCCGGGGCGCGGCGCGGGAAGGGCGCGTCGGCGCGCTCGCCGTCGCCGGCTGAGATGACACCGACCATCACACCCACCCGTACGTGCTGCATTTGGTGCTCGGATTGGGCGGTCGTCGTGGTCCGCCGGCGCGATCCCACGACCCGCAACCGACCCGTCATCGTGCGCGAGCGCGTCGGGAGTCGCGATCTGGTGCGCGCGGCGTCGGTCGAGGCGCGCGCCGAGGGCATCGTTCCCGGCTTGTCGCGACGCGAGGCGGAGGCGCGCAGTCCGGGAGTGATGGTCTGCAAGGTCGACCGCGGCGAAGAGGCGCGGGCCTTCGAGGTCGTCGCCCGGGCGGTGGAGGCGCTCACCCCCCGCCTCGAGCTCGAAGAGCCCGGCCTGCTCTCGTTCCCCACCCGTGGTCCCGCCCGCTACTACGGCGGCGACGACGGGCTCGCGGCGCGCGTCCGGGCCGCGGCGGGCGCGGTGCTCGGCCCCGATGCGGCCGCGTTGCGCGTCGGCATCGCCGACGGCCAGTTCGCGGCCCGGCTCGCCGCCTCCACCGCAACCATGTCGGTGACGATCGTCCCGCCGGGAGAAACGGCTGCCTTCCTCGCACCGCATCCCGTCGCGGTGCTCGACGACCCCGACCTCGCGGTCCTCCTCGTCCGGCTCGGGCTCCACACGCTCGCGGCGTTCGCGGCGTTGCCGGCGGGCGCGGTGCTCACCCGCTTCGGGGTCGACGGGCAGCGTCTCCACCATCTCGCCAACGGCGGCGACGACCGGCCGCTCGTGCTCGTCGAACCTCCCGCCGACTGTGCCGAGCACGTCGAGATCGACCCGCCCGCGACGCGTGTCGATCACACCGCGTTCATCGCCAAGGGTCTTGCCGACCGGCTCGTCGAGCGGCTCGCCGACCGCGGGCTCGGATGTACGCGCGTGCTCGTGGTGGCCGAGACCGAGCACGGCGAACGACTCGAACGCACGTGGCGCCACGTCGGCACGTTCACTCCCGGCGCGCTCGCGGAACGGGTGCGGTGGCAGCTCGAAGGTTGGCTTGCCGCGCAGGAGTCGGGTGCGCGGGTCGAGACCGCCGACAATCCGCGCGCGTTGCAGGACGCGATGGCCGACTCGGAATCGTTCGACACCACCACGGGTGCACTCGTGCGGCTCGGTCTCGTCCCCGACGAAGTGGTCCCGCTCTCGGGTCGCCAGCTCGGTTTCTGGGGTGGCGATCTCGCGGCGGCCGACCGCGCGGATCGCGCCTTCGCCCGGGTGCAGGGGATGCTCGGCTACGACGCCGTGGTCACCGGGGTGGAGCAAGGCGGCCGGACCCCGGCCGAACGGATCCGCTGGGTCCCGTGGGGTGAGCCGCGCGAACCGGAACGGCCGTTGCGCAGTGCGGGGGAGCAGCCGGCGTGGCCGGGTGCAGTCCCGCCTCCCGCACCGGCGCGTCTGTTCGATCCGCCGTTGCCCGCCGAGCTCCTCGATGCCGACGGCCGGCCGGTGATCGTGTCGGGTCGCGGTGTCGCCTCGGCGGCACCCGCGTTGCTTCGGTGCCGCGGCCTGCGCGACGGCGGTGGCGCGGTGGTGGCCTGGGCCGGGCCGTGGCCGCACGACTTGCGCTGGTGGGACCGCGCGCAACGCCGGCGCCGGGTGCTCTGGCAGATCGTGACCGAGTCGACCGACGGCACCGTCGCGTGCCTCGTCGCCCTCGAAGGCAGCCGCGCCGGCGTCGAAGCCCTCTACGACTGACCGCTCCCACCCTTCCCACCACTCCCTGGTCGCGATTTGTCACGTATA
>JBBSEC010000068.1:0-25647 GCA_038240075.1 Acidimicrobiia bacterium
GGGTCTCACCAACATCGACAAAGTGATCTCGATCGACCAAGCGCCGATCGGCCGGACGCCACGCTCGAACCCCGCGACGTACACGGGGGTCTTCGCGCTCTTGCGCGAGCTGTACGCAGGGCTCCCGGACGCCCGCGCGCGCGGGTACAAAGCGGGCCGCTTCTCGTTCAACGTGAAGGGCGGACGCTGCGAGGCGTGCGCAGGCGACGGCACCATCAAGATCGAGATGCACTTCCTTCCCGACGTCTACGTGCCGTGCGAGGTCTGCAAGGGTGCGCGCTACAACCGCGACACGCTCGACATCCAGTGGCGGGGCAAGAACATCGCCGAGGTGCTCGACATGCCGTGTGAAGAGGCGCTCGCGTTCTTCGCGGCTCAGCCGACGATCGCGCGGCAGCTGCAGACGATCGTCGACGTCGGCCTCGGCTACGTGCGGCTCGGCCAGAGCGCGCCGACCCTGTCCGGTGGTGAAGCGCAGCGGGTGAAGCTCGCGAGTGAGCTCGGCAAGCGGGCGACGGGCCAGACGATCTACATCCTCGACGAGCCAACGACGGGTCTCCACTTCGAAGACGTGCGCCGGCTGCTCGGTGTGCTGCAACGCCTCGTCGACGCGGGCAACACCGTGCTCGTGATCGAGCACAACCTCGACGTCATCAAGAGCGCCGACTGGGTCGTCGATCTCGGTCCCGAAGGGGGCGCGGGCGGTGGCCTGGTCGTCGCCGAAGGCACACCCGAGACCATCGCCAAGGTCCCCGAGAGCCATACCGGGCGCTTCCTCGCCGAGGTGCTCGACCTTCCGCCCGTGAAGTCGGCCAAGCCGAAGGCGAAGGCGGCCGCGGCGAAGCCGAAGGCGGCGGCACGGAAACCGGTGAAGGCGCGAGCCGCGGCGCGGTGACCGACGATCCGTGGGAACGCAACGCCCAGTGGTGGCAGGACACGTTCACCGACGGGGCCGACGCCGAATACGAAGAGCAGATCCTTCCTATCGTCGAGGGGTACCTCGCCGGCTACGGGCGGATCCTCGACGTCGGCACGGGTGAGGGCCAGGTCGCACGCCGGCTCACGGCGGCCGGCGCCGCGTCCGTCGTCGGCGTCGACCCGACCGTTGGTCAGCTCCGCGCTGCGCGGGCGCGTGGCGGCGGAGTCACCTACGCGCGCGCCTCGGCGGAGCGCCTTCCGGTGGCGACCGGATCGGTCGACGCCGTCGTGGCCTGCCTCGTGTTCGAGCACCTGCCCGACCACGTCGCGCCGCTGCAGGAGGTCGCCCGGGTGCTCCGGCCCGGCGGCCGGTTCGTGTGGTGCCTCAACCACCCTCTGCTCCAGACCCCCGGATCGGGCTGGATCGACGACCACATCCTCGAAGAGCAGTACTGGCGGATCGGCCCGTATCTCGTCGACGACGTCAGCCTCGAGGAGTTGGAGCCCGGGGTCGTGCTTCCCTTCGTCCACCGCCCGCTCGGCCGATATGTGAACACGATGATCGAATCCGGGCTGCTGCTCTCCCGCATGGACGAACCGGCACCGCCGCCGGGATTTCTGGCGCGGGCCCACGAGTACAAAGCCGCGGCGTCGATCCCCCGACTCCTCGTGCTCGTCGCCGAGCGATGCTCGTAGTCGAGGAACGGCAGCAGGTCGAAGCACCGAAGCGGATGGCGCGGCCGCTCGTCGCCGCCATCGTGCTGCTCATCTGTTACTTCGGCGCTGCAAGCCTGAACAATCCGCGCGGCTTCCTCGGTACCGACACCGGCGCCAAGGTCGCGACCCTGCATCAGTCGACGACCGATGTCGGTTACTGGGCAAAGGCCGACGACCCGACCGCGTCGCTGCACCCGTTGTTCGACACGATCCATGTCGACAGTCACTACGTCGCCGTCACCACGCTCCCGATGCTCATGGCCGCCCGGCCGCTCTGGGACGCGGGAGGCATGCGCCTCGCCCTCCTGCTCCCGATGCTCGGCGCCGTTGCCGTCGCGGCCGCGGGCGCGGCGCTCGCGAAACGCCTCGGTTCGCGGTCACCGATGACGGTGTTCTGGGTGATCGGGCTCGGCTCGCCGGTGTTCATCTACGCGCTCGACTTGTGGGAGCACACGATCGGTCTCGCGTGCATGGCGTGGGCGATCGTGCTGCTCTACGACACGTGGTCGCGCCGCGCGGGTTGGCGGGCCGCCGTCGGCGCGGGCGCGCTGTTCGGTCTCGGTGCCACCATGCGCACCGAGGCGCTGCTCTACGGGGCGGTTGCCACCGCGGTCACCGTGGTCGCGATCGCGGTCGCCGACCGAGCGATCCGTCGGGCCGCCCCGATTGCACTGGGCGCACTCGCCGGCATCGTTCCGGTGCTCGTGGCCAACACGCTTCTCGAACGGGCCGTGCTCGGCGGCTCGCTGCGCACCGCGCGTGCGGCCGGCTCCGCGGGCGCGACCGGCTCCGACTTCGGCACCCGGGTCGGGGAGGCCGTGCGCACCACGGTTGGCCTCAACTACGCGTCGCTGTCGGTCGAGGCGCTCGCCGGTGGCTGCATCGTGCTCGCACTGGTCGGTGCCGCCGTGATGCTCGCGTCCGGGCGCGGCCGTCCCCGCTACCAGGCCGAGCTGCTCGGCGCCGCGGCGTTGCTGCTCGTCGTCCGGATCCACGCGGGCCTGTCGTTCGTCTCGGGGTTTGTGCCCGCACTGCCGATCACCGCGTTCGGAATCGTGCTCGCGTGGCGCGACCCGCGGCGCCGGATCCTGGCGTTGATCGCGCTCGTCGCGCTGCCGTTGGTGTGGCTCACGCAGTACACCGGGGGTGCCGGTCCGCAGTGGGGTGGCCGCTACCTCTTGTGCACGAGCTTCCTGCTCGCAGTCGTCGGCATCGTCGCAACCGAGTCGTTGCCCCACTGGTCGCGTGTCTGCGCGCTCGCACTGTGCGTCGGCATCACGCTGGCCGGGGTCCGCTACCTCGAGATCCGCAGCGACCAGGGCGCGAAGGCGGCCGACACGATCGCGGCGATGAACGACGACGTCGTCGTGTCCCGATTCGCGCACCTCTTTCGAGAGGCCGGATCGCAGTACACACCGGAACGGCACTGGCTGACTGCGCTGAGTGACGACGATCTCGCCAGGGCCGCCAGTATCGCGCGGAGTCACGACGCGACCACCGTCGCCGTCATCGGGGAGCCCGGCCCCAAGGAGCGCCTCGACGGGTACCGCTTCATCAGCCGTCACACGCTGCACTTCTTCAGCGAAACGCTCTTCGTCGACTCCTATCGCCGCGTGGGCTGAGCGGCACCGGCCGAACTGCACCGATCCGCCCATCCTGCCGATAAGGAAACATGCGTCGGGTCGCGCGTCCTCTCCAGTACGCCGGCATCCTCGGTGCCGTCTTCGGCCTGAGCAAGGCGCACGCCGTCGTGCACGGCTACGACTTCACCGGTTCGAGCCGGTTCGGCTGGGCCGTGGCCTACGCGGTGCTGCTCGGCGTCGCGACCTACGGCGCCGGGCTGCCCGACCTCCCGAAGGGCCGCAGCACGATCGCCACCGCCTCGACCGCGACGGTGTGCGCGGCGCTCGGCATGTCGCTCCTGCAGCTCCTGCTCGGCTCCGCGTTGCTGCCGCGCTTCACCGTGTTCGGCGCCGCCGCGCTGCTCGTTCCGTGGTCGGTGTTCGTGAGCCTGATCGACCGTGGTGCCGATGACCGCGCCGAAGAACGTGACCGTGTCGTCTTCGTCGGGAGCGCGGCCGACGCCGCGGTCCTGACCGACGAGCTCGCGGCCCGACCGGAACGTCCGGCCGCGCTCGTCGCCGCGCTCGAGCCGACCGCGGCGCGGCCGCGGCGCTCCGGAGAAGAGCCGCTCGTCGACACGGTCATCGCGCACGACGCGTCGGTGCTCGTGCTGTCGCGCGAAGCGCAGGACGCGGCGCTTGTCGTCGCGCAGGCGTCGACGCTCCACGAAGCGGGTGTGCGGGTGCGCTCGCTCACCGACTTCTACGCAGAGTGGCTTGGCAAGCTGCCGATCGCCGAGCTCGAACGCTTGTCGCTGATGTTCGACATCGCCGAGGTGCACGAGTCCCGCTACGCGCGCGCCAAGCGTCTGGGCGACGTGGCGATCGCGCTCGTCGGCGTGATCGCACTCGTGGTCGTCATCCCGCTTGTTGCGATCATCGATTGCTTCGCGAACCGCGGCCCGCTGTTCTTCCGACAGTCGCGCGTCGGCCGGCACGGACGCGAGTTCGCGATGGTGAAGTTCCGGACGATGCGCCCGCACGACGGCACCGTTCCCGACGAGTGGACGACGACGAACGATCCGCGTGTCACCGCGTTCGGTCGCTTTCTCCGTCGAACGCATCTCGACGAGCTGCCGCAGGCGGTCAACATCGTCCGCGGCGAGCTCGCGGTGGTGGGACCGCGGCCGGAGCAACCCCACTACGTGGAGGAGCTCTCCCATAAGCTGCCGTATTACGGGCTCCGCCACCTCGTCCGCCCGGGGCTCACGGGTTGGGCACAGGTGAAGTACGGCTACGCGGGGAACACGCGCGATGCGCTCGAGAAGCTGCAGTACGAGTTCTTCTACCTCGGTCACCAGAGCCTCTGGTTCGACGCGCGCATCGTGGGGCGAACGGTCCGCAGCGTGATCGGAACGCAAGGCCGGTGACCGTCACGCGTCCGACCGTAAGCGTCGTGCTGCCGACGCTCGACGAGCGCGAGCACATCACTGACTGCCTCGAGTCGCTCCTCCGGCAGGACTGCGGCGACGTCGTCGAGATCCTCGTCGTCGACGGAGGTTCCACCGACGGCACGCGCGAGCTCGCGTCAGTACGCGGCGCGAAGGTGCGCGTGCTCGATAATCCGCACGTCTCGGCCGCGGCCGCGATGAACGTCGGCATCACCGCCGCGCGCGGCGACGTGATCTGCCGGGCCGATGCGCACACGCTCTACGAGACCGACTACGTCAGCCGCTGCGTTGCGGTGCTGCACGAAACGGGCGCGGCCAACGTCGGCGGCCGCATGCGCCCGATCGGCACGACGAGCTTCGGCCGTGCGGTGGCGGCGGTCACGAGCTCGCGCTTCGGTGTCGGTCCCGGCCGCTTCCACTACGCCGACGAGCGCTGCGAGGTCGATACGGTCTACCTCGGGTGCTGGTTGCGTTCGACCCTGCAAGAGGCGGGCGGGTACGACGAGCACGCTCTGCAGTGGGCGGCGGAGGACCAGGAGCTGAACCTGCGTCTCCGCGAATCGGGCGGCGCCGTCGTGCTCGATCCGGCCATCCGGTCCTGGTACTTCCCGCGGTCGACGGCCCGTGGCCTGGGCCGCCAGTACCGCAACTACGGCCTGGCCAAGGCCTCGACGCTGCGGAAGCACGGACGCTTCCCGTCGTGGCGACCGGTCGCCCCCGCGCTCCTCGTCGCGGCGACCGTCGTCGGGTTGTGCTCGCGGCGGCCGACAGTACGCGTCGCGGTGCCCGCGTTGCACGCGGCCGCGTGCGCAACGGCCGCGTGGAAGCTCTCGCACGATCCCGGCGTCGCACCGCACCGCGCGTTCGCCGCGCTCGAGGTCTGCCACTGGTCATACGGCGTCGGTCTCTGGGCCGGCCTGGTGCGCATCGCGCGCGGCCAGTCGTTCGACGCCGTCCCGCGAGGTGGTCGCTGATGCCGCAGGTGCACCGCGATCGACTCGGCGAGTACGCGCGCAAGGCGGTCGACGCCGCGTTGCGCGAAGTCGGGCAGGCACCCGAGCATCGCGCCGCGCGCCGTCTGCGGAGCCCCGAGCCCATCGGCGGTCCGCACGTCGTGTTCCTCACGCCTCGTAACTGGGCGTACCACGTGCAGGTCGAGGCGCTGATCGCGCAGGCGTTGCGCGCGCGCGGCGCGCGGGTGACCTTCATCACGTGCGGCGGCGGGCTCGAGATCTGCGACCGCGTGAACACATGGGAAGGTCCGCCGATGCCGTGCCGCGAGTGCACGAGCTACGTGCAGCACTCGCTCGACGCGCACGGCTTCGCCCGCGTGTCGCTGCGGTCGTTCGGCATGGATGCCAGGCCGTGGCGCGAGCTCGACGCGGCGACCCTCTCTGAGCTGCGCGAGATCAGCGACGACGGCGTTGCCCTCGGCCGGCTCACCCGTATTCCGTCGGCGTGGTTCCGGATGAGCGCACGCGACGACGAGGACCCGCTCGCGGCACTCACCACCCGTCGCTTTCTACGCAGCGCGCGCAGCATCGCCCGCGCCCTCGACGAAGCGTTCGCCACCCTCGAGCCGTCGGTCGTGATGACCCTCAACGGCACGTTCCTCTTCGAATCCATCGCCTGCGCGATCGCGCAGCGGCGGGGGATCGACGTGGTGAGCTACGAGCGCGGCTTCATCGACGGGACCCTCTTCTTCCGCAGAGGTCTGCCCGCGTCGAGCTACGACATCTCGGAGATCTGGGACGAGTGGGCGGGCATCCCCCTCGACACTCCGGAGACCGATCGTCTCGACGGCTACCTCGCCGACCGCGTGGCGGGCCGGCGCGACTGGATCGGGCTGTGGCGCGACGCCGAGCTCTCGGACGCCCGACGCGCGCACTCGGGCAAGCTCGTCGCGCTCTTCACGAACCTGACGTGGGACTCGGCCGTGATCGGCGCCGAGGTCGCGTTCGCCGACATCGAGTCGTGGCTCGTCGCGGCCGTCGATGCGTTCGCGGAACGGCCCGACGACCAGCTCGTCGTGCGCATTCATCCCGCCGAAGTGCGGCTCCCGGGCAAGCCGACGCGCGAACCGCTCGGTGTGTTCCTCCGCGAGCGTTACCCGAACCTGCCCGCCAACGTCACGCTGATCGACGCCGACGACCCGCGGAGCTCGTATCCGATCATGGACGCGTGCGACATCGGGCTCGTGTACACGTCGACGACGGGCCTCGAGATCGCGTTGACGGGCAAGCCGGTCATCGTCGCGGGACGCACCCACTACCGGGGCAAAGGCTTCACCACCGACGTCGACAGTCCCGAGGAGTTCGCCTCGGCGCTCGACAAGTTGCTGTGCGACCCGGCGGCGACTCCCGTCGACGTGGAACGGGCTCGTCGCTATGCCTACGCCTTCTTCTTCCGGTCGGTCGTCGACGCGCCGTGGGTGCGTGAGCCGGTGCCCGGCCTCGCCCGCCTCGACGTGACCGATCGCGCCATGTTGACGCCGGGTGCGGACCCGGGCCTCGACCGGATCTGCGACGGGATCCTGAACGACACACCGTTCGGTGAGCGCGTTCCCGCGCCGCGTCAGCGCGGCGTGGGTTGATGGCGCAGCAGGCCGACGAGCTCACGCGTCTCGGCCGGCCGCAGCCCAAACCGCAGTGTCGCGATGACGTAGACGACCAGGCCTGTGCCACCCGCGGCGACGACCGTCGCGAAATTGCCGGGTACGAGCGCGTGCACTCCGAGGGTGACGGCGAACAGCGCGACGACCGGTATCAGCGCCGGTCCGATGCTGCGCCGTACGAAGTCGACGGCACTCACGCGGTACTCGTTCAGCACCGCGCGCCCGAGGCTCGGGACCAGGATCGCGGTTCCGACCAACGTCCCGATGAAGACGCCGACGACTCCGTAGCGCTTCACCAGCACGACGCTGGCCACGAGATTGACCGCCGTCGACAGCACCGCGGGCCAGATGATGCGCGAGACGCGACCCGTCCCGCGCAGCATGTTCGAACCCACTTGCAAGGGCGCGGCTGCGAGCGGCAGCAACGCCACGATCACGAGCCCGGCGGCTTCGTGGTACCGGTGCCCGACCCAGAGCGCGACGAGTGGGGCGGCGAGCACGCCGCTCACGATCGCGACCGGCCAGGTCACGAGCAGCGAGTAGCGGGTGCCCCGCTCGAGCAGCTCGCGCAGCGTGTCGTCGTCGCCGCGGGCGCGGAGCCATGCGCTACTCGACGTGACGGCGTACGTGGCCGCCGAAAGGACCGCGTTCGCGGCGTTCTGCACCTGGGTCGCGATCTCGACGAGCGTGACGGCGGCCGGTCCGATGATCGCACCCACGATCACGCGGTCCATCGAACGTCTCACGACTCCGCTCGCGTCGACGGCGGCGACGCGCCACGCGTAGGAGACGATCCTCTGGCGGTCGCTCGACTCGTAGGCGGCGCGCTCACCGCGGGTCTCGCGTGCGAGAAGTGCGGCACCGATTGCGGTCGCGACCACGGTGGCGGCGAGGCTCGCGGCAGCCACCGGGGCGAGGCCGTGATGTCCGACCGCGACGGCAATCGTCGCGCCGGCAACGAGAGTGCGCCGTACCGCGTCGGTGAGACGCGACGCGTCGACGCGCTGGTAACCCTCGAGCGCCGAGGTGTAACCGTCGAGCAGCAGATCGAACACGATCTGGATGCAGAAGAACACCATCGCGACGTGCAACTCGTGGCGCAGCGAGTGGGGGACCCGGAACACGGGCGCGAACGCGGTGAGGCCGAACGCGAGCATCGCGACCGCGCCCGCGACCCCGACCGCGAGCAGCAGACGCAACGCAGTGCGGGTCACGGCGTGGGCGCGAGCCCGGTCGTCGGTTCCCGCGTGGCCGGCAACGAGGTGCGTGACCGCGGTGCCGATGCCGAGGTCGGCGATCGAGATCCAACCGTTGCGCGCGGAGAACGCCTGCAGGAGCACCCACACACCGAACGCCTCGGCGCCGAGACCGTGCAGCACCAGCGGCACCGACAGCAGCGTCACGACCATCGCCCAGCCGTTCGCGGCGGCCGTCGACGCGGTGTTGAGGATCACCCGCCGCCGGTACGGTCGTTCGTGGTTGGGCAATGCGTGACCTCAGCGGGACGTGGTGACGGCCGGATCGACGGTACCCGGGGTGGTCCGTGCGGACGGTGACGGTCGTCCAGGCTCGTATCGGCAGCACGCGGCTTCCCGCCAAGGTGCTGGCCGATCTGGGCGGAGCGCCGCTCGTCGAGCGGGTGATCGAGCGGGTCGCACGCGCTGCCACCGTCGACGAGACCGTCTTCGCGATCCCCGAAGGCAGTGCCGACGACGAGCTCGCCGCGCTCGGCGCGCGCCTCGGTCATCGGGTCGTGCGGGGCCCCGATGCCGACGTGTTGGAGCGCTACCGCCTCGCCGCCGCCGCGGCCGATGCCGATGTGGTGGTGCGTGTCACCGCCGATTGTCCGTTCGTCGACCCGGCGCTCGTCGACGCGGCCGTCGCGCAGCTGCGCGACAACGCAGACGACTATGTGTCGAATGGCTCCCACGGCTTCCTGCGCGGTCTCGACGTCGAGGTGATGACGCGCGCGACCCTCGAACGCGCGGCCGGCCAAGCCCAAGCACAACACGAGCGCGCGCACGTGACCGCGTACATCTGGTCGCGACCCGACGAGTTCCGCATCGGCTGGGCGCGCTGGGACCGCGACTATTCGGCGTTCCGTTGGACGGTCGACACGCCCGCGGATCTCGCGTTCGCACGCGCGCTCTGGGAACGCCTCGCCGATCCCGTCGGAGCACCGTGGCGGACGATCCTCGCGACCGTCGAAGCCGATCCCGCATTGCAGGCCATGAACGCGCACGTCGTGCAGAAGGCGCTCGAAGATGGCTGACCGCGTCGTCGCGTTCGTGTGCGACGGCGACCCGATGGCGGGGCTCGGACACACCAGCCGCTGCGTCGGGCTCGCCGAAGCGTGGAACGAGCGCGGCGTCACCCCCGTCTTCGTCGGTCCCGTCGACGCTGCCGCCCGTCTCGTGACGGCGGCCGGCTTCGCGGTCGACCCCGCGGTGCTCAACACCGACCTGCACGCGGTGGTTGTCGACAGCTACCAGATGAGCGATGCCGAGCTCGCGGTGATTGCGGCGCGGCACCCGGTCGTGTGCATCGACGACTTCGCCGCGCGCGCCGCGTACCCCTGCGTCGCGGTCATCAACGTGACGATGCACGGGGGGGAGCTCGAGTATCCCGACTCGGTTCCGTCGGTCATGGTTGGTCCGCGCCGCCTCATTGTCCGGCGGTCGCTGCGCGCCTTCCGTGCCGGCGCGCAGGCGGAGCCGGCCGACGCGCCGGTCGACGCGGCCGTCGTCGCGATCGGCGGGGTCGACCACCACGACCTCGGCGCGCGCATTGTTGGCTCGCTCGCTCGCGTGCCCGACTCGCCGTCGGTACGCGTCCTCGTGCCGTCGGGCTCACCGTCGAGCGCCCTGCTCGACGCCGTTGCGAGCCACGGGCGGGCCGCGGTCGTCACGGGTGTGTTCTCACTCGCCGAGCTGCTGGCCGGGACGGGGATCCTCATCTCGGGCGGGGGTCTCACCAAGTACGAGGCTGCGTACGCCGGAGTCGCCACCGCGGCCGTCGGCCAGACGCCGGAGCAGGACCGCGACACCGAACGGTTCGCCGCGCTCGGTCTCGGGCTCGATCTCGGTCCGGCGGCCGCCGAGGGCGACGCCGCGCTGGCCGGCGCGATCGACCGTTTCGTCACCGATCGCGCCTACCGTCGCGCGCTCGTGGAGACGAGCCTGCGGTACTTCCCCCCTGATCCGACCGCGGCCGTCGCGAGCGCGCTCGACGACGTGCTCGCTCGGCATGCCGGTGGCGCGTGATGGCATCGGCCGACCACGCAGAGACGCTCGACGCGATTCGCGAGCATTACGCGGCGAAGGTCCGCGAGCACGGCGACTCGCCGGCCGCGGTGCAGTGGGCCGACAGTGCGACACAGGAACGGCGCATGGACGTGCTCGCGGGCATCGCCGATCTGCGCGACGCCAAGATCCTCGACTTCGGCTGCGGCACCGGTCATCTGCTCACGCACCTCGAGGCGCACGACGAGTTCCGTGGGGAGTACGTCGGCTACGACCTCGTGCCCGAGATGGTCGAGCTCGCGGCGGCGAAGTTCCCCCACGCGCGCTTCGAGGTCGTCGACGTGCTGTCGGGTCCGGCTGAGGACTCCGATAGGCCGGAGGAGTTCGACTACGTCCTCGTGAACGGCACGTTCAACAACGAGGTCGACGACAACTGGACGCTCTTGACCGACCTGCTCCGGGCGCTCGCCGCACGGGCGCGGCGCGGCCTCGCGTTCAACCTCCTGTCGACCTACGTCGAGTTCCGGGGCGAGGGCCTCGCGTACTTCGAGCCCGAGCGGGTGTTCGCGTTCTGCAAGCAGGAGATCTCGCCCTACGTCGTGCTGCGTCACGACTACGAGGTCCGGCCCGGCACCGGCCCGTTCGAGATGACGATCTACGCGTACACGGCGAGACCGTCGTGACCCCGCGCACCGCGGTCGTGACCCAACCGACGTATCTCCCGTGGCTCGGATACTTCGAGGCGCTCGCGCGCGCCGACGTCTACGTCGTGCTCGACACCGTGCAGCTGGAACGGCGCTCGTGGCAGACCCGCAACCGGCTCAAGGGTGCCGACGGCGAGCCGTTCTGGCTCACCGTGCCGTTGCGCAAGAGCGCGCGTGACACCGCGATTGCCGACGTGTGGCTCGCCGACGACGGTTCGTGGCGCGACCGGCATCTCCGCGCGATCCGGAGCGCGCTCGGTACGGCCCCACACTTCGACGAGTGCTACTCGGCGATCGAGGCGTGGCTCACACGCGATCACGAACGCCTCGTCGACCTGAACCTCGACGGGATCCGGACCGTGTGCGACCTTCTCGGCATCGCGCCCGAAGTGCGTCGCGCGTCGGAGTTCGGCTTCGACTCGCACCGCAGCGCCCTGCTCGTCGATCTCTGCCGCGCGGTCGGCGCCGAGCAGTACTACTCCGCGGCCGGCGCGGCCGACTACCTCGAAGCGGATCGGGCGTTGTTCGACACCGCCGGCATCGCGGTCGAGTATCAGCAGTGGGAACACCCCGTGTACGACCAGCGGGGTCCCGGATTCCAGGCGCGCATGGCCGTGGTCGACCCGATCGCCCACCTCGGCCTCACCGACATCGCACACGCGCTCGGCGTGCGCGCGGGCGAGCGGAGCGCACCGTGAAACCGGTCGTCACGATCGGCGGCCACGACATCGGCCGCGGTCACCCGGTCTACATCGTGGCCGAGCTCTCGGGGAACCACGGGGGTGAGCTCGCACGGGCGCTCGAGATCGTCGACGCAGCCGCGGCGGCAGGCGCCGACGCGGTCAAGGTGCAGACCTACACCGCCGATTCGCTCACGCTCGATGTCGACGCGCCGCCATTCGTGGTCGAGGGCGGCACCGCGTGGGACACCCGTACTCTGCACGACGTGTACGCCGACGCCGCGATGCCGTGGGAGTGGCAGCCGGCGCTGATGGCCCGGGCGCGCGAGCTCGGGCTCGACTGCTTCTCGTCCCCGTTCGACGATGCCGCGGTCGCGTTCCTCGACGAGCTCGACGTTCCCGCGTACAAGATCGCGTCATTCGAGCTCGTCGACATCCCGCTGATCGAACGGGTCGCCGGTACCGGCAAGCCCGTGATCATCTCGGCGGGCATGGCCGATCGGTCGGAGATCGAGGCCGCGGTCGACGCGGTGCGCCGCGTCGGCGGTGAGCAGGTCGTGGTGCTGAAGTGCACCAGCTCGTATCCCGCGCCGTCGGAGTCGATGAACCTGCGTTCGATACCCGCGTGGGCAGACGCGTTCGGTGTGCCCGTCGGGCTCTCCGACCACAGCCTCGAAGTCGCGGTGCCCGTCGCCGCGGTCGCACTCGGCGCGTGCGTCGTCGAGAAGCATCTGACGCTGCGCCGCAGCGACGGCGGCCCCGACGCGAGCTTCTCGCTCGAGCCCCACGAGTTCGCGGAGATGGTCGCCGCCGTGCGCACGACCGAGCGCGCGCTCGGACAGGTGGTGTGGGAAGCCGACGATGCCGATCGGACGATGCGCCGCTACCGGCGTTCGCTGTTCGTCGTCGCCGATGTTGCCGCGGGCGAGTCGTTCACGGCCGAGAACGTGCGGTCGATCCGGCCCGCCGACGGCCTTGCTCCTGCGCGCCTGCCCGACGTGCTCGGCCGCCGGGCGCACCGCGCGATTGCGCGCGGCACACCGCTGCGCGACGACCTCGTCGACTGAGTCTCAGCGCAGCAGCACGCGGTCAGCCGACCAGCTTCGCCAGCGTCTCGACGACCGTGTTCTGGTCCGCATCGGTGAGTCCGGCGTGCATCGGAAGCGAGAGGAGCCGCGCGGTCTCGGCCTCCGTCTGCGGGAAGCGCGCCGGGTCGCCGCCGTACGCCGCGAGCCGGTAGATCGGCTCGTAGTGCACCTGCACACCGACACCGGCCTCGCGCATGCCGTCGAACACGCGTCGGCGGTCGGGTACCCGGACCGGGAACAGGTGGTACGCGTGACGCGAGCCCGTCGGGGCCGCGGGGGGGAGGTTGATGGGCAGATCCGCGAGCCGGTCCCGGTACTGCGCGGCGAGCGCGTTCCGGCGGTCGACGAACGCGGGGAGCTTGCGGAGCTGCGAGCTGCCGAGCGCGGCCTGCAGGTCGGTGAGCCGGTAGTTGAAGCCGATCTCCTCCACGTCGTACGCCCAGCCTCCCCGCTCGGGCGTCGGACGGATGCCGTGGTGGCGAAAGGCCCGCAGTCGTTCGGCCAGCTCGTCGTCGTTGGTGGTGACCGCGCCACCTTCGCCGGTCGTGATCGCCTTCACGGGATGGAACGAGAAGCAGCAGAGGTCGGAGCGCGCGCAGTTGCCGACCGGACCGTCGGAAGTGATCGCGCCGAGTGCGTGGGCCGCGTCCTCGATCACCACGCGCGGTCGCGTGGGGAGGCGGGCGAGATCGAGCGGCAAGCCCGCGTAATACACCGCGACGAGCGCGTCGCACTCGGGGATCTGCGTGAGGTCGAGGTTCAGGGTTGCGGGATCGATGTCGACGAAGTCGACGTCGGCCCCCACGTAGCGGGCGCAGTTCGCGCTGGCCGCGAACGACAGCGGCGAGGTGATGACGCGCATCCCCGGTCCGAGGCGCGCCGCGGCGCACGCTCCGTGCAGCGCGGCGGTCCCGCTCGAGAAGGCGACCGCGTGGCGCGCGCCGACCGCGGCCGCGAAGTCGGTTTCGAACTCCGCAACCTTCGGGCCCTGGGTCAACCAGTCGCTGCGGAGCGCCTCGACGACGGCGGCGATGTCGTCGTCGTCGATCGACTGGTGCCCGTACGGGATCACCGAAGCAGCGCCGCGAGCTCCTCGACGTCCAACCACTGGTCGTTGGTGTCGCTGGAGTACGCGAAGCCGTCGGCGAGAGGCTTGCCGTCGCGGTACGCGAGGTCGTCGTCCCACCACGGGTGCTCGGGGAGCACGACGTAGACGTCGCCGTGGTCGACGGCGTGGCGGCTCTCGTCGGAGGTCAGGAGCAGCTCGTGCAGCTTCTCGCCGGCCCGGATCCCGGTGACGTCGCGTGGCAGGCCCGGCCCCATCGCTTCGGCGAGATCGACGACGCGCATCGACGGGATCTTCGGAACGAAGACCTCGCCGCCGGCCGCGTTCTCGAACGCGTGCAGCACGAGGTCGGTGGCCTGCTCGAGCGTGATCCAGAACCGGGTCATGCGCTCGTCGGTGATGGTCAACCGGCCGTCGCGCTCGATCTGGCGCCGGAACACCGGCACGACCGAGCCGCGCGAACCGACGACATTGCCGTAGCGGACACACGCGAGACGGGTCGACGTGCGCGCCGCGTACGCGTTTCCCTGCACGATGATCTTCTCGGCGCAGAGCTTGGTCGCGCCGTAGAGGTTCACCGGGTTGACCGCTTTGTCGGTCGACAGCGCGACGACGCGCTTCACGCCCGCGTCGATCGCCACGTCGACGACGTTTTGTGCGCCGACGACGTTGGTCTGTACGGCCTCGAACGGGTTGTACTCGCACGCGGGCACTTGCTTCATCGCCGCCGCGTGCACGATGAAATCGGCGCCCTGCGCGGCGCGGTAGAGGCGGTCGCGGTCGCGGACGTCACCGATGAGGAAACGGACCTGCTGGTCGTCGCCGAGGCGCTCGCGCATCTCGTGCTGCTTCAGTTCGTCGCGTGAGTAGACGCGCACCACGGCGTCGGGCCACTCGTCGAGCACCCGACGGGTGAAGGCGTTGCCGAACGAGCCGGTACCGCCGGTGAGCAGGATGGTGGCGCCGGAGAAGTTCATCACTTCCATCCTGCACTAGATCGGCCTGTAGAACGGTGTATCCAGGCCTTTCGCGCCGGGTGTCTAGGTGATCTCGAGCATGCGCTGGAGCGCCACCCTGGCCCATTCGGTCGTGTCGGGATCGACCACGATCTGGTTCACCACGTCACCCGCCACCAAGTGGTCGAGCACCCACAGCAGGTGCGGCTCGTCGATGCGGAACATCGTCGAGCACGGGCAGACGAGGGGATCGAGGGTGAAGATCGTCTTGTCGGGGTGCATGGCCGCGAGCCGCTTCACCATGTGCACCTCGGTCGCGATCGCGAGCACCGATCCGATCGGGGCCCGGTCGACCCAGTCGAGGATCCGCTCGGTCGACCCGACTCGATCGGCGAGCTCGACGACCTCGTGCGACGTCTCCGGGTGCACGATCACCTCGACGTCGGGGTACTCGGCTCTCGCCGCCGCGATGTGCTCCGGACGGAAGCGCTGGTGGACGGAGCAGTGGCCCTTCCACAGGAGCAGCGTCGCCTCCTTGACGTCGCGCTCCTCGAGGCCGCCCATCTCGGCCCGGGGGTTCCAGACCCGCATGTCGTCGGCGCCGAACCCCATGTCGAAGCCCGTGTTGCGCCCGAGGTGCTGGTCGGGGACGAAGAGGACGCGGTCGCCGCGGGCCAGCGCCCACTCCAACACGGCCCGTGCGTTCGACGACGTGCAGACCGCGCCGCCGTGGCGCCCGACGAACGCCTTGAGCGCGGCCGAGGAGTTCATGTACGTGATCGGGATCACCCGATCGACGTCGACGACCTGACCGATGCTCTCCCACGCCTCCTCGACCTGGTCGATGTCGGCCATGTCGGCCATCGAGCATCCGGCGTTGAGGTCGGGGAGCACGACCCGTTGGTGATCCGCGGTGAGCACGTCGGCCGACTCGGCCATGAAGTGCACGCCGCAGAACACGATGTCGGTCGCGGTCTCGTTGTCCGCCGCGAAGCGGGCGAGCTTGAAGGAGTCGCCGGTCGCATCCGACCAGCGGAACACCTCGTCGCGCTGGTAGTGGTGGGCGAGGACGAGGAGCCGGTCGCCGAGGGTCTGCTTCGCCGCGCGGATCCGCGCTTCGAGCTCTTCCGGGGACGCGAGGGTGTAGTCGTCCGGCAGTGGGATCTGAAGTCGCATGATGAGCCTCCCTAGGGGAGTTGGCTCTTCAATGGCCGGTGGGTGGCAGCCCGGTCGCCACACCACGGGGTTGTCGGCCTCAGAGCCTTCAACGATGCGCCGGAAACCGGGACCCGACGTACCCGAACCTTACCCCGCCCATCACCCGCCCGGGCGACTCGGTATCGACGCCCGTGGCGCCCGGTCTCTCGTCGTTCGAGCGCGACAATGGAGGCGATGTTCACCCGGCCCGAACCTGGCGCGATCCCGGACAAGCCCGGCTCGTACCAGTTCCTCGATCACGAGGGCCGGATCATCTACGTGGGGAAGGCCAAGAGCCTGCGTTCTCGGCTCTCGAACTACTTCGGTCCGGCCGCGTCGCTGCCCGAACGCACCCGGCAGATGGTGCGGACGGCGGAGAAGGTCGAGTGGATCGAGGTCAACAACGAGGTCGAGGCCCTCTTCCTCGAGTTCAACCTCATCAAGAAGCACCGCCCCCGTTTCAACATCCGCCTGAAGGACGACAAGTCGTACCCGTTCCTCGCGGTCACGCTCGACGAGGAATGGCCCCGTGCGATGGTGATGCGCGGCAGCAAGCGCAAGGGTGTCCGCTACTTCGGCCCCTACGCGCACGCCTACGCGATCCGAGAGACCCTCGACCTGCTGCTGCGCACCTTCCCCATCCGCACGTGCACCAACAACAAGTTCGAGCGGCACCACAAGCTCGGGCGACCGTGCCTCTACGCCCACATCGAGAAGTGCTCGGCACCGTGCGTCGGCGACATCACGCCCGACGACTACAAGCTGCTGGTGCAGGAGCTGGTCGACTTCCTCGACGGTGAGTCCGACGCCGTCGTCGCCCGGCTCGAGTCGGCGATGCGGGCCGCGGCCGACGAGACGGAGTTCGAGCGGGCCGCGCGCCTGCGCGACCAGCTCACGTCGGTGCGCAAGGCGATCGAGCGCCAGCAGATGGTGGGTGCCCGCGAGGAGGACTACGACCTGCTCGGGATCGCCGAGGACGAGCTCGAGGCGTCGGTGCAGGTGTTCTACGTCCGGCGGGGCCGCGTCGTCGGCCGCAAGGGAATCGTGGTCGACAAGGTCGAAGACGTCGAGACGCCCGCGCTGGTGGCGCGCATCGTCGAGCAGCTCTATGCCGACGCGCCGCCGACCGACATCCCCAAGGAGATCCTCGTTCCCGTCGAGCCCGACGATCTCCCGCTGTACGAGGAGTTCCTCACGTTCGCGCGGGGTTCCAAGGTCGGGATCCGCGTGCCGCAGCGGGGCGGGAAGCGCGAGCTGCTCGCGACCGCGACCCTCAACGCGCGCGAGGCCTTCCAGCGGCACAAGCTGCGGCGCGCGTCGGATCACAACGCGCGGGCGCGCGCACTCGTCGCGCTGCAGGACGCGCTCTCGCTGCCCGAAGCGCCGTTGCGCATCGAGTGCTTCGACATCTCGCACATCCAGGGCACCGAGATCGTCGCGTCGATGGTGGTGATGGAGGACGGCCTGCCGAAGCGCTCCGACTACCGGCGCTTCAAGATCAAGACCCTCGACGGCCAGGACGACTTCGCGGCGATGGAGGAGGTGCTCACCCGCCGCTTCCGCAACTACCTGCGCGAGCGCGACGAAGGCGCGCAGGCCGGCAAGCGGTTCTCGTACCCACCGAACCTGCTGCTCATCGACGGCGGCAAGGGTCAGCTCGGAGTCGCGGTCCGCGTCCTCGAAGAGCTCGGTCTCGAAGACATCTGCGTCGCGAGCCTCGCGAAGAAGTTCGAAGAGGTGTACCAACCCGGCCAGTCGGATCCCACACGCATCGCGCGCGATTCGGAGGCGCTCTACCTCTTGCAGCAGGTGCGCGACGAGGCGCACCGGTTCGCGATCACGTACCACCGGCAGCTGCGCGGCAAGAGCATGACCCGCTCCGCGCTCGACGACGTCGCCGGTCTCGGTCCCACGCGGCGGGCGCGGCTACTGAAGGAGTTCGGGTCGGTGAAGAAGGTCAGGGCCCTGTCCGAGGAGGAGCTCGTGGCCGTCCCGTGGCTCCCCGACGCCGTCGCCCGGGCCGCCTACGCCCACCTCCACGGCCTGCCCGCACCGAAGCCGGCAATCCCCGCTCAGACGCCTGCCGGAAATACCGATGTGATTGGGTGATGAACAGTCCGGCGCCGCTCGACGTGACGATCATCACGGGCATGTCGGGCGCGGGGCGTTCCGAGGCCGCGCACGTGCTCGAAGACCTCGGGTTCTTCGTGATCGACAACATGCCGCCGTCGCTCATCTCGAAGGTCGCGGAGCTCGCGCGCGATCGCGAGCGACCGCTGCGCTACGGCCTCGTCGTCGACGTGCGTTCGGGCGACTTCCTCGCGGAGCTCCGCGACGCGCGTGCCGAGCTCGCGGAGATGGGCGCGCGCGTTCGTATCCTCTTCCTCGATGCGTCCGACGAAGTGCTCGTGCGCCGCTACGAGGCGAGCCGGCGCCGGCATCCGCTCTCGGCATCCGATCGCGTGAGCGACGGCATCGCGCACGAGCGCGAGCTGCTCGGTGAGCTGCGCGGCGACGCCGACATCCTCGTCGACACGTCCAACGTCAATGTGCACGAGCTGCGCGAGCGTCTGCGCCCGAGCTTCGCCGACGACGGTGAAGGCACGCGCCTGCAGTCGAGCATCGTGTCGTTCGGGTACAAGCACGGCCTCCCCCTCGACGTCGACCTCGTGTTCGATTGCCGGTTCCTTCCCAACCCGCACTGGATCGAGTCGCTGCGCCCGCTCTCGGGTGTCGACGAGCCCGTGCGCGAGTACGTGCTCGCCCAACCCGAGACCGGCCAGTTCCTCGCCGAGCTCGACCGTTTGTTCGCGCTGCTGCTTCCTGCGTTCGAGAAGGAAGGCAAGTCGTATCTGTCGATCGGAGTCGGGTGCACCGGTGGGCAGCACCGCAGTGTCGTGATGGCCGAGGAGCTCAGCCGCGTGCTCGCCGCGCGCGGATACCAGGCGAAGGTGCACCACCGGGACATCGGGCGTGGCTGACCTCGACGAGGGGGCCGGACCCGGCTGGTTCGAACGGGGCACGGAGCCCGTCGACATCGAGCCTCGGGTCGATCTCGTGCTCGACACCACCGAAGATTCCGTGCCCGGCGGACCGGCGGTGGTCGCGCTCGGGGGCGGCCACGGGCTCTCGATCGCGCTCCAGGCTGCACGCCGGTACGCGGGATCGATCACTGCGGTCGTCAGCGTCGCCGACGACGGCGGCTCGTCGGGCCGCCTGCGCCGCGACCTCGACGTGCCCGCCCCCGGCGACCTGCGCAAGTGCCTCGTCGCGCTCGCCGGCGACGGCAGCCCGTGGTCGGCCGTGCTCGAGCACCGGTTCCAGACCGGCGAGCTGCAGGGCCACGCGCTCGGCAACCTCCTGATCGTCGGGCTCACCGAGGCGCTCGGCGACCTGCCCACGGCATTGCGTGAGGCCGGCCGTCTCGTCGACGCGGTGGGCCGGGTGCTGCCGGCGACCGTCGATCCCGTCGAGATCAAGGCCGATGTCGACGGCGAGACGGTGCAGGGCCAGGTGGCGGTGTCAGCCGCCGGTGCCCGCGGCCGGATCCGCGGCCTGCATCTCGTGCCCCGCGACGTCGCCGCGTGCCCCGAGGCCATCGACGCCATCGCGCACGCGGATCAGATCCTCATCGGGCCGGGCTCGCTCTACACCAGCCTGCTCGCCGTGCTGGTGGTGCCCGAGATCCGGCTGTCGCTGGCGCTGGCCCGCGGCCGCATCGTCCAGATCGCCAACCTGCGCACCGAGAGCCCCGAGACCGTGGGCCTCGATGGCACCGACCACGCGCTGGCGCTGCTCGAGCACCGGGTGCGCGTCGACACGTTCCTCTACGACATGGGTCCCGACCACGGCGACCCGGCGCTCACGGTCAACGACGCGTATCTCTACGAGCACGGTGTCATGCCGGTCGGCGCGCACCTCACGGCTCCGGGGTCGAGCGAGCACGATCCGGCAAAACTGGCGACTGCGCTTCGCGACCTGCTGTAGTCGTACGCTCGGGCTCAGCAGCGGATCCTGGAGGGTCGATGGCAGTACGGGTGGGAATCAACGGGTTCGGGCGCATCGGACGCTCCTTCTACCGGGCGATCCTGGCCCGGGGCGACCAGGCCGGTGTCGAGCTCGTCGCGATCAACGACCCGTTCGGCGACGCGCACACGATGGCGTTCCTGCTGAAGCACGACTCGGTCGGGCGCACGCTCCCGCAGGAGGTGAAGCTCACCGACTCGGGCTTCTCGGTGTCGGGTGTGCCCGACGTGAAGAAGATCGGTGAGAAGGACCCGTCGGCGATCAAGTGGGCCGACGAGGGCGTCGACGTCGTGATCGAGTCGACCGGGCTCTTCACGGCACGCGAGGCCGCGGCCGGTCACCTCGTGGGTGGCGCCAAGCGCGTGATCATCTCCGCGCCGAGCGGCGACGCTGACGCCATGATCTGCATGGGTGTGAACGACGGTGTGTTCGACGGCGCCAAGCACCAGGTGATCTCCAACGCGTCCTGCACCACGAACTGCCTCGCGCCGATGGTGCGCGTGCTGCACGACAACTTCACGATCGAGCACGGCCTCATCAACACGGTGCACTCGTACACGAGCGACCAGCAGCTCGTCGACCAGGCGACCGCGACCCGTTCGGGCAAGCCCGACCTGCGGCGCATGCGCGCGGCCGCGCTGTCGATCATCCCGAACACCACGGGCGCGGCGCGCGCGATCGGCCAGGTCGTGCCTGCGCTCAAGGGCAAGCTCGACGGCATGTCGCTGCGGGTCCCGACGCCGACCGGTTCGATCACCGACCTCGTCGTGAACCTTGGCACCGATGTCGATGTCGACACCGTGAACCGCGCCTTCGCCGAAGCCGCCAACGACCGGTCGTTCCGAGGTGTGCTCGAGTACAGCGACGAGCCGCTCGGTTCGGCCGACATCGTTACGAACCCGGCGTCGTGCATCTACTCCTCGGTCGACACGATGGTGATGAGCAACCGGATGGTGAAGGTGCTCGGCTGGTACGACAACGAGTGGGGCTACTCGAACCGCCTCGTCGATCTCGTCGCGTTCGTCGGCTGACCACCGAGCAGCCGCCGCCCGTGCAACCAGTGCGAATCGAACGGTGAGGCGCACGCGGATGCGACCATGAGCACCGTGGGAGCAGGCGCACATCTCCCGCGACTCGAGGACCTGAAACGAGCGGTCGGCAACGGCCGCCGGGTCCTGTTGCGGGCCGATCTCAACGTGCCGTTGAACAACGGCGCGATCGACGACGACATGCGCATCACCACCGCGCGCCCGACGATTGAGTGGCTGCTCGAGCAGGGGAGCGCGGTCGTCGTGTGCTCGCACCTCGGTCGTCCGAAGGGCAAGCCCGACCCGAAGCTCTCACTCGCTCCGGTGGCGGCACGACTCAGTGAGGTGCTCGGCCGGCCGGTCGCGCTCGCTCCGGCCGTGGTCGGTCCCGCGGTCTCCGAACTGGCGGCCGCGTTGCAACCGGGTGAGGTGCTGCTGCTCGAGAACCTGCGTTTCGAGCCGGGCGAGACGGCCAACGACCCGGAGTTCGCGGCCGCGCTGACCGCCTTGGGCGACGCGTACGTCGACGACGCGTTCGGCGCCGCGCATCGCGCGCACGCGTCGATCGTCGGCCCGCCGGCGCAGCTGCCCTGCGCGGCGGGCACGCTGCTCGCGCGCGAGGTCGACGTGCTCGGCCACCTCCTCGACTCGCCCGCGCGGCCGTTCGTCACGATCCTCGGCGGGGTGAAGGTCAGCGACAAGCTCGGCGTGATCGACGCGCTGCTCGAGAAGTGCGACACGCTGCTCGTCGGCGGCGCGATGGCGTTCACGTTCCTCGCCGCGCAGGGTTACACCGTCGGCGACTCACTCGTTGAGCCCGAGATGGTCGATCACTGCCGTGCGTTGCTCGAGACCGGCCGCGTGCTCGTGCCCACCGATGTCGTCGTCGCGCAGGAGATGACCGCCGACGCGACCCCGCGTCACGTGGCCGCGTCGCGGATCCCCGACGGATGGAAGGGTCTCGACATTGGTCCCGAGACCGCAGGTCGCTTCGCCGACGAGATCGAAGCCGCGGCAACGGTGCTGTGGAACGGGCCGATGGGCGTGTTCGAGCTCGCACCGTTCGCGGCGGGAACGAAGACGGTCGCGCAGGCGGTGGCCGAATGCGACGGCTTCACCGTGATCGGCGGCGGCGACAGCGCGTCGGCGGTGCGCCACTTCGGCTACGCGGATCGCATCGACCACGTGAGCACCGGCGGTGGCGCGAGCCTCGAGCTGTTGGAGCAGGGCGACCTGCCCGGTTTGCGCGCGTTGCGCGAGGGAGTGAGAGGCTGACGCCGTGACCACCGCGCGCAAGCCGATGATGGCCGGCAATTGGAAGATGCATCACACGCACCTGGAGGCGATCCAGGTCGTGCAGAAGTTGTCGTACCGACTCGACGACAGCGACTACGACCACTGCGATGTCGTCGTGTGCCCCGCGTTCACCGCGCTGCGTTCCGTGCAGACCACGATCGACAGCGACCGCATCGCGATCGGTCTCGGCGCGCAGGACTGCCATTGGGAGCTGCAGGGCGCGTTCACGGGCGAGGTCAGCGCGCCGATGCTCGCGAAGCTCGGTGTCGGCTTCGTGATCGTCGGGCACTCAGAGCGTCGGGAGCTGTTCGGCGAGACCGACGACGTCGTCGCGAAGAAGCTCCACGCGGTGCTCGCGGCCGGGATGCTCCCGATCCTCTGCGTGGGCGAGACCCTCGAGGAGCGCGAGGCCGGCGGCACCGATGCCAAGGTGGCGGGTCAGATCGAGGCGGCCCTGGGCGGGGTCGACGCCGACCGCATCGCCGAGCTGGTCGTGGCCTACGAGCCGATCTGGGCGATCGGCACCGGCCGCAACGCCACCCCCGACGATGCCAATGCGACAATTGCCGTGATCCGGGACACGGTCGCCAAGATCGCGGGCGAGCCGGCCGCATCCGAGACGCGGATCCTCTACGGCGGGAGCGTGAAGCCCGGCAACATCGCCGCGCTCATGGCGCAGGCCGAGATCGACGGCGCCCTGGTGGGCGGGGCGTCCCTCGATCCCGACGAGTTCGCCCGTGTGGTGCGCTTTTCCTGGGCTCCCTGAGCAATTCTCAGCCGTACCGTCTGTTCCGGCCGAGCGGTCCGAGGGAAGAGTTCTTCCGGACGAAACGCCTGGGTGAGGGGGGTGACGTCTCATTCCCGCGCCCCAGGAGTATGATTCCACCACTCGTTCCCTCATACAGGGCCGGGTGCCAGCCGGAGAATGGATCAGGAAGGATCTCGGTCGCGTGATCAACGCGTTGCTTGTCGCAGTACATGTCTTGGTGTCCTCGGTGCTCATCCTGTTCGTGCTTCTGCACGCCGGGCGGGGCGGAGGACTCTCGGACATGTTCGGCGGGGCTGCCGGGGGCGCGATGGCAGGTTCCACCGTGGTCGAGAAGAATCTCGACCGCCTCACGGTGATGGCCTCCCTCGTGTTCGCGTTCACGACGATTCTGCTGTCGATCCGACTCACGTGAGGGATGTTGCGTCCGATTGGCCGTAAGTGCACGGATCGCCCCAGCCCGGGCGATCTTCATGGGGGAAAATCCGACGGAGACGGGGAGGTCTCACTTGAACAGCAACTGGCGCTCAATGCGCCTTGTCGCTGCCGTCGCAGTCGTCGCGATGGTGTTCGCGGCCTGTGGGAGCAGCAAGAAGAGTGGTACGAAGGGTGCGACGACGACGAATTCGCCGTCGACCGCTGCACCGAAGATCGTCGACGGTGGCACGCTCACTGTCGGCGCTGAGCAAGAGCCTGACTGCTTTGACTGGCTCGGAAGCTGTGCAGCGTCGAGCTGGGGCAGCTGGATGGGTCAGTACCAGACCATGCCGCGTGCGTTCGACCCGGTTCCGCAGGCCGACGGCTCGTTGCTCAACCAGCCGAGCGTCCTGCTGACCGGTGCTCCGACGTTCTCGGCCGGTCCGCCCGAGACCATCACCTACAACATCAACCCGAAGGCCGTCTGGTCCGACGGGGTCGCGATCAACTGTGACGACTTCGCGTACACGACGGATCAGGAGCAGCACTCGAGCGACATCCTCGACCGCACCGGCTACAGCGACATCGCCAAGGTCGACTGCACCAACGAGGCGTCGCCCGTCATCACGTACGCGACCGGCAAGACCTTCGCCGGTTGGCAGTCGCTCTTCGGAGGCGGCGTCGGGCTCTACCCGTCGCACATCCTCAAGGGCAAGGACCGCGACACGGCGATGAAGAACGGCTACACGTGGTCGGGTGGCCCGTGGATCGCCAAGTGGACGAAGGGTGACAACATCACTCTGACGCCCAACACGAAGTACTGGGGCGACCTGCCGCACCTCGCCAGCGTGGTCTTCAAGTTCGAGGCCGACACCGCTGCCGAGTTCCAGGCGTTCAAGTCGAACCAGGTCCAGGCCATCTACCCGCAGCCGCAGATCGACGTCGTCGACGCGATCGGCGGGGGGATCTCCGGCGCCAACGTTGCGACGAACGCCCACACGGCGTACGTCGAGGCGCTGTGGCTCAACAACTCGAAGTTCCCCTTCACCGACGAGAAGGTTCGCCAGGCGTTCGGCTACGCGATCGACCGTGACGCGGTCGTCAAGCAGCTGTTCGGCAAGCTTGGCGTCGACGCGGCGGTGCAGTCGATCAACCCGTATGCCATCAAGGACTACTCGGACCAGGCTGCGTACTCGAAGTACAAGCTCGACCTCAGCAAGGTCACGACGATCATGACGGGCGACGGTTGGGCGAAGGACTCGAGCGGGATCTGGGCGAAGGGTGGCAAGGAAGCGTCCTTCACCCTCAGCACGACGCAGGGCAACAAGCGGCGTCAGCTGACTGCGCAGATCGTGCAGTCTGAGCTGCAGGCAGCGGGCTTCAAGATGGCGATCAACTTCCGCGCCGCCGGTGACCTGTTCGGCAAGGACCTGCCGGCTGGCAACTTCGAGCTTGCGCTCTTCGCCAACGGTCTGACGAGCCTCGCTCCGGGACAGTGCACGAGCTTCTGCACGAAGAACATCCCGAGTCCGGCGAACCAGCAATCCGGTCAGAACTACTACCGGGTGAGCATCAAGACGCTCGACCCGCTGCTCGACGCAGTGGACACGAGTCTCGACGATTCGGTGCGCAAGGCGGATGCGGCGAAGGCCGACGACATCATGGCCGACGCACAGGTCGCGTTGCCGCTCGACCCGCTTCCCGACATCCTGATCTGGAGCAAGAAGGTCGTGGGTCCGGTCAAGGACAACTCGATCCTCGGGATGTTCTGGAACATCAACGAGTGGGGTTGCACAGGCGGCGTCTGCAGCTAGCACGCCTCCCGAGTGTCAGTCGTGGGGGGGGCGCCCCCCCCCCCCGCCCCCCCCCCACCCGCGTTGATAAAAGTAAGCCGCGGGGTCGCGGCCACGTCCCCGTCA
>JBBSEC010000069.1:0-25510 GCA_038240075.1 Acidimicrobiia bacterium
GCACGGACCGCCGGGAAGCGTCTTCAGCGCGATGTACGACGGCAGCATCAACGGCTGGGGCTCGCTCGGCTACACGCTCGACAACGCGGCACCGCTGCTGATCGTCGCGCTCGGAGCGATCATCAGCGTCCGCGCCGGTCAATTCAACATCGGGCAGGAAGGTCAGCTCATGATGGGAGCGCTGGCCGGCGCGCTCGTTGCGATCCGGGTACACGGCCCCGGACCGCTCGTCCTGATCCTCGCGTTGTGCGCGGCGACGCTCGGCGGCGCGGCCTGGGCCGCACTCGCCGCGCTCCTCCGCTACTGGCGCGGGGTCGACATCGTGATCAGCTCACTCCTGCTGATCTTCGTCGCCGGTCAGTTGCTGAGCTACGCGGTCAACAACCAGTGGTTCATCCAAGAGCACGGCCCGACGACCGGGAGACTCGCGGAGTCGGCTCCGATCCCCGCGCGTGTGCGCCTGCCGCACCTCGGTCACTATCCGTCGGCGAACGCGGGGACCGGGTTCCTGCTCGCAATCGGGCTCGCGTTGACGGTGTCGGCACTGCTCGCGCGCAGCCGCTGGGGGTTCCGGCTCAAGATCCTCGGGCTGAATCCGGTCGCGGCCCGACGCGCCGGCATCAACGCGGCGCTGATCGGCGGCGCCGCGATCGTGATCTCGGGCGCGTTCGCCGGCCTCGCGGGCGGAGTCGTGCTCACCAGCACCGCGTACCGGCTGACGCCGACGATCTCGAACAACATCGGCTGGTCGGGGCTGCTCGTCGCGCTCGTCGCGCGCAACAACGCGTCGGCGGCGGTCGCGACCGCGTTGCTCTTCGGCGCCGCGGAAGCGGGCGGGAGCTTCCTCTCCACCGCCGGCATCGCCACCGATCTCGTGCCGATCGTGCAGGCGCTCGTGGTGCTCGGCGTGGTGCTGCCGCCTGCCCTCCTGCATCTGCGCGCGTCCCGCCGGGCCACACCCGAGATCGCGGCGGCCGCGGCATGACGAGCCAGCTCACGACGATCTTGTCCGCCGCGGTTCGCCTGAGCGTGCCACTGCTGTTCGCGGCGTGCGGTGAATACGTCGCCGAACGGGCCGGAACGCTGAACCTCTCGGTCGAGGCGATGATGTTGTCGGGCGCCTACGCCGGCGCGATGGGCGCGTCGGTGATGCACAACGCGGGCGCGGGCCTCGTGTGGGGCGTCGGCGCGGGTCTGGTGATCGGCCTGATCCACGGCAACCTGAGTCACCGCCTGCAGGCGAACCCGTTCGTCGTCGGCATCACCCTCAACGTGCTCGCGCTCGGGCTCACGAGCTACCTCCTCGACACCGTCGTCATGCATCCGCAACAGGTCGGCATCCTCACGATCCCGGTGCTGTCACGCATTCCGATCGTCGGCCGCCCGTTGTTCTCCGAGCGCTGGCCCGCGTTCGCGCTCTACGCGCTCGTCCCCCTCGTGTGGTGGCTCGTCCAACGGCGACGGTGGGGTCTCGAGCTGCGGTCGATCGGCGAGAACCCGCGGGCGGCCGACGTGACCGGCATCGACGTCAACCGGCGGCGGCGCCAGGCGCTCCTGTGGTGCGGCGCGCTCTCCGGCCTCGGCGGGGCGTTCCTCGCGGTCGGCGAAGTCGGCACCTTCACGAGCGACATGACCGCGGGACGCGGCTACATCGTGATCGCGGCCGTGATCTTCGGCGGTTGGACGCTTCGGGGCACGATCGCCGGCTGCCTGCTCTTCGGCGGCGCCGACGCGCTCCGTCTCGCGCTCCCGGCGCTCGGCTACACGCTGAACGCCCAGCTGCTCATCGCGGCGCCGTACGTGCTCCCGCTGATCGTCATGGCCGTCCTCGCGCAGCGCACCCGTCAGCCCGCCGCGCTCGCCCAGCCCTTCGAACGCGGCGCGACCTGACGTCGCTGCCGTCGACGGTTCCGCGCATTCTCACCGTTCCTTCGACCCGGTCACCGGTTCAGGAGTGGTGCTGCGCGCCTTCTGCCCCTTCGGGCAGCGGCACTCCGAAGCGCGCGACCTCTTCGCGGCAGTAGGCCCAGAATGGGTCGGGCACCTGCTCGAAGAACCGTTCCTTCTGCACCGACGGCAATGCGATCAGCAAGCCGGCCTCGGAGAGGCGCAGGAGCTCGGCGCGCACGACGCTGTCGGCGAGGCGCAGCTCGGCGGCGATCTCCCGAGCGGTGACGAGGTTGCGCTGGGCGACGCAGTCGCCGATGCGCAACCGATGCCGGTTGCCGAACAGCAGCTTCGAACGCTCCTCGAGATCCACTGTTGTGTAGTGAAACGCGATTCGTATAACAAGTCCAGAGTTACAAACTTGTAATTCGGGCCGGCCCGTTCGGGTACGCCGGCACTCACCTGCTGCTCATTTACACGTTGGCGTGGTCCTGCGTGCGAGCATGGGCGTCATGCTCATCACGATCACAGGCGGATCGGGCTTCGTGGGCTCGCACGTCGTCGACGCGTTGACGGCGGCCGGCCACGAGGTGAGGGTCATCGACCGGCGTCCTCCGCTCCGGCTCGAGGTCGACTGGCGGGAGGTCGACCTCCTCGACGAGGACGCCCTGACCGACGCGCTCCGCGGCTCCGACGCCGTGTTCCACCTCGCCGCGATGGCCGACGTGAACGAAGTCCTGGCGAACCCGGTCGAGAGCGTCGCCCTCAACGCGCTCGGCACCGTGCGGGTGCTCGAGGCCGCGCGGCGCGCCGGCGCCGGCCGCGTGATCCTGGCCAGCACGGTGTGGGTCTACTCGGCGACACACGGCCAGACCGTCGACGAGGACACCCTCTTCGACCTGGAGACCGACAAGCACATCTACGTGTCGGAGAAGCTCGCGGCGGAGATGTTCTGCCGCGACTATCTGAATCTGTACGACCGCCCGTACACGATCTTGCGCTACGGGATCCCGTACGGACCGCGCATGCGCAGTGATCTCGTCGTCGCGGCCTTCCTCGAGCGCGCGCTGCGGGGCGAGCCGCTCGCGATCGACGGCGACGGCTCGCAGACGCGCCAGTTCGTCTACGTCGAGGACCTCGCCGCCGCGCACGTGCTCGCGCTCGCCCCCGCGGCCGAGAACCGCACGTACAACCTCGAGTCGACCGAGGCGACGTCGATCCGCCAGATCGCCGAGAACGTCCGCGATCTCGTCGGCGACGTGACCGTCACCTTCGGACCGTCGCGCCCCGGTGACTACGAAGCGCGCCGGGTGAGCAGCGACCGCGCGCGCGACGAGCTCGGTTGGGAGCCGCACACGACGTTCCGCGACGGGCTCGCGAAGACGCTCGCGTGGTACCGCGCCCAGGGAGTATCGAACGGTTCGGATCAAGGCGAGCCGGTGCGCACGCCGCGCCGCATCGCGATCGTCCCCGCGTACAACGAGGAGTCGACCGTCGCCGCGGTGCTCGACCAGCTCGCGCCGCTGGTCGACGAGCTCATCGTCGTCGACGACGGCTCCACCGACCGTACGCGCGCCGTCATCGAAGCGTGGCTTCCCGGTCATCGCGAGTGCCGCCTCCTCGCACACGACGTGAACCGGGGCATGTCTGAGGCGTACCTGCTCGCGCTCACGCACGTTCGCGGCCGGCTGGAGCGCGGCGAGCTCGACGCCGACGACCTCGTGTTCACCGTCGACGCCGACGGCCAGCACGACCTCGCCGTACTCGACGAGCTCGCGCGCGCGACCGTCGACGAGCACCTCGACGCGATGCTCGCCCGTCGCGATCTGTCGTACCACGGCGCGTTCAAGAGGTTCGGCAACGGAATCCTGAGCCTCTGGGCGAGCGTCTGGGCCGGACAGCGCCTGTACGACGTCGAGTCGGGCTACCGCGTGTTCCGGCTCGGCGCGCTCGCGCACGCGCTCGACTTCTACTCCGGTCACAAGTACAGCGAGACGGTCGAGGTCGCCGTCGTGATGTCGCGGCTCGGATACCGCGTGCGCAACGATCACGTCGTCCCGGTGCCCGTGGCGCGGTCGCGCACCAGCCTCACCGACGCCGCGATCGACTTCGCCGCGATCCCGATCGCCGCGTCGCGCGTGTGGCGTTCCGACACGCGCCGCAACGCGCCGGCCACGCTGTCGATCGCGTCAGTTCTGGCCGTGTTGTTCGCGCTCACCATCGGCGCCGGTTCGGGCGGCATCGCCCGGTTCACGCTCGCCGCGCTCGCGGCGACCGGCGCGGGCCTGCTCGTGCGCCGGTTCGTTCCGAACGGAAGCCTGCCCATCACCGGGATCGTCGTCGCCGCCGTCGCCGCGTGGCTCGTACCGCAGCGCAGCGATCTCGGGAGCACGATCGCGCTCGCGTCTCTCTTCAGCGCGGGCGTCGCGATCGCGTCGCCGCCGGCGCGCGCGGTGCGGCGGGTGCTCCTCGGTATCTGCGTCGCGATCGTGCTCGTCGTCCGGCTCGATCATCTGCGCACGGCCCTGTTGGTCGCCGCGGTCGTGGTGGTCGTCGGCGAAGCGATGCTCGCGCTCGTCAATCAGCGCCGGCCCGCGCCGAGTACCCGCTCTCGGCCCATCGTGTTCGCCTCGTCGATCGTCGCGATCACCGCGATGACGACGCTGTACTTCGGCTCGAGCACCGTCAGCGCGACCTGGTTCGGCGGCGGCATCCCGCACGGGCCACGCAACGGCAACGAGGTCGCGCTCACGTTCGACGACGGCGGTTCCGACCTGAAGGCGACGACGGCGATGATGCAGGTCCTCGACCGCAGCCACGTTCCTGCCGCGTTCTTCATCGTCGGGCAGTCGGCCGTACGCGACCCGCAGGTGGTGCGCGCGCTGTACGCACATGGCTTCCTCGTCGGAAACCAGTCGTACCACGCCGACAACTGGCGCTGGATGGATCCGCGCTATCCGGAGCTCGGGCGGGCGCAGCACTCGGTCGGCCACATCCTCGGTGTGTGCCCCGCGTGGTACCGACCGCCGGAAGGGCGCAAGACCCCGTTCATCGAGGCGACCGTGCACAAGCACGGGATGAAGATGGTGCTCTGGGACGTGTCGGCCGGTAATTCCGACGTCTCGAGCCCGAAGGCGATCGCCGACCGCGTGCTCAAGAACGTGCGCGGCGGCTCGATCATCGCCCTGCAGGACGACTTCGACGGCACCCCCGCGGCGAATCACACCGCGCTCGTCGAGGCCATGCCCGAGATTCTCGCCGGGCTCCGCGCGCGGCATCTCCAGCCGGTGCGGCTCGACCAGCTGCTCGACGCCGCGCCCTACACGACCTGCTCGTGACCTCGCCCAGCGACGCGCGCCCGCGTCACGCGAACTGCGCGATGTTCCCGTCGGCACTGACCACCCAGTAGCCGCCCGTCGCGTTCGCCATCATGCCGACAACGGGCGAGTCGAAGACCCGCACGGCCGATCCGTGGAACGCCGCGGAGCCGAAGCTGAAGATGCCGCCGTCGGCCGCGACCAGCCAGTACCCGTGCCCGTCGGGGGCCGCGAGCATCCCGACGATGGGCGAGTTCAGGTGGATCGCTCCGGTGGAGCCGTGGAAGCCGGCGTCGCCGAAGCTGAAGATTCCGCCGTCGGAGGCGACGAGCCAGTAGCCGTGCCCGCTCGGCGTCGCGGCCATGCCGACCACCGGACGGTTCAGATGGATGGCACCGGTCGAGCCGTGGAACCCTGCCGATCCGAAGCTGAAGATGCCGCCGTCGGACGCGACGAGCCAGTAGCCGTGCCCGGCCGGTCCAGCCGCGACGCCGACAATCGGTTGGTTGAGATGGATCGCGCCGGTCGAGCCGTAGAACGTCGCATCACCCGAGCTGAACACGCCACCGTCGGCGGCGACCCTCCAGAGGCCGGCCCCGGTCGGCGTGACGGCACCTCCGACAATCACCCATGCGAGCGGTGAGAGCTCGGGCTGGCTCGACGTGAGCGGTCCGTCGTACCACTTGACCGCGCCGGTACCCATGACGGTGCCCAGCGATCCGCCCGGGCCGCCGACGCCGCCCATCACGTCGGCCTTCACGGGCGACGCGCCCAGCGCACCGCCGTCGCCGACCCACTCCCAGTGCCACGCCTCCGGGCACGCCGTGCCCAGCAACGCGAACGCGGGATGGTTCCAGCCGTACGCGCCGGCGTGGGCGTTCAGCCACTGCTCGGCGGGTGAGAACGGATCGGTCAGCGAATGCCCGTCGACCGTCAGGTCGACCGCCTTCCCCCAACCGTGGAACGACGTGCCGACCGTCGCGGTTCCACTGATCGTCGCCGCGCACGCGCAGTTGCCCTTGCTGCACGCGTCGGAGCGTGTCGAGATCTGATCGGCAAGCGGTCGGTAGCACGAGTCGGTGCCGAGGTCGATGCCCGCGCCCCGCGCCGCAGCAAGCAGGTGCACGAAACTGCCCGCGGCCGCGCGCGCAAGCCGACAGTCGCCCTCCACCGTGACGAGCGCGTCGGGCGTCATGAGGCCGTTCTGCTGCCCGACGACCGGCGTCGGGCGGTTACCGGGTTGGACCGGGCTCACTGCGAACGCGGGCGACGCGATCGCGGTCACCGACGCGACGACTCCGACGACGAATGCGATTCCGAGCGCGCGGCGGGTCGAGCTCATCGTTCTCATCATCGGGTCAGTATGCCCCCGGGCGTCGCCGGATCGCGTCCCGCCCTCAGCAATGATTCGTGCCGTAGCCGGTGATGCCGAGCAGCGTGTCGAGCCGCACCACGTGCAGGCCCTTCGCCTGCAATCCGCGCAGGATGATGGGCAGGGCCGCGGTCAGCACCGATCGATTGGCGGTGAGATCCCCGTCGAGGCCGTCGTGGAGCACGATGATCGATCCCGGCGCGACCCGTTCGAGGATGCGGCGCGCGACCGTGCGCGGGTTGGTGGTCGCCCAGTCGGCGGCCGAATCGTCCCAACCGATCATCGTCATGTGCTTGCGGGCCAACTGGTACGACATGAACGGAGTGTGCTGACCGTGCGGAGGCCGGTAGAACGTCGGGCAGACGCCGAGCTCCTTCTTGAACGTCGCCTGCGTGTGCTCGAGCTCGGGGTACAACGGGTCGAGCCAACGCCACTGGTCGTGATGGTACGAATGGTTTCCCAGCAACTGGCCGTCGGCCATGAGCGCCCGTGAGATGTCGGGCCGCTTGGCCAGCGCCTTTCCCACGGTGAAGAACGTGCCCTTCACGCCGAACGAGTCGAGGATGTGCGCGACAGCGAGCGTCTCCGGCACGTTCGGGCCGTCGTCGAACGTGAGCGCGACGTCAGGGCGGTTGCGATCGCCGTGGCTGACGATCGGGCCGAGCCAGGTCTCCGCCGGCGAGTTCGCGCCGATCCATCCGCCGACGAGCAGCGTGGCGACGACCGCGATCGCGGCGCCCGTGATGCGCGTGCGCGGCCACCGGGTGCTGCGAAAGCCGACCAGTCCGCCGACAACCACCGCCGCGCCGACCCCGGCCACGACCCCGAGCATCATGATGAGAGCGCGCTCATCAGTCTGTGTGAACAGCCATCCGACGGTCGCAAGCACCAGAATGCCGGCGATGGTCGCGGCGTGAGCGAGTCGACGTGGTTTCAACGCATCGGCTTCATCATCGCGATCGCGACGGGTGCCGTGTGGATCGTCGTGATGGGCATGATCCTGCGGCATCGGCTCTTCGTCTCCAGCGACACGGTGAGCAACTACGCACACGTCTGGTACGTGAGCCGCGTGCTCGTGCATTCACACCGCATTCCGTACCACATGTCGATCATCGGTCACGGTCACGGGCTCGCGTTTCCCTACGCGTTCATCCCGTGGCTGACGGCCGCGCTGCTGCGTCCCCTGCTCGGCGACTGGGTCGTGACGCTGTGGCTCGTGATCGGATCGATCGCGCTCGTGGCCACGACATTCTGGGCGTTTCCGGAGCTGCGGCGCGGCTGGTGGGTCGCGCTCGTGCTCGCGAACCCGTTTCTCATCGTGGCGCCGGTGCTCGGACAGCTGCCGTTCGTGTGGGCGATGGCGATATTCCTCGCGGCGATCGCGTGCTGGCGGGCCGACCGCACGGTGTGGGCGGTCGTGCTCGCGGGTCTCGGACAGGCGACGCACGCGGCCGTCGTGCTCCCGATCGCGGCGCTGCTCGTGATCGGGTGGCTGCGCTTCGAACCGCATCGCCGCCGGCTTCTCATCGCCTACGCGGCGTCACTCGTGATCGCGGCGCCCGCCGTGTTGTTCGTGCTCCTCACGCCTGCGTTCACCGACTCCTCGCTCGGTGTGAAGATCGTGAACTTCGTCGAGACGGTGACGCCGCGGCTGTTCGTGGTCGTGATCCCGATCGTGCTGGTGTGGTTCCGGAAGGTCGCGCGCCCGTGGATGGTGCCGCTGGCGCTCGCCGCGTTCCTCGCGGGCAGCGCCGGCCTCGCGACGCAGCTCGACACCCGCACCGCGTGGCGCGACCTGTCGAAGGAGCCGGAGACGACACTCGATGCGTTCATCACGTCGCCGGCGTTTCACCCCGGCCTCGTTTACCGCGTGCTCTCCACGACCGATCGACGCATGGGCATGTATCTGCTGATCCAGCACGGAGCGCGGCTCGACTCGGAGTTCTTTCCGGAGAGCATCGACCGGCGCACCTGGCCGAGTGAAGCCGAGTTCTGTCAGTTCCTCGTCGACCGGCGCGTCGACCGCGAGATCATCTACCACCACTACGACCGCGGCTTCCACAAGAACGAGCAGAAGCTGCTCACGCTGCTGTCGTCGAGCGACCGCAACGCCTGCGCCGCACAACACGTGACGGTGAGCCACCTGTTCAAGGGCAACCGTTTCGACGTCTACACGATCACGCGCTGAGCATCCCCGCGAGCACCGAACGCAACGCCGCGACGACGCGCTCGGCTTCGGAGGCCGTCATGTCGGAATGGATCGGCAGGCAGACCTGCGCGGCGCAGACGGCCTCCGACACCGGGAGCGGCGCGCGGTCGAGCTTCGCGAACACTGGGTGGAAGTGGAGCGGAGCCGTGTAGACCTCGCCGCTCATCGAGACCGCGTGCTCGTCGCGCATCGCTTTCTTGAACGCGTCGCGGTCGATGGCCGGATCGAGCAGGGCGACGTACTTGTAGTAGTTGCTCACGCATCCGGTAGGCGCGGGCAGCGGAGTGATGCCGTCGATCGATTCCAAGGCGGTGTCGTAGAGGGCCGCGTTCGCGCGGCGCGTCGCGATGAACTGGTCGAGCCTCCGCAGTTGCACGAGGCCGACGGCCGCGTGCAGCTCGCTCATCCGCCACGCCGCGCCCATGCGCACGTGCTCACCGCCGAGGAAGCCGGCCTTGCCCTGATCGCGGTAGACCACCGCGTCGTCGCGCATGCGGGCGTCGGCGGTGACGATCATCCCGCCCTCGCCCGCCGTGATCACCTTCGTGGGATAGAACGAGAACGCGGCGCCGACGCCGAACTGGCCTGCGCTCACGCCGTCGAGCGACGAGCCGTGCGCGTGCGCGGCGTCTTCGACGAAGAACACGCCCTTGCGCTTGCAGAGATCGCGGATCGCCGGGGTCTCGGGGCTGATCAGCCCGCCGATGTGCACCATCACGACACCTGCGGTCTCGTCGGTGAGCGCGGCCTCGACCGTTTCCACCGACAGTGCGAGCGTGCGTGCGTCGACATCGGCGAGCCGCACGTGCCCACCGGCGTGAATGACGGCCGCCGCGGTTGCGAAGAACGTGTTCGCCGGCACGATGACTTCGGCCCCGGCGACGTCGAGGTGCCGCAGGATGATCTCGATCGCGCTCGTGCCCGAGCTCACAGCCACGGCGTACGGCGTGCCGTGTCGCAGCGCGAACGCGGCTTCGAGCTCCGCGGTGTGCGGGCCGAGCGTGAGCGAACCCGATGTGAGCGACGCTTCGATGAGCGCGTGGATCTCGGCCCGGTCCTCGGGAGAGAACACCAGGCGCGCGGCAGGAACCGGCCGCGGCGCTTCGTTCATGAGCGGAGCGTACCGCCGCGCGCGGCGTGCGCTCTCAAGGAACGAAGATGAGAACGATGAGCGCGGCGGTCGCGACGAGCACCGCGTAATCGATCGCACGCGGGCGGCTCTCATGATCGCTCACCATGCCGAATCCACCGCGGGCCTCGATGGCGTCGGCCAGCTCCCGGCTGCGGCGCAGGCACACCGTCGTCGCGGCGACGAGCAGGTCGACGGGTTCTCTCATGATCGAGCGCACCCCCATCGCCCGCAGCTCCGGCCGCAGCCGGCGTGCCGCGAGCAGGATGCGCAGCTCCTCGGCGAGCAACGGGAAGCAGCGGACGCACAACGCGATCGCAACGGTCAGCTCGTCGACCGGCAGGCGGACGATACGGAACGGACGCAGGAGCTTGCCGATGGCGGGCGCGAGCTCACCGAGCCGGGTCGTCCACGCGATGACGGCCGCGAGCGCGAGCAGTTCGACGCCGACCAGCAACAAGCGGCTCCATTGATCCAACGCGGTCGTGCTGACCACGACACCGAGGATCCGGTGGCGCGGGCGCGGGCCCCACATCACGTCGACGACACCGCCGAGGATCAACACGTAGAGGATCCACCCCGGGATCCGCGGCACCGCGGTGCGCGGGATGCGCGCGGTCAGCACCGTGACGATCACGATCGCGCCGACGATGCCGAGCGCGCGCCACGTCGGTCGGAGCGACAGCGCGAGGCTCACCGCCGCCGCGACAGTGATCTTCGTTCCGGCCCACAGGCGGTGCACGACTGAGTCGCCGGGCAGGTAGCGCAGCATGCGCAGCTCGCTGTCGGGGCGGCGGGGCGCCGTCGAGGTGCGCGCCATCAGACGTCCTCCGCAGCGAGGAACGACGCGACGGCATCGACCCGGCCGTCGGGATCGGCCGGCTCATCGAAGGCGATCTCACCGTGGCGCAACGCGATGACGCGATCGACCACCGGCGTGAGCTCGACGAGATCGTGCGACACGATCACGAGGCCGAACGGGCGCTCGGCGCGCAGACGGAGGAGCACGGCGACGAGCTCCTCCCGGGCCGCGTCGTCGAGACCGGCCAACGGCTCGTCGAGCACGAGCAGCGGGCTCTCGCTCACGAGCAACCGCGCCAGCGCGACGCGGCGTTGCTGACCGCCACTCAGGTCGTCGATGGCGCGCGTCGCGAGCTGCGGCGGCAGCCCGACGAGCTGCAGCGCCTCGTGCACGGAGAACCCTTCCGGCCCGACACCGTCGAGCTCACCGGCGACGGTGCGCCGCAGGAGCTGCAGCCGCGCGTGCTGGAACCCGAGGCCGACCCGGCCGACCTGCGACACGATCGACCCGTCTTCGAGCAGCGCTTCGCCTTCGGTGGGTGTGAGCAACCCGGCGAGCAACCACGCGAGCGTCGTCTTGCCGGAACCGTTGCCGCCGACAACGAGCACCGCGTCGGCCGGCCCGAGGGTGAGATCGATCCCGCGCAGCGCGCGCCGCGCCCACGGCGTGCCTGCCGAGTACGTGTACCCGACACCCCGCAACGTCACGAGCGGTCCGCTCGGCGCGGCGTACCGGTGGCCGCGTACTGCCATCGGGGCAGGCACCGCGCGCGTCCCTCCGTGCCGTGCCGCGGGCTCGCGTCCCAGCGCGACAACCGCGTCGGCCGCCACGATCTCGTCGACGCGGTGCGTCGCGTGCACGACGGTCGGCCCACCGCCGTCGGGAAGGCCGCGCAGCAGCGCGAGCAGTCGGGCCCGACCGGCCGGATCGAGCATCGCGGTCGACTCGTCGGACACCAGGAGTTCCGGATGCCGCGCGAGGGCGGCCGCGATCGCGAGCCGTTGGAGCTGGCCCCCCGACAGCGTGATCGTGTCGCGATCGCCGAGCCCGGCCAGCCCGACCGATGTCAGCACCGCCTCGACATCGACCGCGGTCCCGGCCGTCGCGAGCGGGAGGCCCCACACGACGTCGTCGCACACGCGCACGCCGAGCACCTGGCTCTCGGGGCGCTGGAACACGACCGCGGTGCCGCCGACCCGCCCGAGCCCGACCGCTCCCGGCCGGTCGACGGATCCTGACGACGGCTCCGCACCCGCGAGGAGGCGCACGAACGTCGACTTCCCGACACCGTTGGGCCCCGTGACCGCGACGAACCGGTGCGCCGGGATCTCGGCCCGGGCGACGTGGACGGCGTCGGCGGCCGCGCCGGGGTAGCGGAACCCGACGGCGTCGAAGGCCACCGGCACCGGGCCCGGCTCGGCGGCGGCCGCCGAGGAGCCGTCAGGGTCGCCGAGGGGCACCCGGGCCGGGGCATCGGCCAACCGCCCGACCACCCGGCGGGCGAGGCCGTAGGTGACCCGCGCCGCCACGGCCACCGCGAACAGCTCCGCGGCGGGCACGAGCAGCCACCAGTGATCCAGCCCGTAGCGGACGACCCGGTCGCCGCCCCTGGCCCCACCGGACAGGCCGACCCGAACCAGCAGATGCCGGATCGCGTTCCAGAAGTTGCGGAGTTGGTCGAGCGACAGGCGCCGCAGGTTGGAGAAGAGCAGCAGCAGGGCGACGCTCACCGCCGCGAGCGGCGGCCAGATCACCACGACGGCGGTGATCGAGGCCCGCGTCGGGCCCCAGCGGTGGCGGATGCCGACGCCCACCATGGCGCTGATCGCGGCGCAGATCAGCAGGTTGGTGTCGACTCCGGTCCCGCCCACCAGGAAGCCGAGGGCGGCCGCCGCCGTCACCCCGATCACGAGGACCCGGCCCCGCTGGCGGACGCTGAGCACCACCAAGGGCACGCACGCGGCCGCGAAGAGGGCGCTCCCGAGCGGGAGCAGCCAACCCAGGACGACGAGGCCGAGGGCCAGGTCGGCCAGGACCGCAGCCTCGGCCAGCTCGACCGGCGTGACGGGGCCGCGACGGCGGTGGGAGCGGGTCCTCATGGCGGGCTCAACCTCTCAGGTTCCCGGAAACGCTTGTGGACAGGGCGTGAGAAGCCGATGAGAACGTCGACAAAGGCCCTCGTGTCGAGCATACGGGGGCGGATCTCCGACCGATTCGAGGGGTTTGCTCGCTATGGATCTCACCTATTGGCGTGCTTGGATCTCGCGGCGGTGGCAGCTGGCCGGTCAGAACCAGCGGGGGGCCAACCTGGTCGAGTACATCCTGCTCATTGCGTTCATCGCGATCATCGTGATCATCGCGGTCAAAGTGCTCGGCAAGACGATCTCGACGAAGTTCTCGAGCACCAACTCGAACCTGCAGTAGCGCGCGGCAGACGGTCAGAGATCCCGGAGGACCTCGGCCATCTGCACCGCGTTGAGGGCGGCGCCCTTGCGCAGGTTGTCGCCCGTCACCCAGACGTTGAGCGCGCCGGGCAGCGACGGATCTTCGCGGAGCCGACCGACGAGCACCGGGTCGATCCCCGCGGTCTCCAGTGGCGTCGGGTAGCCGTCACCGTCGTCGACGAGCACGATGCCCGGCGCTTCCCGCAGGAGCTCGATCGCCTCGGCGCGCGGCATGGGCCGGCGGAACTGCAGGTTCGCCGACATCGCGTGCCCCACGTAGACGGGGACGCGCACACACGTGGGGCTCACGAGGATCTCGTCGTCGTGCAGGATCTTGCGGGTCTCGTAGACGAGCTTCCATTCCTCCGACGTGTAGCCCGCCTCCTTGACCGACCCGGCGAGCGGGATGACGTTGCCCGCGATCGGCTTGCTCCAGACCTCGCCCGGTTCGGACGCCGCACCGTTCGTGCCGGCCCGTCGGAGCGTCTCGGCGCCACCGTCGAACTTCGTCCACTGCTCGTCGAGCTCGTGCAGCCCGGATTGCCCGGCTCCGGAGACCGACTGGTAGGTCGACACGACGAGCCGCTCGATGCGCGCGGCGCGGTGCAACGGCGCGAGCGCGGTGACGAGCACCATCGTCGTGCAGTTGGGGCACGACGCGATGCCCCGCGGCAGGTTGGCCAGGTCTTCGGGATTCACCTCGGCGACGACGAGCGGAACGTCGGGGTCCATGCGGAAGGCCGCCGAGTTGTCGACGACGAGCGCGCCCGCGGCCGCGGCCTGGGGACCCCACTCGAGCGCGAGCGGGTCGTCGACGTCGACGATCACGAGATCGACCCCGTCGAAGCAGCCCTCGCGCAGCACTTCGCACGCGACGTCGCCACCGTTGAACGGCAGGCGGCGTCCTTGTGATCGCGCCGACGCGTACGCGCGCAGCTCGCTCACGGGAAACGCGCGCTCCTCCAGAATGCGCAGCATTTCCTGGCCCACGAGCCCGGTTGCGCCGATGACGCCGACTCTCATGGCGCGGTCTCCAATCCGAAGGCGCGGTGCAGGGTGCGCACCGCCGGCTCGACGTCGGAGTCGCGCACGACACACGAGATGCGGATCGTCGACGTGCTGATCATCTCGATGTTGATGCCCTCGTCCGCGAGGGTCTCGAACATCTTCGCGGCGACACCGGGATGGGTCTTCATGCCCGCGCCGACGAGCGAGACGCGGCCCACCGCCGCGTCCGATCGGTAGCCGCGCGCTTCGGTGTCGACGACGACCTTGTCCATGACCACGGCGGTCTTTGCGAGATCGGAGCGCGGGACGGTGAACGAGATGTCGGTGTGGCCCGCGGTCGAGACGTTCTGCACGATCATGTCGACGTTGACGCCGTCTTCTGCGAGCGCGCGGAACACCGACGCGGCGACACCGGGCCGGTCGGGCACCTGCTCGATCGTGATCTTTGCCTCCGAGACGTCGTGCGTGACGCCGGAGATGATCGCTTCCTCCATCATGGGAACCTCCTCGACGACCCAGGTACCCGGTGCCCAGGTGAAGCTGGATCGGACGTGCAGCGGCACGTGGTGGTTACGGGCGACCTCGACCGACCGCATCGCGAGCACGCGCCCGCCGGTCGCGGCCATCTCGAGCATCTCCTCGAACGAGATGCGTGCCAGACGGCGCGCGTCGGGAACGATGCGCGGGTCGGCGGTGTAGACGCCTTCGACGTCGGTATAGATCTCGCACACGTCGGCGCCGAACGCGGCGGCCAGCGCGACGGCGGTGAGGTCGGAGGCACCCCGGCCGAGGGTGACGATCTCCTTCGCGGTCGAGACGCCCTGGAACCCCGCGACGATCGCGACCTGCCCCTTGGCGAGCGCCTCGCGGATCCGGTCGCCCTTGATCTCGATGATCTTGGCCCGACCGTGGTCGGTGTCGGTGACGATGCCGGCCTGCGAGCCCGTGAACGACACCGCGGGGACGCCGAGGTCGTTGACGGCCATCGACAGCAGCGCCATCGAGATCCGCTCACCCGCGGTGAGCAGCATGTCCATCTCGCGGCCGGTCGGATTGGTGGAGACCTCGTGCGCGAGCCGGACCAGGTCGTCGGTCGACTTGCCCATCGCGCTGACGGCGACGACCACGTCGTTGCCGGCACTCCGGGTGCGCGCGATGTGATCGGCGACGGCACGAATGCGGTCGGGATCGGCAACCGAGGTGCCGCCGAACTTTTGTACGAGCAGCGCCACGGGGATCAACGGTACCAGCGGCCCCGAGCGGCCCCGACCCCAATTGACTCCTAGACTCGCCCGCCGGACCGAGCAGGAGAACCGATGGCCAAGGCCGACAGACGGGCACGTAAGCGCGAGAACAAGCTGCAGGGGCGATCGCTTCGCGAGGCCGAGCAGAAGCGACAGAAGCAGCGGTCGGGGCTGATCCGTGGTGCCGTCGTGGTCGTCGTGATCGTGGTGGTGTTCGGCGTGATTCTCCTCACCGGCCACAAGAAGAGCTCGAAGAAGGCCTCGACCACCTCCACGACGGCGAACCCGTATCCGACCGGCTGTGTCTCGACCAAGCCGGCGGCCAACAAGGCCGCGCAGTACAAGACCGCGCCGGCGATGACGATCGACGCGACGAAGACCTACACGGCCGTGATGTCGACGACCTGCGGGAACATCACGATCGCCCTCGACCCGAAGGACGCGCCGAAGACGGTCAACAGCTTCGTCTTCCTCTCGCAGCACCACTTCTACGACGGCCTGACGTTCCAGCGGGTCGCCAAGGACTTCGTCGTGCAGGGAGGCGACCCGACCGGCACCGGCAGTGGCGGTCCCGGCTACGCCCTCCCGACCGAGCCCCCGAAGAAGGCGTACTCCGGCGGCGACGTCGCGATGGCGAACGCGGGACCGAACACGACCGGATCGCAGTTCTTCCTCACGTGGACCGACGCCGGAGCACAGAACCTCGGCGGTCCGCCGTACCTGTACTCGATCCTCGGTCACGTCACGAAGGGCCTTGACGTGGTCAAGCGGCTCGGCTCGCTCTACAACCCGGACCAGGTCGCGTCGGATCCGTCGACGCAGAAGACGAAGCTCCCGCTCTACATCTTCAAGGTGACGATCTCGGTGTCGTGATGGCTCTCGACACGACCCTCTGAGTAGAGGGTCACCGCGCCGGCGCCGATCGCACGCCACGGGCCTTCGGGCGGCCGCACGAGCGCGGTGTGCTCGTCGACGCCCGCGAGGATCGCGTGCTCGGCGAGCAGCTCGACCGAGCGCTTGCGGAGGTGCTCGGCCGCGGTCCCGTGGTACGGGAAGATCGCGAGGTTCGACACCACGCCGAGGCCCACGGTGTACGCGCCACCGCGCGGGTCGACCATCGGGTCGCCGAGCACCGTTGCGCCCGCGCCGGACGCCGCGAGCACTCCACCGTTGCGGTAGCCCGCGACCAGCACGGCCAGCAGCGACGACTCCTTGAGCACCGAGCGCAGGTGCAGGGGCGACCCGTCGGAGAGGTAGACGAACGACGCGCCCTTCAGGGCCTTCACGTTGGCGTCGTCCTGGGCGTCACGCCGGTTCAAGACCATGATCGGGCGCACGTCGACCCCGAAGCCCTTGAACCAGGCCTCGGCGCGGGCCACGACCTTGTCGGGCCGTTCGAACGCGGCGGCCGTCGGCAGCACCACGACCTCCTTCGCGCCGCTGACCTCGAGCAGGTGCTCGTCGACCGCGCGCCCGCCTTCGTGCCATTCGCCGCCACCGAGCAGCGCGAGCGTGCCGCGCGACCGCCTCGAGAGAGTCATGGGCCTCATGATGACTCATGCTCTGGTCGGATCACTGCTCTGGTCCGATATCCCTACCGACCGGTAACGTCTGGCGCCATGACTGTGAAACGCGTGGGAATCGTCGGGTCCGGGATCATGGGCTCCGGCCTGGCCGAGGTGTGCGGGAAGGCCGGCTTCGAAGTGGTGGTGCGCAGCCGGGCGCAGTCGACCGCCGACGCGATGGTCGCCGGGCTCGAGAAGTCGCTGGCCCGCCAGGTCGACAAGGGCCGCATGGAGGCGACCGACCGCGACGACGTGCTGGGTCGTGTGCGCGCCGTCACCGACCTCAGCGAGCTCTCCGACTGCGACCTCGTGATCGAGTCGATCGTCGAGGACCTCGCGGCCAAGAAGCACCTCTTCAACGAGCTCGACCGCATCTGTGGCGAGCAGACCGTGCTCGCGACGAACACGTCGACGCTGCCGGTCGTCGAGATGGCGATGGAGACCGGGCGTCCCGAGCGCGTCTGCGGGATCCACTTCTTCAACCCGGCGCCCGCGATGGCACTCGTCGAGGTCGTCAGAGCGATCACGACATCCGACGAGACGATCGCCGCGGGTGTCGCGTTCGCGGAGGCGTGCGGGAAGCAGGCGGTGCTCGTCCGCGACCAGGCCGGGTTCATCGTCAACGCGCTGCTGTTCCCGTATCTCAACAACGCAGTGCGCATGCTCGACGCGGGCGTCGCGACTCGCGACGACATCGATGCGGCGATGAAGGGCGGCTGCAACTTCCCGATGGGCCCGCTCGCGCTGCTCGACCTCGTGGGTCTCGACACGAGCCTCGCGATCCTCGAGGCGCTCTACGCGGAGTTCCGCGATCCCAACTACGCCCCGGCACCGTTGCTGGCCCGCATGGTCACGGCCGAGCGCCTGGGCCGCAAGACGCGCCAGGGTTTCTACGATTATCGGCAGTAGTGACATCGCGACGAGAATGCGACTGTGGCTGATCGAGATCGCCCCTGGGTGATGCGGACGTACTCGGGCCACTCGTCGGCCCGGGCGTCCAACGATCTGTACCGCACGAACCTGTCGCGCGGGCAGACGGGGCTGTCGGTCGCGTTCGATCTGCCGACGCAGACGGGCTACGACCCCGACGACCCGATGGCGCGCGGCGAGGTCGGCAAGGTCGGCGTCCCGGTGCCGACGCTGGCCGAGATGCGCACACTCTTCGCCGACCTTCCGCTCGACGAGATGAACACGTCGATGACCATCAACGCGACGGCCGCATGGCTGCTCGCGTTGTACGTCGCGGTCGCGGCCGAGCGCGGGATCGACGCGTCGAAGCTCGCGGGCACGACGCAGAACGACATCATGAAGGAGTACCTGTCGCGCGGCACGTACATCTTCCCGCCCGCGCAGTCGCTCCGGCTCACCGTCGACCTCATCACGTACACCGTGAGGCACGTACCGGCGTGGAACCCGATCAACGTGTGCTCGTACCACCTGCAGGAGGCGGGCGCGACGCCGGTGCAGGAGATCGCGTTCGCGTTCGCCACCGCGATCGACGTGCTCGACGCCGTGATCGCGTCGGGACGCGTCGGCGCCGACGACATGCCCACGGTCGTCGAGCGCATCTCGTTCTTCTTGAACTCCGGGATCCGCTTCGTCGAGGAGATCTGCAAGGTCAGGGCGATGACGGAGATGTGGGACCGCATCACGCTCGAGCGCTACGGCGTCACCGACCCGAAGGCGCGGCGGTTCCGGTACGGCGTGCAGGTGAACTCCTTGGGACTCACCGAGGCGCAGCCCGAGAACAACGTCCCGCGGATCGTGCTCGAGACGCTCGGGGTCACGATGTCGAAGCGGGCACGCGCCCGCGCGGTGCAGCTGCCGGCGTGGAACGAGGCACTCGGTCTGCCGCGCCCGTGGGATCAGCAGTGGTCACTGCGGATCCAGCAGGTGCTCGCGCTCGAGACCGACCTGCTCGAGTACGACGACCTCTTCGACGGCTCGGTCGTCGTCGAGCGCAAGACCGCGGAGCTCGCGGCGGCCGCGCAGGCCGAGCTCGACCGCATCCTCGCCGCGGGCGGCGCGTTCGCCAACATCGAGCAGCTGAAGGGCGAGCTCGTGCAGTCGCACGCCGATCGCATGCGCCGGATCGAGTCGGGCGACATCTCGATCGTCGGCGTCAACACGTTCACCGAGTCGGCGCCGTCGCCGTTGCTCGAGCAGCTCGAAGGCGAAGCGGCGTTCCTCGTCGTCGACCCCGCGGCCGAGCGCGAGCAGGTCGAGGCCACGCAGGCGTGGCGTTCGGCGCGCGACGCATCGGCGGTCGCAGCGGCAGTCGACGCGCTGCGAGTCGCGGCCCAGTCGCCAGAGGCCGAGCTCATGGAACCGACGATCGCCTTGGCGCACGCCGGCGGCACCGTCGGCGAGTGGGCGGACGTGTTGCGCGGGGTGTTCGGTGAGTACCGGGCGCCGACCGGGATCGGCCGGGTGGCATCGGCGTCGTCCGACGGGCTGCTCGCGGTGCGGGAACGGATCCGCGTCGCGACCGCGGCGGGGCGTTCACCGATCCGCATCCTCGTCGGCAAGCCGGGTCTCGACGGGCACTCGAACGGTGCCGAGCAGATCGCGGTGGCCGCGCGCGATGCGGGCATGGAGGTCATCTATCAAGGCATCCGTCTCACTCCGGCCGAGATCGCGGCGGCGGCGCGCGACGAAGATGTCGACGTGGTCGGCCTCTCGATCCTCTCGGGATCCCATCTCGACCTGGTTCCGGAGGTGATCCGGCTGCTGCGCGCGGAGGGTGTCGAGGCGCCGGTGATAGTAGGGGGCATTATCCCCGAGGCCGATCGCGCCCGTCTTTTGGCCGCAGGGGCTTCGGCGGTATACACGCCCAAGGACTACCGGCTCGCACAGATCATGTCCGACATCGCCGATCTCGTCCTCGGAGTCGCTCAGGCAGGCCCCCCGCCCGGCCGATGAGAAGGCGCATGGTCGACCGGCGTCTCATTCTCTCGATCGGAGCCGCGATCGTCGCGCTCGCGACGGGCGTGCTCGCGGTCGTCATCGCCCAACCCGCGTTGGGTGTCGTTGCCGGCGCGGCAGGAGTCGTTGCCGGCGCGGCGGGTGCCGCGATCGCGGCGCAGCTGCAGCACACCGAATCGCGACTCGGCAGCGCGACCAACGATGTTCAGCGACTGCACCGCGAGCTCGATGCGGTCGCAGCCATCCTCGAAGAAGAAGCCAACCGGCGCGACGGAGTCGACGAGGAGCTCGCCGCCAACACCGGCGACCACGCTTTCGACCCGACGACCGGTCTCTACGACGAGCGGTACTTCGCGGTCCTGGTGCAGCAGCAGGTCGCCGCGGCCCGCCGTTCGCTGCGCCCGATCTCGGTCGTGATCTTCGAGATCGACGGGCTCCACGGTTCGGACGGCATCACGCGCGACCAGGCGCTCGGTGTCGTCGGCGATGTCGTGCGGCGCACGTTGCGTGAGAGCGACAGCGCGTGCCGGCTCGGCGAGCTCATGATCGGAGCGATCCTCGAGGACACCTCGGAGACCGGAGCCGTGTGGGCGGCCGAACGGGTCCGGGGCACGTTGCTCGGAAGCCCCGTCGGCGATTCGCTGACCGTCTCGGCCGGCGTCGCGTGCTATCCGACGCACGCGCTCGGAGCGGCGGAGCTCGTCGCCCAGGCCGGCAAGGCCCTCGACGAGGCCCGCCGCCGTGGCGCAGACCGCGTCGAGACCGCTCCCGAAGGCTGAGCCTGCCGCGGACGGCACTCGCCGGGCGGGCCATTCGAGAGCCGATTCACAAAATGTGCGACATGACACCCGTGCGCGCACCCGCTCGACGCGGCAAGTCGAGCTACCGGATCTCACGACACCGCGACCCGTGGCCACCGCTCGATCGTGACGACACCGACATCGCACTGGTCGCGGCCGTCATCCTGCGACTCAGCGGGCGGTTGCGGACCGCGTTGCGGCGAGCCTCACGAGACCTCGGCGTCGATCCCGACGTCGTCGCGCTCCTCCTGCTGTTCTCCGAGGCGACCCGGTGAGGTCGCCGGTCTCATCGACAAGCACACGAGCGCGATCGACGAGCGCGACGTCGTGTGCCGTCTGTCGGTCAAGGGCTGCGGTGCCGTCACCGCGTGTCTCGATGAGTTGCGCCCCCGCGCGACAGAGGTCTTGAGCCCGACGAACCGAGAGTGGATCGCGGCGGCGCGCGAACTATTGAGACCGTCGGACCGCTTCGATCCGCTTACCGCGAACTGGGGCTGGCGCGCGGGCGTCCGCGCCGGCATGTGGCCCCCGGTCTAGGAGTAGAGCTCCTCGATCTCCTTCGCGTACTTCGCGTGCACCCCGCGGCGCTTGAGCTTCATGGTGGGAGTGAGCTCCTCCGAGTCGGGGAGCCATTCGTGGCTGAGCAGCTTGAAGCGCTTGATCTTCTCGACCCTCGAGAACCCCTCGTTGGCGGCGTCGACCTCACGCTGGACCTCGGCGAGCACCTCGGGATTCGTGGCGAGCTCCTCGAACGGCAGATCGATGCCGTGTTGGCGGGCCCACAGCGGTGCCGTGTCGGGATCGAGGACGAGGAGCGCGGAGACGAAGGGCCGGTCGTCGCCGATCGCGGCCGCCTGACCGACGATCTCCCCCGACTTGAGCGCCGCCTCGAGGTTGGCGGGCGAGATGTTCTTGCCGCCCGCGGTGATGATGAGCTCCTTCTTGCGGTCGACGATGCGGAGGTAGCCCGCGTCGTCGAAGAGGCCGATGTCGCCGGTGTGGAACCAGCCGTCGTCGTCGAGCACCTCGGCCGTCTTCACCGGCTGGTCGAGGTAGCCGCGGAAGACGTTGCCGCCCCGGCAGCACACCTCACCGTCGGGATCGAGGCGCACCTCGATGCCCGGCATCGGCGGACCGACCGTGCCGGTCCGGACCTTGAACGGCGCCCACGTCATCGGGCCCGACGTCTCCGACAACCCGTAGATCTCCGAGAGCGGAAGCCCGAGCGCGCGGAAGAACCGCATCACGTCGAAGGGGATCGGCGCCGCGCCCGATACGCAGATGATTGCTTCGTCGAGACCGATCAGGCCGCGAACGAACCCGAGCGACGCGTCGGCGGCCGCGAACTGCGTCGCGAGGTCGCCCGACGGTTCCTCGCCCCGGGCGCGCAGCTCCGAGACCTGCCACCCGACCTCGAGCGCCCGCGCGAACTCCTCGGCCTTCACGGGATCGGCGGCAACCGCCGCGTGCAGGCTCGCGTACGCCTTCTCCCAGACACGCGGCACCGCGAAGAACGACTGCGGCCTGACCGCGCCGAGGTAGAGCACGACCTGTCCCGGCTCGGGGCACGTCGTCACCTGGAAGGCCGACGCGATCCCGAGGTAGTGCGACGCCATCCGCTCGGCGATGTGCGCCATCGGCAGGTAGGAGACGCAGCGCCATCCCGGCTCGACGTCGACGGTCGCGCGGTAGCACTCGACCGTCCAGCCGATGTTGGCGTGATCGAGCATCACGCCCTTCGGCGGCCCGGTCGTTCCCGACGTGTAGATCACGGTCGCGAGGTCGGTCGGCTTGGCGATACCGGCCGCGGAGTCGAGATCGACCGGCGCGTGCGCAAGCAGCTCGTCCCAACCGAGCACGCCCTCGGGGCGGCCGTCGGCGGGCGTTTCGATCACCACGACGTGGCGCAGCTCGGGAAGATCGGAGCGGACCGCGAGCAGGCGGTCGAGATAGGCGCCGTCCTCGACGATCGCGGCGACAGCGTCGCAGTGGCTCGCAAGGTATTGGATCTGCTCGGGTGCCGACGAGTTGTAGATCGAGATCGGCGTCGCGCCGCACAACATCACCGCGATGTCGGCGACATGGAACTCGGGACGGTTGCGCATGATCAGCACGACGCGGTCGCCGGTGCCGATGCCCAACTCGCCCAATGCGGCCGCGACACGCGCGGCGCGCGCCGCGTAGTCGTTCCAGGTCAGCTCTTCGAACGCCTCGCCGACCTTCCACCGCAACGCGGGCTGCGAACCGTGCAAGTCGACCGTCTCCATGAACTGACGGGTCACCGTGTCGCTCATCGCGAGCCCTCCTCGTCGGCCTTCAACTCGGCCAGCACTTCGTCGGTGTCGGCACCCAGTGCCCGACCCGCGTGCCGCACGTTCGCCGGCGTGCGCGACAACCGCGCCGTCGCGCCCTGCATCCGCACGCCGTCGACCTCGATGATGACGTCGCGCGCGATCACATGCGGATCGGCCAGCAGATCTCCCATGCGGTACACGGGAGCAATCGCGGCTTCGGCCGCGTCGAACGCGGCGAAGACCTCGGCCGACGGGCGCTGTGCGACCCAGCGCTCGACGATCGCGTCCAGCTCCTCGCGGTGCGTCGCACGCCCCTCGAACGACGAGAATCGCGCGTCGGCACCGACGCCGATCAGCTCGAGCACGCGGTGCGCGACCGACTCGGCCGACGTGGAGATCGCGATCCATTCGCCGTCGGAGCACCGGTACGTGCCGCGGGGAACGGTGTACGGGATGCCCGATCCGAGACGGGGCTGCTCGTATCCGAGGTGCGCCGAAGCCGAAGGCAACGCGCTCATCATCTGCAGCATCGACTCGAGCAGGTTCACGTCGATCACCTGCCCCTCGCCCGTGCGGTCACGGTGCCGCAATGCGACCATCACCGCGAACGCGCCCGCGAGCGCCGCGACCTCGTCGGTCAGCGCGATCGGTGGCAGCAACGGTGGTCCGTCGGGCTCGCCGTTGATGGCGGCGAAGCCGCTCATCGCCTCGGCCATGGTGGCGAACCCGGGCCGTTGCGAATACGGGCCGTCCTGTCCGAACCCGGTGACCCGGAGCAGCACCAGCCCCGGATTGCGGGCGTGCAGCACGTCGGGACCGAGGCCGAGGCGTTCGATCGTGCCGGGACGGAAGTTCTCGATCAGCACATCGGCATCGTCGACGAGGCGCAGCATCGCGTCGAGCCCGTCCGGGGTCTTCAGGTCGAGCACCACGCAGCGCTTGCCCCGCCCGACCAGCTTCCACGTGTAGGAGTCGCCACCCTCGGGCGGGAACCACCCCATGCGGCGCACACCGTCGCCCGCGGGCGCCTCGACCTTCACGACCGCCGCCCCGAAATCGGCGAGATGGCGGGCCGTGCCCGGACCCGCGAAGACCGTCGCCATATCGACGACACGCAGTCCTTCAAGGGCCTCCACGAGGGCGAGGATAATGGCGCATGACCTTGCGCATGCCGGCCGAGTGGACCCCGCACGAGCGCTGCGTGATGGCGTGGCCGGCACGAGCGTCGATGTGGGGCTCGCAGCTCGCGGCCGCGAAAGCCGAGTACACCGAGGTCGCGCTCGCGATCGCACGGACCGAGCCCGTGTTGATGGTCGCGCCACCCGGCTCGGGCTCGGAGGCGGCCGCCGCGTGCCCGCACGCCAATGTCGAGGTCGTCGAGTGGCCGATCGACGACTCCTGGACACGAGACATCGGTGCGGTGGTCGTGACGGACACCGTGAGCCGCGCCGGCGTCGACTTCGTGTTCAACTCGTGGGGCGAGAAGTTCCTGCCCTACGACGAGGACGCGCGCTTCGCACAGCGGATGTGCGACGCACTCGGCCTCGAGCGCGTCGACGCGTCGCCGTTCGTGCTGGAAGGCGGCGCGATCACCGTCGACGGCGCGGGCGCCCTCGTGACGACGGAACAGTGCCTGCTCAACCCGAACCGGAATCCCGATCTCTCACGCACCGACATCGCAGCGCAGTTGCGCCGGCGGCTCGGCGTCGAACAGATCGTCTGGCTCCCACACGGCATCCTCGAGGACGACGACACCGATGGTCACGTCGACAACGTCGCGGCGTTCGTCGGCCCCGGCCGCGTGATCGCACAGACCACCTCCGATCGCGACGACCCCAACCACGCCCGGCTCCGGCGCAACGTCGATGTGCTCGAAGCCGCGGGGCTCGACGTGATCGAGCTCGATGTCCTCGCGCGCGCGACGGTCGCGGGCGAAGAGGTCGTCGTTCCACCGCTCAACGCGTACTTGGCCAACGAGGCCGTCGTCGTTCCCACGATCGACGACGGTTCCGCGACGCGAGCGCTCGAGATCTGGCGCTCGGTGTTCCCCGACCGGGACGTCATCGGTGTGGGCGGCGGCGTCCTCGCGTACGGTGGCGGCGGCGTCCACTGCATCACCCAGCAGGTACCGCGATGACGAGCGAGCCGATTCACCTCATGAGCACCGCAGGGCACGTCTCCGACTCACCCGCGCGCGTCGAGGCGCCGACTCGCGCGCCGTTCCGCATCGCTGCGGTGCAACACCGCTGGCATCCCGACCCGGTTGAGCACGAGGCCGCACTCAGCGAAGGCGTGCGCGCCGGCGCGGGAGCGGGGGCGGCGCTCGTCTGCCTCCAGGAGCTCACGCTCTCGCCGTATTTCGCCGTCACCCCCGACGGACCGACCGCCGCGGGAGCGAAACCCGAGGCCCTCCCGGGTGGGCGCACCCACGAGTTCGCGTGCGCGCTCGCGACGGCGCTCGGTGTTGACGGGGACGCGGCGCGCGGTGGGGGCGGGGGGGTCCGTGGCGCTGTA
>JBBSEC010000070.1:0-25056 GCA_038240075.1 Acidimicrobiia bacterium
ATGGGCACTGCGCGACATCCTCGGGCTCAGCTCGGCGGAGATCGAAGTCTTGCGGAGTGCCGGCGCCGTCGAGTGAACCCGCGCGCCGATTGTCGCGACGTCACCGTCGGTCGGGCGTCGCGACACCTCCAACTCCAGCGTGTGGCGCACCGACATTGGCCGGCCGATCTTCCAAACCGCGGGTCCGACGCACACGTAGGGTCGGGGGATGACGAGGCGCATCGACTACGCCGGGAGCGTCCACGACGAACGCGAGATCGAAGCCGTGGTTGCGGTGCTGCGCGGTGGCCCACAGGCCCTGCGCATCGGAACGAACGTGCGCGAGTTCGAACGCGGGATTGCCGAGCTGTTCGGCAAGCGCCGAGGCGTGATGTGCAACTCAGGATCGTCGGCGCTGTACCTCGCGGTCGAGCTCCTCGGGCTGGAACCGGGCGACGAGGTCGTCACTTCCGCGGTGACGTTCTCCACCGACATCGCGCCGATCGTCCGCGCCGGCCTCGTACCGGTGTTCGTCGACATCGAAGCCGACACCTACAACATCGACGTCGATGCAATCGAGGCAATGATCGGGCCGCGCACGCGCGCACTCCTGATCCCGAACCTCATCGGAAACGTCCCGGATTGGGATCGCATCCGGACCATCGCCGACGCTCACGATCTGCAGGTCGTCGAAGACTCCTGCGACGCGCTCGGTTCGACGCTGCGCGGTACACCGACCGGCACCCGCGCCCACATCTCGGTGACATCCTTCGCGCTCTCGCACATCATCACCGCGGCGGGAACGGGCGGAATGGTGTGCCTCGACGACGACGACCTCGTCGATCGCTGTCTCCTCCTCCGCCGCTGGGGTCGCCGATCGGAGCCCCAGATCTACGGATCCCGCAAGGGCGTCGACAAACGCTTCTTCTCGTCGATCGACGGTGACCTCGAATACGACAACCTCTTCATCTTCGACGAGGTCGGCTGGAACTTCGAGCCCAGCGAGCTCTCCGCCGCCTTCGGGCTCGTCCAACTCGAGAAGCTGTCGACCAACCTCGCAAGGCGGAAGCACAACTTCGAACGACTGTCACAACTCTTTGCGCAACGACCCGACGTCTTCGTCCTCCCGCGCACGACGCCCGACGTCGACACCGCGTGGCACATGTTCCCGGTGCTCATCCGCCCAGAATCGGGAATGCCGCGTGCATCTTTCCAACAACGCATGGAACGCAACGGCGTCGACACGCGGATGGTGTGGACGGGCAACGTCCTGCGCCAGCCTGCGTTCACGGGCATCCGACACCGCGCACCGGAGGCCGGGCTCCCGAACGCGGATCGCGTCATGGAACATGGCCTGATCCTGCCGTCGAACCACAGCCTCGACGACGACGACCTCGACTACATCTGGGCCACGGCCGAGGCGGCGCTCCCGTGAGCCCATGTTGCGTGAGACGCGCGACTGCCGTCGATGTCGTCGCCGCGAGCGCGGTGCTCGCCGACGCGTTCGCCGACTATCCCTGGACCCGATGGACCGTCGACAGTGCCGACCATTCCGAGCGGGTCGGCGCATTGCAACGCCTCTCCATGGAGCGCGTGGCACTCCCGTACGGAGCGGTCTGGGTCGCCGTCGACGAAGGTGACGAGATCGTCGGCGCCGCGATGTGGGGATTGCCCGACGCGACCGTTCCCGCGTCCGTTCTCCACCAGATGGAGCTCGAGCAGGCGAAGCTCGAAGGTGCGCGCCACGAGGCGTCGGTTGCTGCCGAAGCCGCCGTGTCCCTCCTGCGCCCGACGGTGTCGCACTACTACCTCGGCACCGTAGGCACCCGACGCGACCATCAACGGCACGGACACGGCGCCGCGCTACTCGCGCCAGTGTTGGATCGCGCCAAGGAAGAGCACACGCAGGTGTTCCTGGAGACGTCGTCGCCGGAGAACGTCGAGTTCTACACCCGCCTCGGGTTCGTTACGGTTGCCGAGCTCGACATTCCAGAAGCCGGCCCGCACGTGTGGGCGATGGCCCGCACTCCCCTGTCGCCCGTTTTCAGCCAAGGAGCACCATGACCAATCCGTTCAGCTACGAGGGCAAGCGAGTCGTCGTCACCGGCGCGGCGACCGGCGTCGGCGCGGCGCTGATCGACGTGCTCGCCGAGCTCGGTGCCGAGCACGTCACCGTGCTCGACGTGAAGCCGCCGAGCGGTCCCCACGACCGCTACCTGGAGACGAATCTGGGCGACGAAGCCGCGGTCGCGGCCGCGATCAACGACATCGCCGGCCCGGTGCACGCGCTCTTCAACAACGCCGGTGTCGCCGACACCTCGCCGCCGCGCACTGTCGTCGCCGTGAACTACCTCGCGCTGCGGCGCCTCTCCGAGGGGCTGCTCGACCGGATCCCCGACGGTGGCGCGATCGTCAACACCGCGTCGACGGCGGGAGGGCAGTGGGCGACACACCTCGAGCAGATCACGCACCTGCTCGACCTCGACGACTGGGACGCGACGCTCGACTGGACCGACGCCAACCTCGGCGCGCTCGGCGTACAGCCGTACTTCTTCTCCAAGGAGCTCGTCCAGATGTACACGATGCGCTCCTCACGTCCGACGATCCGCCGCGGCATCCGCACGAACTCCGTGTGCCCCTCCCCGATCGACACGCCGTTGCTCAAGGACTTCCGCGAGACGATGAGCGACAAGCTCATCGACTGGAACATCGGCGAGACCAACGGCCGGACGGTGACCGCACGGGAGGTCGCCACGGTCTTGGCGTTCCTCGGGTCCGATGCCGCCGTGTACGTCAACGGCGTCAATCTGCTGGTTGATGCCGGCTTCACGGCGGCGATGACCACGGGCCAGGTCGACTTCGGCGCCCTCGCCTGAGGTCATTTACATACAGGCTTGACTGTATGTGAGATCCGGGGCATGATCCTCGGGTGGCCCCGCCGATCACCGTCCCCACCCGGCGTTCGAATGCCGAGCGCAGCGCCGCGACGCAGAACCGCCTGCTCGACGCCACCATCGAGTGTCTGATCGAGCGGGGCTGGGCCGGCACGTCGACGACGGAGATCGTGCGCCGCGCCGGAGTGTCGAGGGGCGCGCAGGTGCACCACTACCCCACGAAGGAAGACCTCGTCGTCGCCGCGGTCCAGCACCTCGTCGAGCGGCGCATCCGTGAGTTTCAGGCCACCTTCGCCGACCTGCCCGCGGCGCAGCGGACCCCGGCGGCCGCAATGCGCGTGCTGTACGACCACTGCTTCCGCGCCACGTTCGAGCCGTGGTTGGAGCTCGCGGTGGCCGCCCGCACCGATCCGGCATTGCACGCCCGCTTCGTGGAGTTCGAGTCGCGCTTCTTCGAGACCGCGCTCGCGACGTTCCGGGGCCTGTTCCCCGATGCGGCCGCCGACCCGATGTTTGCGCGGGTTGCGCTGCGGCTCACGTTCGCCGTGCTCGAAGGCGTCGCCACCGGCCGCATGATCGACGTGCCCGAAGCCGAGCTCGACGCGGTGATCGACGCGTTCAACTCGATCGCAGCCCCGTACTTTCCGCAGAGCCCAGGAGGAGCATCGTGACGAACACTCAACTGCTCGAGGAAGAGGAGCGCGCGGACCGGTTCACCGATCTTGTGCAGCGTCTCTCGCACCAGTCGGTCGTGAAGCACTTCGACGCCTACGCCGACGTGCCGTGGGACGATCCGGAGTACGTCATCGACCCCGCCGACCCGCGCTGGGAGCTCGAAAGCGACATCGGCCTCGGCGCGACCGAGTGGTATCGCAATCAGCCGCCCGAAGTACGGGCCCGCATCGGGCTGCAGAGCATCGCCGCCAACATGAAGGCCGGCCTGCAGTTCGAAAGCATCCTGAAGCGCGGGCTCCTCGAGTACGCGTTTCTGCTGCCCGACCACAGCCCGGAGTTCCGCTACGCGTACCACGAAGTCATCGAAGAAGCCCAGCATTCATTGATGTTCCAGGAGTTCGTCAACCGCACCGGGCTCGACGTTCCCGGCCTGACCTGGGACCTCAAGTTCGGCGCGCGTCGGGTCATCGGCATCGCGCGCCGCTTCCCCGCGCTGTTCTTCGTGTTCGTGCTCGGCGGCGAAGACCCCATCGATCACGTGCAACGCACCGCATTGCGATCCGGCCGCGAGCTGCATCCCCTGCTCGAGCGGATCATGCGTATCCACGTCACCGAAGAGGCGCGCCATCTCTCGTTCGCGCGTCAATACCTGCGCACGAACGTGCCGATGCTGAGTCGACGCCGCCGTCACGCGATCGCGATCGAAGCGCCGTTCATCCTCGCGGTGATGGCGTCGGTGATGATGCGCCCGCCGCGCAGCCTCGTGCGCGAGTACGCGATCCCGAAGGCCGTGATCGCGGAGGCGTACGGACCGACTTCACCGTCGCGCGAGGCGACCCGCCAATCGCTGCGGAAGGTCCGCACTCTCCTCGTGGAGCTCGGTCTCGTCACCGGGCCCGCGAAGCGGCTCTGGAAGGCATTCGGCATCTGGGACGAGCCCGCCCACGAGTCGGCGGCCTAGGTGGAGGGCACTTCTCCGAACGCGAGCTGGTGACCGTCGGGGTCGGAGATGACGAAGTCGTAGTTGCCCCACGGCTGATGTGTGAGCGGCCCAGTGATCGTGGCGCCCGCTTCGACGCACCGGGCGTGCAACTCCTCCACGCCTTCGACGTTGAAATAGCAGCACGCGAAGCCGGCGACCGCGGGCTGCTCGACCTGGCCCAATCCCAGACCGGTGTCGCCCGAGCCGATCATCGCGAACGTGGGCGGATCGCCCATGCTGTGAATCAGCTCGAAGCCGACCGCCGCTTCGTAGAAACGGATCGACGCGGGAACGTTGGCAACGCCGAGCGTCGACCGACTCTTGACGAAACGGGTCATGCGTCACTCTCGCCCGAACCCGCGTCGCCGCGCCACCTCTGGTTCATCGCGCTCACGAGCGCACCTCCTCGACGAGCGGCTCGGGTGTGCTGGTGCCCCACGATGCGCCGACCGCAACCGCGAGGATCGCCGCGATGACGGCCAGCGACATCGGCACCGACACGTGCACGTCGCCGCCCACACCCACAGAGGGGCATTCAGGAAGAGCTCCTTCGGCTGAATCGTTGGGTTCAGCCGAAGGTCTTCCCCACCCCGTTCATCCAATGAGCCGGGTCGATCCTCCGGGCCGTTCGCCGCAAGAGCAAGGGGCGGTGTTGACGACGTGATCGCGTTGGGGGGTACTCCCGTTCGGTTCCGCCGACCGAAGTCGAACACGCAGTTCATTCGAGCGGCGCGCGGTGCGCGTTCCTCAGCGACAACCGCCGGTCGCGTCGTAGAAACCGGGTCCGGTGAGGCCCGGCCCCGTGAGCTGTGGTCGGTTGATGCCCCCACCGCTCGGGTACGCGGTGTCGAACCACGCTGAGAAAAAGGCGTCGAGTCGTTCGCTGCACGCGCGGCTGCGGTTCGGCATGACCTTGTGGAACGCGGTTTCGAGTTGGGCCTCGTCGATGTTGCCGCCGCCGCGTTCGCGTTGAATGTTTTGGAGCGCGCGGTCGAACGCGGTCGGCCCCACGATCTGTCGGAGCGCGAGGTACGCGGCCTCGGGCCGGATGTAGGTGTCGAGCTGCGAGAAGAGAGTCGCGGGTGTGGGGTCCGACGGCGCACCCGTCCAGATGCTCGACGTCGACGCGTAGACGGTGTCGAAGCGCTGAACGAGGCTCGCCTCGAACGCGGCCCGCCCGGCCGCGGTGGACGGTCCGCCCGCGCGGTCTGCGGCCGTCTCGGCCGTGTAGAGGTCCTGCGCCACGCTCGCCAGACCCTCCTTGTAGAAGGTCATGTCGTAGCCCGACTCGGTGACGTTGTCGCCCCACCACTGGTGCATGTTCTCGTGGTACAGCAGGCTCGTGTTGATCTTGCCGCCCGCGAACGTGATCATCGTCTGCATCTCTTCTTCGAAGCTGGCCGGCGGCGTGCCGATCAACACCCCGGCTGACGCGAAGGGATACGGGCCGTTGAACTGGCTCTCGAAGTCGGTGATGCTCTCCTGCAGGTTCATGACGGCCAGGTTGGTGGCCTGTTGGGCAGCAGGAATCGCCGCGTCCTGTGCCTCGTAGAAGACCACGCCGGTCGCGCCGGTACGGCGCGTGAGCTTGTAGTTGCCGATGCTCTGCTCGACGAGATAGTTCGCAATCGGCGCGGGCGAATGCCAGTGCCACGTGACCGACCCGGTCGGGAACTCCGTGTCGGCGGCGTGCGCGGTCAACGACACGAGATCACCGTTGGCAACGGCGGTCTTGCCCTTCGCGACCGTGTCGTAGAAGTCGTAGGTGGGCTTCGCGGTCGGGAAGTTGTTGAGCGGCATCCACGCTTCGGTTCCGACCGGTTCGGTCGTGACCAAGCTGCCGCCGCTCGCGCGGAACCATCCTTCGCTGTCTCCGTCGCCATCGTGATGGATGCCGGGGCGCCCCGTGTACGCAATGGTCACCGAGAAGGTGGCGCCGCGTCGGATCGGCCGCGACGGCACGACGACCAACTTGTTCGCCGGGCACGGCTCGCCGTCTTGGATGTCGGGAGTCGTGGCCTGGGCCGTGGTCAACTCGGGTGAGCACGCCGGCGGGAACGGGTTGTGCTGGGGTCCACCGACCGGGGTCGCCTGGGAAACCTGGTGGGCCGCGGGGTTGGGATCGTTCGGCCCCGCGGGGTCACCCGGATACGTCGGTCTGACGAACGCGAACGCGGCCGGCGCGCCGTCGACCGTCACGGAGCCGACCACCAGATCCGGGCCTGCGACCGCGTCGGAAGAGACGGGCTCGAAGTCGAGGCTGAACGAGGTCAGGCACTGAGTCGCTTTGTCGATCAGCTCCACCCCGTTGCCGGGCAAGAAGCGGTTGTTCGTGGCGTCGTAGACCAGGTGGATGTTCGTGTGGATGCTGCGGTAACCGCCGTTGCCCGTCTCCGGGTAGAGGTGACCACCCGGTGTTCCGAGTGTCCGGGCGCCGGTCGAACAGGTGGCGGGCTGCGCCGTCGCGCTCGCGGGCGTCGCGACCGGACCGAGGGCGACCAGACCGACCGCCACCACGGAAGCGAGCACGATGCGAATGCGGACGGACGTCACGGCGACTCCCCAGAGCAGGCAGAACGGCACGTTCCGCGCGTGCATTCTGCGTGACCGCACGCGGCCCGCGCCAGACGAGCCCGCGGCTCAGCGCGCGACGGCCGACGACGCCGTCAGTCGTCCGACCAGTCGCGCAGGTGGCCGAGCAGTGTCGCGAGGTGTCCGTGGGCGCGGTGCGATCGCGACTTGACGGTTCCCAACGCGATACCGAGCTTCTCGGAGATCTGCACGTGTGTCATGCCGTCGAGGTGTTGCATGCGAACGACCGTTGCTTCGTCGGGTGCCAGCTCGTCGATCGCGAGCCGCACCTGCCACACCGCGTCAAGCGTCTCGAGATCGGGCGGCAGGCTGACCACCGCGGGATCGCACGCGGCGACGTCACCGAGCGCCGTCGTCGGGCGCGCCGCTTCCCGCCGATGGATGTCGATCGCACAGCGCCTCGCGATCGTCGCGAGCCACGGCGCCGGATCGCGATCGACGTCGATGCGATCGGCCGCGCGCCACGCGTTGACGAACGTCTGCTGCGCCGCTTCCTCGGCCAGGTCGTGCCGACCGAGCGCGCGATGCGCAACCGCGTAGACGAGCCGCCCGTACGCCCGGTACAGCGCTCGAACCGCGTCGGGGTCGCGACGACGAAACGCGTCGAGCATGATCGCTCGCTCGACCGGGTTCTCGACCTCGAACGCCGGCATCCGGCGCTCGGTCGTCGAGCAGAGCATGGGGGGTCTCCTTCCGAGGCGGGCGCGTCATGGAACCGGGCCGGCGGCGTGTATCGTTACGTTGCTTATCGTAAAGGGTTCTAATAGATTACGCAAGTGCCTGTAATTCATCCCCGGGGGCGGACGAGGAGGTACCGGTGACATCCAACGAGCCCCACAGCGGCGGAGAGGCCGACGGCGACGCCGCGGCACCGCACCGCGGTCCCGGTCGGCCCCGGGACGCCGGGCGCGACCAGGCGATCCTGACCGCGACCCTCGAGATCCTGCTCGAACAGGGCTACAGCGCCCTGACCATCGAGGGCGTGGCGGTCAGCGCCGGCGTCGGCCGCCCGACCATCTACCGGCGGTGGCCGTCGAAGCCGGCACTCGTCGTCGCCGCGCTGGTGCAGTCGACCCGGTTGGCCCTGCCGGCCGTCGACACCGGCTCCCTGCGCCGCGACCTGATCGTGGTGCAGCGCCAGCTCGTCCAGCTCATGAACTCACCCGAGAGCCGGCGGATCACCGCGGGCCTCGTCGCCGATCTCACCGCCGACCCCGAGCTCGCGCAGACCTACGTGAACCAGTACCTGTCGCCGCGCCGGGCCACGGTCTGGCAGGTCCTGCAACGGGGTGTCGACCGCGGCGAGCTCGCCGCCGACGCCGACTTCGCCTTCATCTACGACCTGCTCGTCGGTCCGCTCTTCATGCGCGCGGTCGTGTGGGGCCAGCGGCTCGAGCCCGACGCCGCGGAGAAGACGACCGACACGATCCTCGCCGCGTTCGCACCGCACCCGTCGCGGTAGCTTGCCCCGTGGACCCGATCAAGATCGGATGGCTGGGCTCCGCGCTCGACGGCCCGGGCGGCGGCTACGACAAGATCCACCGCCTCGCCTTCGACGAAGCCGCAGAGCTCGGGCTGCTCGATCGACCCGTTGAGTTCGTGCTGCATCCCGAGAACGGTCTCCCGCAGGGCTCGGCGAAGAACGCGACCGACGGCTTCAAGTTCCTCGTCGACGAGGGGTGTATCGGCGTCGCCGGCGCGTACAGCTCCGACAACGCGATCACCGTCGGACCACTCGCGAACGAGTTGCAGATCCCCCTCATCAGCTGGTGCGGAACCGAGCGGTTGCAGGGCGACTACTGCTTCCGACTCGGCAACGGCGACTGCGGCGGCGACGCCGCGCTCGTCGTCGCGTGGCTCAAGCGACGCGGTCATCTGCGCGTCGCGGTGCTGAGCGAGATCTCACCCAACGGTGAGGAGTACTTCCGGTTCTTCCGACAAGAGTGCCGTCGCAACGGGGTGAGCATCGCCGCGGTCGAGACGGTCAGTCAGAGCCCGGAAAACCTCTCCGAAAACCTCGAGAATCTGCGGCGAGTGGAAGCCGACGCACTCGTCTACATGGGTTACGGCATGCTCGCGGCGAAGGGCTTGTTGCGTGCGGCGCTCGACGACCTCGGCTGGGACCCGCCTCGCATCATGGGCACCGCGTTCATGTTCTATCTGATGGGTTTCGACAAGTTCGAGGGCTGGGTCGGCGTCGACCAGTTCGACCCGAGCAACCCGCGGGTGAACGAGTTCCACGAGCACTTCGTCGCGAAGTACGGGCAAGACCCGCCGTTCTGGCCGAACGCAATCCCCGTGCTCGCGTACGACACGGCACGCGTGCTCATCGAAGGTCTGTTCCGCGCGCCGATCCTCTCCGGACCCGGCTTGAAAGCCGGGCTCGAATCAATCCGCTTCATGCCGAGCGCGACCGGAGGACCACGTACGCACATTGCGTGCTCGCCGTACGAGCACGGGATGTTCCGCGGCGACTGGCTGCTCTACGGCCGCGTGCGTGACGGCAAGCTCGAGTTCGAAGGGCTCTTCGAAGCGTAACGAGAGAGCCCGTACGCTCGAACGCATGGACAGCGGGTTCTCCTACGAGTTGCGCAAGGACGGATCCGTCGCGGTGCGCAGAGACGGCAAGCCGGTCCGCACGATCGGCGGAGCCGCCGCGCGCCGCCTCGCCGAGCGCCTCGAAGCCGCAGCCGACGACAACGCACGGCAACTCGTGCTTGCAAAGGCAACCGGGAATTATCGACGGGGCAACGAACGCGCGCGGTGATGCGGGTCGCCTGCCAGAATCTTGGATGGACATCGAAGGAGACCGATGAGTGCGACCTGGCTGCCCGCGACCTTCGAGCATCCCGGGCGGGTCGAGCTGCCGACGGGGCACCACCTGCGACCGATTCGCGAGGACGACGTCGCGATCGACCACCCCGCGGTCATGGGTTCGCGCGATCGACTCTGGACGATCTTCGGCGAGCCGTGGGGATGGCCGCCGACCACGATGACCTACGAGCAGGATCAGGCCGACCTCGCGCGCCACGAACGCGAGATCCGCGACCATCAATCGTTCAACTACGCGGTGCTCGACGCCGACGAGTCGCATCTCCTCGGGTGCGTGTACATCGATCCCGCCGAGCGCGTCGGAGCCGACGCCGACGTCTGCTGGTGGGTCGTCGACGACGAGGTCGGCGGCGTCCTCGACGCCGCGCTGGCCGGCTTTGTGCCTCAGTGGTTGGCCGACGCGTGGCCGTTCACTGCTGCGCGCATCATCGGACGCGATCTCAGTTGGGCCGCATGGCTCGAGCTGCCGGAGAACGCGGACCGTTAGCCAATGACCGTCGAGTTCGTGCTGACGACGAGCATTGCGGCGCCGCCGGAACGCTGTTTCGATCTATCGCTCGACATCGATCTCCACCTCGGCTCGACGGCGGAGTCGGACGAACGCGCGATCGCGGGGGTCACGGCGGGCGCGATCGGCCTCGGTGAGACCGTCACATGGCGCGCGCGTCACTTCGGCATCCCGTGGACGATGACGAGCCGCATCGTCGAGCTCGATCGTCCCCGCCGCTTCGTCGACAGCCAGGTCACCGGCCCGTTCCGCTCGTTCCGGCACGAGCACGAGTTCAGCGCCGCCACCAACGGCTCCCACATGCTCGACCGGATCCGATTCGCCGCGCCGTTCGGCCCCGTCGGGCGGATCACCGAGCAGGCACTCCTCGCTCGCTACGTGAAGCACCTCATCGAGACGCGCAACCGCTACCTCCGATTCGCCGCCGAGTCCGAGGCCGGCACGTAGGCGAAAACCTCGTCACGATGTGGGACGTTTCGGGCCGCGCGGGGGTCTGAGAGGTTGTGCAGGATCCGACGGGAGGCGATGTGCGGCTCAACGAGTCCGGTCGCTCGTTCGAGCCGTTCGCGGCGGTCGAGGGCGAACGGCTGCGCCGGGCCCTCGTGGCGACGTACGGCGTCGACGTGGGAAGCGACGCCTGCGCCGAAGCACTCGCATGGGCCTGGGAGCACTGGGACCGCGTCAGCGAGATGGCGAACCCGGTCGGCTACCTGTTCCGCGTCGGGCAGTCGGCGACGCGCCGGCAGCGGCGCTGGCGGCGACGCCGCGTGCTGTTGCCCGTCGAGGTCGACAACCACGATGTCGGTGAGATCGGCGGCCGGCTCGACGAGGCCTTGGTCGCGCTCCCGGAACGGCAGCGCACCGTCGCGCTGCTCGTCCACGGATACGACTACTCCTACGCCGAGGTCGCGGAGCTGACCGGAGCATCGTTGGCGAGCGTGCGCAACGACCTCCACCGGGCGATGAAGCGGCTGCGCGCACAACTGGAGGCGCAATGAGCGCAACGATCGAAGAACGGCTGGCTCGCTACACGACCCAGCTCGACGAGGCTGCGAGCACGTACGCGCAGCGCGCGACGAGTACCGCCGGCCCCGCGACTGACGTGGTACCCGTGCTACCGGACCCGCCGCGGCGACCTGGACGACGGACACGACTCGTCGCGTTGGGCGCCGCGGTCTGCATCGTCGCGGCGCTGGCATTCACCGTCTCGGTGGTCCGCGCCAACCGGGACGTGAACGTGAGCACGTCGAGCTCCGACCCGACGGTCGGTCCGGTCACGACAGCCCCTACCTCTTCGACGGCCGCGACGACGTCGACGACCGAGCCGAGCGCGCCCAGCCCGACCACCATGGTCCGCGTGGTGCCAGGCGGGAGCTCGACGGTCCAGGTCACGTACCAGCCGTTCACCGCGACCGGGGTCGTCGACCCGGCACTGCACGTGACGCAGCACCTCGGCGGCACGTGTGTCAGCCCGGCCTCGGGACTTCCCAACGGCTACCGGTGCTTCGCCGACGGCGGCAGCATCTACGACCCGTGCTTCGCGGGACCCCACGGCACCGCCGACCCGCTCGTGTGCCCGAGCAACCCCACCGGGCCCGACGTCGTCGAGCTCACGGCCCGCTCCGTCTCGGCGTATCCGCCGGCCGGCGTGACGAATCCCTGGGCCATCGAGTTGTCCAACGGCCAACGGTGCCGGCTCGTGGCCGCGGCGTGGGGCACCGGGGGCCCGTACTCCTGCGACAAGACGGGTGTGTCCCAGCCCGTCGCCGACTGCCACGTCCCCGTGCCGGCGTCGCCGTGGTGGACAGCCGGGTGTCAAGAAGAGTTGACCGACACAAGCCCGTTCGCCGACACGCGCGTCGTCAAGATCTGGTACTAGGCAGTCGCGTCCCGTCCCTCACCGCGACCCTGGTCGCGATTTGTGACGGATGTCGTCACGGATGGATGCGGGGGAGGGTGCGTAGCGGCGAGTTCGGCGTCGACGGCGTCGTCGTCGAAGAGGTGCGCCCAGCAGGCCGGGTCACCGCCGAGGTCGCGGCGGTCGTCCTCGGGCCGTGCGCGCTCAGCAGTCATCGCGGCCACAACTTCACACAGCAGGCGCCCGGCTCGGGTTCGAGCCGGGCTTCGAGGCCGACATCACCGACGTTGTCGAGCACGTCGAGCACGACCGTGCGTCGGCTCGCCGGCGTCCGCGCGCGCGCGGCGCGCAGCTGTTCGGTGATCGCAGCACCGAGGCGGCGGCCCTCTTCGGTGGCGACGTCGTCGATGGCCTCCGCGAAGACGCCGAGAACCGGCTCGCTACGGCGTGTTGCTCTGGCAGGCCGACGTGCCGCACTCGTTCGGGATCACACCGATCGAGAGGAACGTGGTGATCTGGTTCAGCAGCAGCACGTTGCCGCGACCGAAACCGTGCGGGTCGGAACCGTAGGCGGAGCCGTCGGGCGCAAGGTTGTCGGTCGGGGGTGTGGGTGTGCCGTAATCCCAGAGCACGAGACCGGCAGCCGCGCGCTTGTTCTGGTTCAGCTTCTTCAGCCCCCACTGCGGGGTGACGGGCGTGTTCAGCCGCGGCGCCGCGCCGAAGAACGACGGGTTGAACGCGGGTTGGTGGTTCCGCGCACCGATCGTGCGGGCCAGCATCTCGGCCGACACGTTCGCGACCTGATGGTCGCCGTAGTTCTCGATGATGAACACCTGCTTCGCGGGGATGCCGGGATACGGGTTCGAGGTCAGGTGCTGCGCGTACCCCTCGTTCTCACCCCGGTCCCAGAGCAACTGTGCGAGCTGCAGCACGACCTGCTGATCGACGGGGTCGGTGTACGACACGTCGTAGACCGCGGAGAACTCGTCCCAGTCGACGGAGCGGTTCAGCAGGAGGCCCCCGTAGTCCATGCCCGGGACACCGAGGATGACGCGCGTCCACTCGGTCGAGACGGCGGAGACCGCGCCGCCCATGATGCCGCCCTGGCTGTACCCCATGTAGTGGCAGTCGTGCGTCCGGAACAGCGGCTTGCCGTTCGACTGGAACGCGGGGTCGGTGACGAAGCCCGACGTCGAGTTGACCAGCCGGCCGAGGAACTGGAAGTTCACGAAGCCCTGGAGCATGTGGTCGACCTGCGTGTTGAACCCCGACATGTCCTGGAGGTTGCGCGCCACGTTGGGAACGTCTTTCTCCGACATGCCGACCCAGTCGGTGGCACAGCCCATCAGGTTGCGCGAGATCCCGGCACTGAACGATCCGCCCTCGACCTCACCGGCGTCGCCGAGCAGGCCGTGGCCGTAGAGGGTGGGGATGGCAGGCCCCGTGCCCTGGACGGTGTCGGGCATCACGCAGATGAAGTTGGCCGTCCATGTCTGCGCGCCGTTGATCATCGGGTTGCCGTCGGCGTCGGTCACCATCGCGGAGAACGGCGTGGTGTCGGCGAGGAACAGCGGAACCTGGAACGTGCCGTGCACGTCGCGCACGCCGTTGGAGTCCGTCACCGACGTGACCGCATAGGTCGGTGCGAAGTCGCTCGCATCGGCCGGTGACGCACCCGGGGCGCTCGTGACGTGATTCGTGTCGAGCCACTGGTACGCGAGGTCGTGCATCGTGAGCGCGGGGCCGGCGAGGCTGTCGCCGCTGGCGACGGTGAAGTCCCACGCCTGGTACGGCACGCTCGAACCGAGCACCGCGCCGAGGTCGTTCTGGATCACGAACTTGATGTGCGCGCCACGCGCGGCAGGCAGGAGCGTGCCCGCGAGAGCCGCCTTGGTCGACACGAGCGGCTGAATCTTGTTGCCGTGGGCATCGAACAAGCGGCGCAGCGCGACCGCGTAGCGGTGACCCTCGGTCAGCGCAACGGCGGGATGGATCAGCAGCAGCTGCTCGGCCGGGTTCGACGTCTGCGCGTCGAGCTCGGCGAAGTAGGGCACCCGCTGGTTCGTCGTGGTGTCGAGGATGACGATCGGTGAGTTCTTCGCGAGCGACAGACCGATGTTGGTCGACGTCGCGATCCTCGAAGCCGAGATGCTGAGCCCGGGCACGTAGGAGAGGATCAACGAACCGGGCGAGAAGCCGTCGGCCCGGTTCTCGGTGGCCATGTTGACGTGCACGCCCTTGACGTTCGTGGGGTCGACCGTCGACGAGATGTTGAGCCGGCGGCCCGTGGTCGTGCTCGCCGGAACCGTGAACGCGTCGTTCGGCCACGGCAGCAGGCAGTCGTGACCCGCGGGCGCGGTGAGCAGCACGTCGCAGCCCGTGACACCGGGCTCGGGCACGGCAACCGCGGCTTTCACCGAACGCACGGCATGCGACCGACCCGACGCCACTGCCGGCCCGGCGGCCGTCCCGATCAACGCGGCCGCGAGCAGCAGCGCGCCCCCGAACGCAACCGGCTTGCGAACCCGATTCCGAGCCTTCACGAGCACCCCCCGATGCAGACTGACCACCCCACGTTATCTTCCGCCTCGCTGACGGCGCAGCCCGTCGTTCTGATGCCGAATAATCCCTCTCTGAGGAGGATTATCGGGCACCAGAGCCATTCGCGCGACCGCGAGTTTGATCGGTCTCGGCGTCGTCGCGCAGGAACGAGCCGTGCATCTCGATCGCCAGCACGGCGAGCTGGGTCGGGTTGGACGGCACGCGCTCAGCGGGAACAGCATCACGGTGATCCCGGACGAACGCGGCCGCGGCCTTCACGGCCCCGTGGCGGATCCGGTCGGCCGCGGTCGGGAAGTCGAAGCGCCAGCGCCGCGTCCGCTGCGCGATGAGGGCCTTGTCGTCGCCTTCGACCTCGACTCCTGCAGCGGGGAAGACGCGGCAGTCATACGTGCGGCAGGTCGCCGGTCGATGTTCGTAGATCGAGCACTGGTTCTCGACGAGCATCGGGCAGTGGCCGCGCTCGTCGTAGCCCATGAGCACGTGACCGCGCGGCATGCGCGGCGCGGGGAACAACAACGCGGCCGGGATGTGCTCCAGCGTGTCGGTCTCGTCGGGCGCGATGTGCACGAACTGCGACGACGTGCAACACGCTGTGCATCCACCGCACGGCACGACAGAATCGCGCTCGCCGCGTAGCGCGGCCTGCATCTCCCCCACCCACACCGAGAAGTTGCCGGCGTCGAGATCAGCGTCGTCGGCCGCGTCATCACCCATCACCGTCAGTCTCCCTCAAGACCGGGATCGTCGGCTGGCTCTTGACACGGTGAGTGGTGCGGCACGAACCTTCGTCTCTCTTCATACGGTGGGAAACCAAGGAAGAGACGGCGCCGTGCTGACTCGCACCGTTCGTCATCGTCGTGTCGCGCTCGTGTTGGCTTCGGTCGCCGCGGTGATCGGAGTGTCGGCGTTCACGGCACCCGGAGCCGGCGCCGCCTCGGCCACCGTCGCGCTCGAGAACAGCCGGCCCCGCTTCGCTGGCTCGGCCCACGATCTCGGCGCGGTCGCGTCGTCGAGGTCGGTCGACTTCGAGGTGCTGCTCGCACTCCCCGATCCGCCGCGGTCGAGGCGGAGATCCAGGCGGTGTCGTCGCCTACGAGCCCGTCGTTCCGACACTTCCTGACCGCCACCCAGTTCCGCGCCCGCTACGCGCCGAGCGCCGCGGCAGTCGCCGCCACGAGCGCATGGATCCGCAGCGCCGGGCTCTCGGTCGCATCGGTGGCGTCGAGTCGTCTCTACGTCGAGGCCAAGGGCACGATGGCCCAGGCGCAGCGTCTCGTCGGCACCTCGCTCCACACCTACTCGTACCAGGGCAACGACCTCGCCGAGCCGGTCGGTGAGTACAAGATCCCGGCCGACCTGCAGGCAACCGTGTCGGGCATCGTCGACCTCGACGACAGCTCACTGCTCACCCACCCCGCCGACACGCTTCCCGGTCCGCCGCCCGGCGCCCGCTTCGGCGTGCAACCCTGCTCCGACTACTACGGCCAGAAGCAGGCGACCGACAAGCCGCCGGCGTACGGCAAGACCTGGCCGTACACGATCTGCGGCTACAACGCGAAGCAGTACCAGTCGGCGTTCGGACTCTCCGCGTCGATCGCGAGCGGCAACGACGGCCGCGGTGTGACCGTCGCCATCACCGACGCCTACGCCGCGCCGACGATGCTCTCCGACGCGCAGACGTGGTCGAAGCAGAACGGCCTGCCCGCGCTGAAGCCCGGCCAGTACGTCGAGGACACTCCGGCGCCCGACGGCTACAACCGCGTCGACCGGTGCGGCGCGCAGGGTTGGTACGGCGAAGAGGCGCTCGACGTCGAGTCGGTGCACGCGATGGCGCCGGGAGCCAACATCCTCTACGTCGGCGGCGCGAACTGCGCCGGAGGCCTCAACAAGGCGTGGGCCTCGGTGATCGACGGCCACAAGGCCAGCGTGATCACCAACTCGTGGACCGACACGGGCGAGGACCAGCCGGCCGGCTTCCAGAACTTCTTCACCGAGTTCCTGCAGGAGGCCGCCACGACCGGCATCACGGTGCAGTTCTCGAGTGGTGACGACGGCGACAACGCGGCGCTGAAGGTCGGCAAGTCGGTCGACTTCCCGGCCTCGAGCCCGTGGGCCACATCGATCGGCGGCACCAGCACCGAGATCGGCGCCACCGGCAAGGTCGTCTTCCAGGACGGCTGGTCGAACGACTACTCCCCCCTCGCCGGCGACAAGTGGACGCCGAAGCCTCCCGGCGCGTACAGCAGCGGCAGCGGTGGTGGCACCAGCATCGCGTTCGCGCAGCCCTTCTACCAGAAGGGTGTCGTGCCCGGATCGATCAGCAAGTACTTCGTGAAGACCCCGATGCGGCCCGTACCCGACGTGTCGATGCCCGGCGATCCCAACACCGGGTTGCGCATCGGTGAGACGCAGGTGTTCGGCAAGCGCACCGACTACTCGACGTACCGCATCGGCGGGACGAGCCTCTCGTCGCCGCTCTTCGCGGGCGTCGTGGCCGACGCGATCCAGTACAACGGCTCTGCGGTCGGGTTCATCAATCCGCTGCTGTACCGCAACATCGGCACCTCGGCGATCACCGACGTGCAACACGCGGTGGAGCCGGAGGCAACGGTCCGGACCAACTACACGAACGGGCTCAACGCGAACGGCGGTTACACCTTCCTGTTGCAGACGATCGGCGTTCCCACCACCATCTTCACGCTGCCGGGCTACGACGACATGACCGGTGTGGGTACGCCCAACGGGACGTTCTTCCTCCAAGCCATGAAGTACTGACGGTACCGATCAGCAACGACAAGTACGGTCGACGCGATGCTCGACGGCGCGCGGATCTTCCACGTCAACGTCAACTGTTCGAACCTCGCGCGGTCGCGAGCCTTCTACGTCGACGGGTGCGGGCTCTCCGAAGGCGTCCGCACGACGCCGGTCGAAACACAGTCAGGAGTCGCGTTTGGGCTCGACCGCGCGCGCTGGGATGCATGGATCCTCGTCGGCGCGAACGGCTTCGACGGCGGCACCGTCGATCTCCTCGAGTGGCAGGAGCCGCCGCCCGCGGGCCGACCGCCCACCGCCCTGTTCGAAGCCGGGTTCCAGCGCATTGGTCTGAACGTTCCCGACCTCGACGCCGCGATCACGAGGGCCTGCGCGCTCGGCGGCGTGGCCTGGAGTGAGCCGCTCACCCACCAGATCCCGACCGGTGGGGCGGTGCGCATCGTGCTCATGAGCGATCCCGACGGCACCGCGATCGAGCTCGTCGAGAGCGACGCGTCGCGGCTGTCGTTCGTTTCGGTCACCTGCGGCGACCTCGAACGGTCGGTGGCGTTCTACACGAAGCTCGGCTTTCGCGAACGCACACGCTTCCCCACCACCACGACCTCGAGCGCACACCTCCGCGTCGACGGACCGGTATCGATGGTGGAGGTGTTGATGACCGCACCCGGTCGCGGCGAGGTGCATCTCATGCTCGTCGGCTTCGAACAACCGTCTGTGCGCGCGACAACACCGCGTCCCGCGAACGCGCTCGGCATGTGGCGCGCCGCGTTGCTGCTCCCCGACCTCGACCGCGCGATCGCCGCGTTGCGCGCGCAGCAGATTGCACTCATCTCCGCCGCGCAGTCGATGTCGATGGGTCCCGGTCTTCCTGCGCTGCGTTTCGTGTGCTTGCGCGGACCCGACGAAGAAGTCATCGAGCTCATCGAGACGCCGCCGGCTGCGTGACCGCCGTATGACGCGGCCACCCACACTGAGAAATGCGTTGCCACGTTGGCCCCATGAGCCTCGCTGTCCAACTCTGCGACGCGTCCGTTGCAGAAAAATGAGCGCGGCCGAAACTTTCTCCTTGACACGTGACAGTCTTGCCGCACAGCGGTCTCGGGCCCCCGCGAAGTGCCAGCGTGTACGACTGTGACAAATTGGAAAGCAAACTCCACCTCAAGGTGGGGCGTCCGGGCTGTCGAACTCTCTCTCGCAGGAAGCCCGCGGGCGAGCGTGGGACCAGCCCGCGCGATCGTCTCGCACACTCGATGGGAGCGGCCGTGCACTCACTTCGTTTTCGGCGCCAGGCAATTATCGGCATCGTCGGCGCAATGATCACCCTTCTCGCAGTGCCACTGGCACTGCGCGCGGGCGCGAAGTCGGATCCAACGATTCAGGCGGTCGGGTCACCGACCATGTTCTCGTCGGTGTCGGCTGCGCTCCCGAAGACCGCGGTGCCGAGCGGAGTCGTCGCGGGCAACGTGCTGGTGAGCTACATCGAGACGGCGGCGACCGCGTCCATCGCGTGCGCCGCGGGTTGGACGAAGCAGCTCGATCGCGCGACGACGAAGGCTCACCTGGTCGCGTGCACCAAGGTCGCGAGCGCGGGGCAGACGCAGCCGTCGGCCACCGTCACCCCGGCGACCAACGTCTCGATGGTGACGGTCGCGTATTCGGGTGTCGACACGACGCACCCCGTCGCCTCGGCCGCGGCGGTCACGGGCCTCGTCAGCCCGACCGTGACGCCGGCCCGCCCCAGCTCGGTGCTCGTGCTCGGACAGGGCAGCGACCACTGGCGCGTCAGGTACGTCGCTCCGCACGATGCAACCCGCGTGGTGCGGACGAACGACGGCGTCGGATCGCAGCTGGCCGCCGCGAACGAGCAGGCCGCGTCGACCGCGAAGGTCAGCACCGGAAGGTGGACGCACTCCCACAAGGTCGATGCGGCACTCCTCGCCGCCGCGACCGCGAGTGCGAAAGGCATCGCCGGGAGCGCGGGCGAGAAGGCGGCTGCACTCGCCGACCTCAAGAACACGGCATCGGGCGCCACGGCCATCACGGCCGTCGTCGTGCTGAACCCGCAGGCCGACGGGTCGACGACCACGCAACCGAGCACGACCACCACCACGACCAAGCCCGGTGACCCGCCGCCTGGGTCCGGAGCGCCGAAGTCACCTCCGGCAGTCGTGTGCGGAAACCACCTGATCCTCGACGGGCCCGCGACGGCACCCGCCGGCGCCGTCACCGTTCCCGCCGGCAACAACGACTCGTTGAACCCGGCACCGAACAAGACCTACTGGTTCGCTCCGGGAGTGCACACGCTCGGCACCGGGCAGTACAACCAGCTCATCCCCGAGGACAACGACTGGTTCGTGGGTGCACCGGGTGCGGTGATCGACGGCCAGAACAAGAACAACTCGGCCTTCACCCAGCACGCCACGGGTGTGACCATCTCGTACCTGACGATTCGCAACTTCACGTCGCCACAGGACCAGGGCGTGGTCAACCACGACTCCGGGAACGGGTGGACGGTCGCGAACAACAGCATCATCGACAACCAGGGCGCGGCGTTGATGGCGGGTGCCAACAACGTGATCCGGGACAACTGCATCGCCGACAACGGCCAGTACGGGATCAACGCGTACCAGGACGGTGACGGGATCACGAACCTCGTCGTCGACCACAACGAGATCGGCGTCAACAACACGGCCGACACGGAGAAGAACAACCCGGGTTGCGGTTGCAGCGGCGGCGTGAAGTTCTGGGCCGTCAGCGGAGCGCAGGTCACCGACAACTACGTGCACGACAACAAGGGCGTCGGGTTGTGGGCCGACACCAACAACTCCGGAATGAACTTCCAGGGCAACTACATCTCCAACAACGACAACGAGGGTCTCTTCTACGAGATCAGCTACAACGCGGCGATCCACGACAACACGTTCGTGCGCAACGGGCTGGTCAAGGGACCGACCAACCCCGGCTTCCCGACCGGCGCGATCTACCTGTCGGAAAGCGGCGGCGACTCACGCGTCGCGGGCGGCAAGTACGCGACCCTCGACATCTCCGGCAACGTCTTCACCGACAACTGGTCGGGCGTGGTCATGTGGGAGAACGCCGACCGGTTCTGCGGCTCACCCGCCAACACTTCGGGCGGTGACTGCACGCTGGTCAATCGCGGCGTCGCCAACCTGAAGACGTGCACTGCGGCGAACGTGGCCCACGCCCCGTACTACGCCGACTGCCGGTGGAAGACGCAGAACGTGTCGGTGCACGACAACTCGTTCAGCCTCGACGCGGCACACGTCCCGGCGTGCAAGCTTGGCAACGGCTGCGGGTTCAACGCCATCTTCTCCAACTGGGGTACGTACCCGTCGTGGTCGCCGTACAAGGGCGACGTCATCGAGAACGCCATCGCCTTCCACCAGAACAACGTGTTCTCGCACAACGCCTACACCGGGACGTGGGGATTCATGCTGCCGGACCAGGGCGGCATCCTGAGCCTCGCGAAGTGGCAGGCGGCGCCGGCGCACCAGGACCTCGGCAGCACGATGAAGCCGTAGAGAACTGCTCACGACTGACCGCGCACCCCGGAGCGGGTGCGCGGTCAGCTCGAAGACACGGGTGCGGTCAGCTCGAAGACACGGGTTCAGCCCTGACGGCGGGAGAAAGCACGCGACCGTGAGGACGGAGCGGGTGCGCGGTCAGCTCGAAGACACGGGTTCAGCCCTGACGGCGGGAGAAAGCACGCGACCGTGATGACGGGTTCGCAATCGCGAACTCGTAGGTGGCGACGAGCTGCGCGATGTTGGCGTCGGGATCGAAGCGCTGCTCGTAGCTGAGACGCGCGTTCCGACCGAGGTCGGCGAAGCGGCCCGGATCGGTCTCGATGTCGCGCAGCACCGCCGCGAGCGCGTGCGGATCGCCGGCCGCGAACAGGACACCGTCGTACCCGTCGCGGATGAGCTCGGGAAACGATCCGTGTGCGGGCGCGATCGGCGCGACCCGCAACGCCATCGCTTCGATCGCGACGAGACCGAAGGCCTCTTCCCACTCGGACGGCACGATCGCGGCGCGGGCTCCGGCGACGAGTGCGGCGCAGTCGTCACGGCTGAGCATGCCGCGCACCTCGGCCGACGACTTCCCCGCCACCCACTCGGCCACCTCACCGTCGAGCGGTCCTGATCCGGCGATCACCAGGCGCAGGCCGGGCGCCCGCACGGCCGCGTACGCGTCCCACGCCCGCATCAGGAGACGGATGCCCTTCGCCGGCGCGAGGCGACCCGCGTAGGCGACGTACGGATACGCGGTGGGGTCACCTTCGGGCGCGGCACGCGGCGGCACGATCGAGCCCGGAACCAGGTTGGCCTTCACAAAGACGCGGTCGCGTGGAAGCCGGAGCGGCTCGAGAATGTCGCGCTGCGACGCGGAGATGAACACGAACGCCGACGGCAACGTCCGCCACGCGCGGGCATGGACGGTCGACGCGACCGCGACGGGGATGGTCGCGACGGGCGATCGGTAGCACCCGTGGCGGACGGCCGGAACCGGCAACCGCCCGATGCACGCGTGACAGACCTGGCCGTCGCGGAAGAGATCGCCCGTCGCGCAGGCCAGGCGGTAGTTGTGCAGGGTCACGACGACCGGCGCCTTCGCGTCACGACACGCGTACAGCACCGCGGCGCTGAGCAACGGGAACGTGTTGTGCACGTGCACGACATCGGGCCGAAAGCCGTCGATCGCCTGCCCGAGCGCGCGGCGCGCCGATTGGCTCCAGACGACCTGGGCCGGAACCAGCGCGCGCCGCGACCGCGACCACTGGTCGATGTCGTCGTTGCGGCGTTCGAAGCGCTCGACGACGTGTCCGCGCTCGGCGAGTGCCGCGCCTTCCTGGTCGACGACGCGGTCCTCACCACCGGGCGATGACGAGCGGTACCGGTTGTGGACTTGAAGAATCTTCAACGCTTGGATCCCGCGCGCGCCGCGAGCACTCCGTCTCCCGGCACCGCGAGCAACGACGCCGCGACTGCGAGGTCGAGCACGTACGGCGAGACGTCGCCGAGGCCTACCTCGGTCCACGACGCGACCATGCAGTAGACGATGAGGAAGATCGCGACGGCGAGACACGGGCCGCGCGGACGGGTGGCCGCGAGCATCAAGAGGGTGATGAGCACCGCCGCGCAGATCACCACCCCGAAGAGGCCCTGGTCTTGAAACGTCGCCAACCAGCTGTTGTCGATCGAGAGCCCGCCGAACGACTTGTTGGTCAGCCCGATGCCGAAGATCTCGTTGAAGCCCGACCGCGGCTCGTGGATGAGGTCGTGCCACACCTGCGTCCGGCCGTTCAACCCGCCGACCTGCTGCGCGGACTCACCCCGGTGGAACCAGCTCGATACCTGCGGTGCGAACACCGTTCCCGCGAGGACGAGCACGATGATCGACCCGACCAACGTCTGGCGCACCCGGCGGCGACTGGTCAGCAGCGTGATCATCGCGCACGCCAACCCCACGAGCATGGCGATGAGTGCCGTGCGCGTGTGCGTCATGATCAGGATCACGATGGCGGTGCCGCCGATGCACCACGCGGGCCGCGCACGCATCGCGCCACTCAACAACAGCACGAATGTGATGCCGGCGAGCACCGCGGCGTAGTGCGCGACCTGCGTCGGCGGAATCGGCCAGAGCTGGCCGTAGAGACGACCGTCGATCGCAGCCCTCCCGCCGGGCTTGACGAAGAACCCGATGACCACCGTCGAGAGCACCACGATCAGGCAGGTCATGTGCCAGCGCAGGATCAACCGGTCGCGTCGTCCCCACAGCGGCGTCAGCAACCACAGCACTGCGATGAACCCGCAGAAGCGCCCGGCGCGGAACAGCGAGCCGGGACCGGTGGCGAGGCGCACGCTCATCATCAGCGACGACGCCGCGAGCACCGTGAACAGTGCGACGAACAGGTTTGGCCGCACCAGCCGCCGGCGGTTGAAGACCAGCACGAGCACGGCGGCGAGGGCGAGCGCGCCCTGGGTGAGCAACTTGCCGACCGCCGACGGGATCGTGACGATCGTCGGGATCTCGATGAACGCGAGCCCGTTGGCGAACAGCAGGGCCCACACCGCGAGCCCGAGCCTGCGCCGGCGCGCGTCGATGGGCGCGCCGGGCACCTCGACGCTGTCGGCGACGCGGACGTCGGGCGGGATGGCGACCGCGGTCACGACGAACGCTTGGCCGACGCGGGGTCCGACAGGCCGACGGGTCGCCGGCCGATCGCCGGGACCGGGCGCTCTTCGAAGATGCCGAGGCTGTCGTCGGTCGGATCGGTGCCGATCAGCACCGCCGAGCGCAACCGGAGGTCGGCGGCGCGCAGCATGATCCCCGTCGCCTCGATCTTGGTGACGCTCGAGGCGCCGGCGGTCACGAGCACGACCGCGTCGGACGCGCGCTCGCGCAGGTGATCGGCGCCCTTCATCGGATCGAGGGTCGCGAGCACGATGACGACATTCCACGCGATTGCGCCGCCGCGCTCACTCGGAGGCTCAGCGAGCGCGACGACACCACCGGGCAGGTCACGACCGGTCTCGTTGATGATCGACGCGCGGTATCCCTCACCGGCCAGCTGCTTCTGCAACGCCTTCACGGCGAGCGCCGCGGCCGGCACGTTGTCGATCGCGACGACGGCGAGCGCGGGAGTCGCGGCGGCGTCGAGGGCGCTGCGCAGGTGCCGAACGATCAGCTGCAGGTCGGGGTTGGGTTTCGCGGGATCGAAGGGATCCGCAGGTGGCAGGAAGATGCGCCGCCACCGCGCCGGAACGAGCGGACCGACGCTCGCGGTGACGGGCGTCCGCAGCGCCGCCGCGATGTCGGAACGCCTGCGAACGCGAGTGGACGCGACCGCGAACAGGGTCACCGCGCCCAGACCGATGGCGAGGCCGGCGACGAGTCCCGACGCCGCGTTGAACACGATCATCCGCTTCGTCGACACCTGGACGGCCGTCGCGGTGTCGATGATCCGACTTCCCTGGATCACCGAGGCGGTCGCGATCTGGTCGGACTGGATCGTGCTCTGGATCTCTTGGATCTGCGTGTTGAGGCTGCTGCGCTCGCTCACGAGGTCGTCGAGCACGGTTCCCGCCGGCGCGGTGTTGAAGTTCTCGATCTCTCTCGTCACTTCGGCGACGCGGGTCTGGAGCCCGGTCTGCTGAGCGTTCAGCGCGGCCACGACCGAGCCGAGCTGCTGGTCGTACACCGACTTCCGGAACGCGAGGAACGCCTTGTCGACGGCGATCGTCCGGCGCACCGCGACGTCGGAGCTCGGACCGACGGCGGTGACCTGCAAGACGGCGTCGCTGAGGATCTTGCCCCGGTACAGGGAGCGGAAGGATTCGGGCGGCCCCTTCAAACCGAGCCCCTTCTCGGCCGCCGCCGC
>JBBSEC010000071.1:0-24369 GCA_038240075.1 Acidimicrobiia bacterium
CCCCCGCCGCGGGGCCGCGCGGGCCCCCCCCCCCCCCCCCCGTCGGCATCGCCCGCTTCGTCGCGTGGCTGGCGGACGTGTTGCCGCACGCGTGCGAAGCCGAGTTGCACGTGGTGGTGAATCGCGCGCCGTCGAGCGCGTACCGCCGCGGCGAGATCCGGTCGGAGATCCTGGCGTGCGTTGCGCCCAGCACGCTCGTCTTCGTCCCTGCCGATCGTCGGGTCGACGACGCCGCGTGGTCGGGCGCAGTCGTTCACAAGGGTCCCTTCACACGCGGCGTGCGCGAAGTCGCGTCGGGACTGGTCGCATCGTGACCGACGACCACGGCGCGTATGAGACCATCCGTCGGGCTGCGCTCGTGCGCATCGAAGCGCGGCGGCTGCGGCCCGATCGCGACATCGACGACGTCCGTCTCGAAGTGCGTGCGGCCGTCGATGACTACGAACGCGACGCCCGGCTCGGGTTGGCCCTTCCGCTCGGCGAGCCCGACGCGATGGTGGATCGGCTCATGCGGGCCGTCACCGACTTCGGTCCGCTGACCGAGCTGCTCGCCCGCACCGATGTCGAAGAGGTGTTCGTCGAGGGTGGACGGGTCTCCTATCTCGACACCGAAGGCCACCTGCGGGGGCTGACCGCGCCGACATCGGAGGAGGAGAACCGTCGTATCGTCGACCGGCTGCTCGCCACGACCGATCGGCACCTCAGCACGAAGCACCCGATGGTGCAGGCGCGTGTCTTGCAAGGATCGGCGCGGCTCACGGCCGCGATCGCACCGGTTGCCGATCGCCTCTCCGCGACGCTGCGCCGCTACACCGTCTGCGACGTGAGCCTCGACGAGCTCGTACGGCGCGAGTCGCTGAGCCGTCCCGCGGGCGCGTTCCTCGGCGCGCTCATGCAGATCCGCAGCCGGATCGTGGTCTCGGGCGAACCGGGAGCGGGCAAGACGACGCTGCTCGGCGCCCTCCTCGCGGCCGGACCCGCGCATCACTGCGTCCGTTCGTGCGAGGAGATCCGCGAGCTCGCGATCCCACTCGTGCACGGCGCGTACTACGAGGTGCGGCCGCCGGCACTCGACGGCACCGGCGAGATCGCGCTGCGCGATCTCGTGAAGTTCGTCTTGGCCATGCGACCCGACCGGATCGTCGTGGGCGAGGTGCGCGGTGCCGAAGCGTTCGAGCTCACCCGCGCGATCAACGCGGGCTGCGGCTTCCTCTGCACGGTGCACGCGAACAGCGCGGCTGAGTCGCTCGAGGCACTCGTCAACGCGGCGCTGATGGCCGGCGAGAACGTGACCGATCACGTCGTGCGCCGCGTCTTCTCGCGTTCGATCGACGTCGTGATCCAGGTCGAGCGCGACTCGTTCGGCGGTACGGCGTTCGGGGGTACGTCGTCCGGCCGCGCCGTGCGCGAGATCGTCGCCGTTGCGCCCTCGCTCGCCGACGGCTTCACGTGCGAGCCGTTGTTCACGCGTTCCGGTCCGGGCCGGCCGCTCGAGTGGACGGGTGCGCTCCCTGCCGCGCTCGAAGATCGGGTCGACCGCCTGTTGCCGGGAGGGCAGCGGCTGCGGGACCGGCTCGAGCTCCCCGTGTCGCCGTCCATGCCGACGGTGCCGGCGTGAGGCTGCTCGCCGCGGCCTGCTTCGCGATCGCGGCCGCGCTCTGCGCCGGTGTGCTCGTCGGCATGCCGCTGACCATGCGGCGATGGCGGCCACGCCGCGCCGGGCGGGAATCGTGGGAGGACCGCCTCCGGCAGTCGGGTGCCCACGTCACGGTCGTGCAGTTCGCGGTCGGGTCGGCGGCCGCCGGGCTCGCCACCGTGGTGCTCGTCGGCGCGGTCACCGGCTCGCCGTTCGTCGGCATCGTCCCCGCGATCGCCGTCGCCGCGCTCCCCGCGGCCTACTTCAGCCGGCGTCGCGCCCGCACGCTCCGGGAAGTGCAGGCCGCGTGGCCCGACGCCCTGCGCGACGTGTTGGCGTCGATCGCCGCGGGACGTTCGCTGCTCCAGGCCGTGCAGAGCCTCGGCGATCGCGGTCCCGAGCAGCTGCGAGAGACCTTCGCGCGCGTCGCGAGCCGCGCCCGGATGACCGGGCTCGGCCCCGCACTCGAAACGGCGAAGGAGGAGCTCGCGGATCCGGTTTCCGACCGTGTCCTCGAAGTGCTGCTCCTCGCCGACGAGACCGGCGGTTCGATCGTGCGGCTCGTGCTCGCCGATCTCGTCACGTCGATCACCAAGGACCTCGAGGTCGCCGAGCAGGTCGACACCGACGGCCTCGAGATGCGCATCAACGCGCGTGCCGTCGTGGCACTGCCCTGGGGCGTGCTCGTCGCGTTGACTGCGGGCAGGGGACCGTTCCGCGACTTCTATCAATCGGGCGCCGGCGTCGCGACGATCGCGGTCGGCCTGGTGCTCAGCGTCGCCGGGTTTCTGCTCGTCATCCGTCTCGGTCGGACACCGGCCGAGCCGCGGGTCCTCGGCGCAAGCCCAGAATCGTGAGCGCTCCCTCATGAGCGCCCTCGTCGTCCTTGCGGCGTGCTGCTTCGCGACGGCTGCCGCGCTCGCGGCGCGGTTGCTCGTGCCGCCGACGGCCCGGCTCGCGCCGCGCGTCCGTCCGTACGTGGTTGCCAGCCGCTCCGCTCTCGGTCGGCCCGCGAGCGTGCTCGATCTCGAGGTCGGTGATCCGCCCGGCGGGTCGATCGGCAAGTTGTTCGGGCCACCGTTCGTCGCGGCAACGCGGCGGGTCGGTCGCCTCGTCGAATCGCGTACCGACACGCACCTCGAGCTCCGGCTGGCGCGAGCCGGGCTCGCGGGTGTCTCGGTCGACGAGCACCGCGTCCGCCAGGTGTCGCAGGGAGCAATTGCAGCCGTCGTGGGTGGTCTGGCGGCGGCCGTGGTGCTGCGCGCTCCGATCGGAACGCTCGCGGTTGCCGCGGGCGCCGGTTTCTGGGGAGTGACGCGCGCCCGTGTCGCGGTCGACCGCGCGATCGAGCAACGCGCCGAACGCATCCGACTCGAGCTGCCGACCGTCAACCAACTCCTCGCGTTGCACGTGCGCACCGGCGCGGGACCGATGCAGGCCGTGCAGCGGGTCGTCGCTCGCGGTCACGGGGTCGTCGTCGACGAGCTCGCGACGGCTTTGCGACGCGCCCGCGGTGGAGGCCGTGAGTCCGACGCCTTCCGCAGCATCGCGACCGTGACTCCCGAGCCCAGCGCGGCGCGCACCTACGAGCTCTTCGCGGTCGCGGTCGAACGCGGCGCCGACCTTGCCGAGGGTCTCCTCGCGCTGGGCGATCAATTGCGTGAAGCGCGACGCGAGGAGCTGCGCAAGCAGGCCGTGCGCCGGCGGGCCGCGATGTTGCTTCCGACGATCGGGATCCTCGCTCCGATCATGTTGCTCTTCATCGCCGCGCCGCTCCCTTCGATTGTGCTCGGACACCACTAGATCTCATCGATCTCGCAAAGCTGGGAAGGAACCCTCATGTTGCAGTACCTCCAAATGCTCGTTCGGCTCCGGCTCGGCTCGCGGTTTGCGCGCGGCGAATCGGGCTTCGCGACGGCCGAGCTTCTCGGCAACGCGGCGCTCGGCGTCGCGGCACTGGTTCTGATCTGGGCCGCGATGCAGGCGTTGGGCCTCGACATCGTCACCTGGATCCGCGGCCAGGTCATGGGATGAACGGCGCGCCGCGCCCGCGGTGCGCCGATCATGAGGGTGGCTTTCTGACCGTGCAGTACGCGCTCGCGGTCGGGCTCTCGTTCATCATGCTCGTGCTGGTCGCCAACCTGCTCGTCGACCTCTACGCCCGCGCGGCGGTTCGCGACGCGCTCGAAGAGGGAACGCGTGCCGTCGTCCCGGTCGATGCCGCGCCCGGCGCGTGCGCGGACCGGGCGCGCGACGTCGTACACAACTTGCTGCGCGGGCCAATCGGTCGCGACATTCACATTCGGTGTGAGAGCGACGATGGCGTCGTCACCGCGACGGCGGTCGTCCGCTTGCCGTCGTGGTTGCCCGGCCTCACCCCCGACTGGCGATTCGCAGCGCGCGCGATCGCGATTCGCGAACGATGACGACGATCGCGTTCGGGCGCGACGCGCGCGGGTTCGTGGCGACCGAGCTGGTGATGGCGATCGGCCTGCTCCTCCTGCCCGTTGTGTTGCTCGTCGGCTCGCTCCCGCAGTGGTCGGAGCGTCAGCACGCGGCGATCGTCGCAACGCGGGAGGCGGCCCAGATCGCCGCGCAGGATTGGCCGGCCGACGGACAGGTCGACGCCGAGCGCGCGGCGCGCGACGTGATGGCCACCTACGGGATCGCTCAGGGTGACGTGAGGGTCGTGGTGTCGTCGCCACCCGGTCGCGGAGGGCTCGTGACCGCGACGGTCACCGTGCGCATGCCCGCCGTCGCGGTGCCGCTGCTCGCGCGCGTCGGCGCATGGTCGTGGACGACCCACGCCTCGGTGCGCATCGACGACTACCGGAGCCGGTGATGCGCGCGCCGTTCGCGACCGCCCGCGACGAGCGGGGCACGATGACGCTGTGGGTGCTCGGGCTCTGCGTGATGGTCCTGTTCCTCGGTGGGCTCAGTCTCGACCTCTGGCGCGTCATCGCGGTCCGTCGGTCGGTCGTCGCGATGGCCGACGCGGGCGCGACCGCGGGTGCGAACGGACTCGATCAGGGCGCGCTGCGCAGCGGGGAGCTGCGCCTCGATCCCGTCGTCGCGCGGGCCGACGCCGATGACGCGCTGAGAGCGCAGGCGGGTTGGCCGGCGGTCGACGCGGCCGACGTCGAGATCGAGGGCAACCGCGTCACGGTGACGCTGCGGGCGCACGTCGACTTCACCCTGCTCGGCATCTTCGTGCACGGCGATCCGGTGGAAGTCCAGGCCTCGGCCTCCGCGGAGCCGCGGGAACAGCCCTGACCCGGGCGGGCCCCTGAGCCCGTCCCGGCGGCCCGGGGAGGGGTGTGCGCGGAACGGCTGCTCTCATCATCTACGCTTCTCACCGAACGGCTGCCTCCCGGATGGAGCGGCCGGGGCTCGGGTCGCCCTTGCGGCACCCGGTCCGGGCGGTGTGACTCAGCGACAGGTGTCGCAGGGGCGCACAGACACACCGTCTCTTCTTCTTCGAGGCTGCACGCGGTGTGCCAGCCGACGTGCCCCCAGCAGCGGAGCTCCATGATCCCGACTGGCGATGTCGAGACCGGCGACGAGACCGGCACTCTCGAGGCCCACAGGCCGGTGACGCGATGACCGCGTCTCCGACGGTGCTCGCGCCATGGCAGCTCGACATGTACGTCGGCGCCGAGGCTGACGGTGACGCGACGCCCGAACAGCTCGCGGTGCTCGAAGCCGACAAGCTCGCGTGGCGGGCCGCGCTCGCACGGCTGCTGCGCGACGCCGAGGAGCATCTGGCGAGCGCGAAGCAGCTGAAGGGCGAGGAGCGCGCGCAGGTGGTGGCCGACCTCGAGTCGGAGTACCGTCGCCTGGCCGCGGCGTGGAAGCGACTCACCGTGGGGACCACGGGGCCGGAGAACGGCAACGGCCGCGATGCCGACGACGACGATCACGACGACGAGCCGCTCGCGCCGGGCACGGTTGCGCTGCAGGCCTCGTGGGAACCGGGGCGGGTCGTGGTGTGGGCGGCCGGACCGGGCACACCACTCGCGGGCGTCGACGATGTCACCGCGATGCTCGCCGCCGCGGGCGCGCCATCGTCGGGATGGGCGAAGCACGCGCCGGTTCCGGTATCCGGTGTCGGGAACGCCGACGCGCTCGGCATCCCCGTCGGCGACGTGTTGGGATGGCTCGTCGCCGCGGGCGCCGACGAAGCCGGCGACGATGTTGCTCCCGGTGTGCGCTGGCTCGGACGCGTCGCGATCTGGGCCGTCGAGCTCACTGCGCGCGGCGCGATGGTTCCGTTGCTACGGCAACGCAAACGCGGGACCGGCGCGAACAACGAGTCGGCCGCCTCGTACTCCGTGCGCTGGACTCCCGCGCTGATCGAGCCGACTCGCCTCGCGGCGGCGGTCGCGTCGATGCCGCGCGCGCTGCTCGCGCTCGACCCGAAGGTCGACGCGCGGGCGCTCACCCGCTCCGCGCTCACCGGCATGGTCGACGCCATCTGCCGCGACAGTGCCCGCCGGCTCGAAGTCCCGGCCCCGCCGCCGCGCATCCGCACCGCCACCGACGTCGCCGAAGCCTTCCTCGCCCGGCTCGACGGCAGTGCGTTCGACGCGCCGCTCCGGCTCGGCGGCGAGATCTCGGCCCGGGTCGAACGCTGGGGCCGCTCGGTCACGAGCGAGCACTCACGCTTGATCGTGCGCCTCGACCCTCCCGACTCCGCCGACGCGTGGCACCTCGCGGTGCTCGCATCGGGACGCGGCGGAGAGCTCGTGCCGATCGAGCAGGCCATCGTCGACGCCGGCCCGGAGCGACGCGACTTCGAAGACGAGATCACGCGCCTCGAACGACTCGTGCCCGCGCTGATGCGCCCCGGTGGCATGCGCCGCGGTCAGGTGATCCTCAGCGCCGACGAGGCGTGGGAGATGATGACCGTCACCGGCACGCAGCTCCTTGCCGCCGGCTTCGACGTGCGCGTGCCCGCGCTCTCGCGGCGCAAGCCCAAGGCGTCGCTGCGCGTGTTCGCCGACACCGCGTCGACGACCGCGGTCGGTGCCAACCAGCTCGCCGACGTGCGGTGGTCGGCGGTGTTCGACGATGTCGAGCTCACCGCGGCCGACATCGCCAAGCTCGCGAAGGAAGCGCAACCGCTCATCCGCTCGGGTGGGCGGTGGGTCGCGATCGACCGCGCCGATCTCAACGAGGCCGCGGCGGCGCTCGCGGAACGGGCGAAGAAGACGCAGCTCTCCGGCGGCGAGATGCTGCGGCTCGCGCTCGGCCTCGAAGGCGGCACGCTCGCGGGCGGCATCTCTGTCGCCGGTTCGGGTTGGGCCGCCGACCTGCTCAAGGCCGCGGCCAACCTCTCGAGCGCCGAAGCGCGCGTTCCCGACGGCTTCGTCGGCGAGCTGCGCAGCTACCAGGCCGAAGCGCTCGCCTGGCTCGGCTTTCTCGACTCCGTCGGCCTCGGTGGCTGCCTCGCGCTCGACATGGGCCTCGGAAAGACGCCGACGATGCTCGCTCGCCTCCTCTCCGGAGCGGGCACCGGCCCCGCGCTCGTCATCGCGCCGCCGGCCGTCGTCGGCAACTGGACCGCGGAGGCCGCGCGCTTCACACCGAACCTCCGTGTCGTCGTGCACCACGGCGCGAACCGCGCGTCGCCCGACGAGATCGCGGCGGAGGTCGCGCACGCCGACGTCGTCAACACCACCTACGGCACCGCGGTGCGCGACGTCGACGCGATCGCCGAGGTCGCGTGGGACCGCGTCATCCTCGACGAGGCCCAGGCGATCAAGAACCCCGCGAACGACACGTCGCAACTGCTGCGCCGCATCCCCGCGCGCACACGCGTGGCGCTCACCGGCACGCCGATCGAGAACGGTCTCGGCGACCTCTGGGCCATCCTCGACTTCACCAACCCCGGTCTCGTCGGCACCCGTCCGCAGTTCATTGCCGCGCTGTCACGCGACGCCGACAGCACCCGCGTCGCAGGCGAAGATGCGATGCGCGCGCTCAACGGCATCCTCGTCTTCCGGCGCACGAAGGCCGAGCCCGAGATCGCGGCCGAGCTGCCCGACCAGATCGACGAGCTCGACCACTGCGCGATGACTCCCGAGCAGATCGGGATGTACCAGGCCGTGCTCGACAAGCTCGTCACGCGCGCTGACATGCCCGAAGGTGAAGAGCCGCGCAAGGGGCAGATCCTCGCGGCGATCACCGCGCTCAAGCAGATCTGCAACCACCCTTCGGCGTATCAACACGACGACGGCCCGCTCGCCGGCCGTTCGGGCAAGCTCGCGCGGCTCGAGGAGATCGTCGACACGGTCTACGCGGCGGGGGAGCGCGTGCTCGTGTTCACGCACTTCGCCGAGTGGGGCCTGCGGCTCGCGGAGCACCTGTCGAAACGCAACGGCATTCCCGTCGAGTGCTACCACGGTGGCTTGTCGCGCGTCGCGCGCGACCGGCTCATCGAAGACTTCCAGGCGCTCGAAGGGCCCGGCGCGCTCGTGCTCTCCCTGAAGGCGGGCGGCACCGGGTTGAACCTCACTGCTGCAAGTCACGTCGTGCTCTACGACCGCTGGTGGAACCCCGCGGTCGAAGACCAGGCGCGCGACCGCGCGTGGCGGATCGGGCAGACGCGCACCGTCATCTGCCACCGGTTGATCTGCCCCGGCACCGTCGACGAACGCGTCGAAGAGGTCGTCGCGGGCAAGCGCCGCATCGCGGATCTCGTGCTGCCGAAGTCGAGCTCGCTCGCCGACCTCGACAGCAACCAGCTGCGGATCGCGCTCGGGATTCGTCCCGATGCCGTGCTCACCGACGAGCTGCTCGCCGACGACGGAGGCCGCGCGTGAGTCAGCCGCGTCGCCGCAAGGCGCAGGGACGCCAGGGTCCGAACCGCGCGCGCAAGCCGTCGCCGCGTGACTTCTGGGGCCGTGAGGACTTCGACGACGAGCCGGCCGACCTGATCCGTCCGTCGGAGGACCCGACCGCGATGATCCGGTCGCTCGGTCCGCCGCCGCTCCCCGGGCGCGAGACGGTCTCCGAGCACTACTTCGCGGCCGTTTACGACAAGGCGGCGTCGCTCGCGATCGCGCTCGCCGCCGCGTCGGGCCTGCTCGACATGAGCGAAGAAGAAGACGAGCCTGCGCCCGTCTGACGCGGGTGCCGGTGGCGAGCGCGAGAATGGCCGGCGGGGGTGATCGCCAATGCCGTACGTGACCGATCGGCTCGTCCACGACGCCGATGCACACATCATGGAGACACCGACGTGGCTCTCGGACCACGCGGACCCGGGGATCCGTGACCGGATCGAGCCGCTGCCGCTCGCCGGTGGGAACGAGCTGCGCCAGACCGGCGACCCGAGCGACCAGCTCCGAGACCTCGACGCCGCGTTCGACCGGATTCGCGTGAAGCACGCGTCCGACGAGTACCGCGCGGTCGAAGCCGAAGAGATCATGGCCCGCAAGAACTTCGCCGCGACCGGATCGTTCATCGCCGACGACCGGCCGCGTGCGCTCGACCTCCTCGGCTTCGCGAGCCAGCTCGTGTTCAACACGTTCCACAACGGACGGTTGCACGCGTGGGAGCACTCCGGTGACGTCGACTTCGCGTACGGCGTCGCCCGCGCGCACAACCGCGGGATGATCGAGTTCTGCGCGGCCGATCCGCGGCTCCTGCCCACTTGCTACGTGCCGCTCGTCGACTTCGAGCGCGCGGCCGCGATGGCCGACGAGGCGTTGGCGATGGGCGCGGCCGCGCTGCTCGTCGCGTCGGGTTGCCCGCCCGGGCATTCGCCGAGTCACATCGCGCTCGACCCGGTGTGGGCGCGCGCCCAGGAGGCGGGCGTGCCGATCGTCTTCCACGTCGGCGGGACCGGCGAGCTGATCGACAAGGCCTACTTTCGCAACGGCCTTCCGATCCCGCCCGACTTCCACGGGGGCGCGGAGAACTTCCGTTCCGTCGACTACATGGGCATCCCGCGGCCGCCCGAACAGACGCTCGCGACCATGATCTTCGACGGCGTGCTCGACCGCTTCCCCGAGTTGCGTATCGGCGTGATCGAGCAGGGTGCGATCTGGGTGCCGTCGTGGACGCGGCAGATGGAGTCGGCGTTCGAGGCGTTCGTGAAGCACGAGGAACGTATCCGTGCGCTCTCGTTGCGACCGACCGAATACGTGCAGCGCCAGATCCGGTTCACGCCGTATCCGACCGAAGACGTCGGCTGGATCGTCTCGGAGAGTGGCCCGGATGTGTGCATGTTCTCGTCCGACTATCCGCACGTCGAAGGCGGCCGCCGACCGGTCGAACGGTTCGAAGCGTCGCTCGCCGACGCCGACGACTACGTGAAGCAGCGGTTCTACTGCGACAACTTCCTCGACCTCATGGGCAGCGCCGGGCGTCTGCTCGAAGGGAGCGCCGCGTGCTCTTGAACGGTGTGAACCACGTCGCGATCCTCACCAACGACGCGAAGCGACTGCACGCCTTCTACGGCGAGGTCTTCGACGCACCGGTCACGAAGGACTTCGCGGCCGGGGAAGGTGGGCGGCTGTCGTTCATCGACATCGGCCCGCTGAACGAGCTCAACGTGTTCGAGATCGAGGGCAACACCGAGGCGCAGCGGCAGACGCCGATGTTCGGACGCGGCCGTATCGACCACATCGGGTTGCAGGCGGCATCGATCGAAGCCTTTGACACGATCCGCTTGCGTCTGATCGAGCGCGATTCGACCGACGGGTTCGTCACCGACTTCGGTTCGATCCTGAGCCTGTTCTTCGTCGACCCCGACGGGCTCGAAGGCGAGGTGTGCGTCGCGAACCCGAACGCGGTTCCCGGCGCGAACAACCCGCCGGGAACGCCCGCCGCCGGCTACGAGCGCGTCACGTGACCGACCCGACACCCGTATCCGCCGACCAGTGCCTGCGCTGCGGAGGCTCGATGGAGAGCCTCGGAGTCGAGGCCTTTCGTGTCGGCGGAACCTCCGGCGGTTGGAAGATGATCTTCGGCGCGATGGCCGAGGCGGGTGAAGGCGTGTTCGACCTCGAGATGTTTGCGTGCCAATCGTGTCGACGGGTCGAATTTGTACTGCCCGGCCGCGACTAGCCCGCGATCGGGAGCAATACTTCGCGGATGCTGTGTGCGTTCTCGATCTCACCGTTGGGCGTTGGCGAGTCTGTGAGTGCCGAAGTCGCGGAGGTGGTGCGACTCGTGCGCGACAGCGGGCTCGCGAACGAGACCAACGCGATGTTCACCAACGTCGAGGGTGAGTACGACGAGGTGATGGCGCTCATCCGTGCGTGCGTGATGAAGGTCGCGGAGACGGCGCCGCGCGTGAGCGCGGTGATCAAGATCGATCACCGCTCCGGCGTGACTGACGCACTTCACCGCAAGGTGGAGGCAGTCGAACGCCGACTCAACCCACCGGGGTAGGGAAGTGGATGTACTCCTCCATCATGAGGAGACCGAGCTCGGGAGTGCGCGCGGGGTCGCCCTGCACGCGGCCGCGTTCGCGTAGGTCGTCGACCAGGCGATCGACGACGGCGTCGAGGGTGAGATCGTCGGCGTGCGCGCGCCACGCGTCGCGCTCGGCGTCGTCACGGAAGCAGTAGGCCTTCCACGACACCGAGACGCGCAGGTCGTCCCACTGGTAGCGCGCGACCGGCCCGCGCTCGCCGGCCCGGACGGTCCACTCGCCGTCGCCGACGGGTGCGAGCACCATGCCCGGTCGGAGCGGCGGGAGATCTTCGGCGGCGACGGCCGCGATGCGGTCGACGCCGTGGAAGGTCGTGTCGGTGTCGAGCACCATCGCGGTGTTGAACTGGGCCTCGTGGGTCGCGGCGGGCTGGTCGGGACCGTCGGGCCAGTACGCGAGCGCGCCGCCATCGCAATCGTGGAACCACGCGATCCCGGTCGCGATCGGCATGCGCCATTCTTCGAAGAGGCCGGAGTGCAGCATCACCACGAGCAGCCACTGCGGCATGACTTTGCGGTTGCAACCTCGGAACTCGGGCACGTCGGTGTGCACCGCGAGCTCCTGACCGGGAACCATCAGGTTGGCGTACGCGATCGCGGGCTCGATGACCGTGCGATCGTGCACCGCGCGCGCCGCGTCGACGAACGCCTCGTGGTGGAGGAACGGCTCGATGCCGTCGATGCGGACGTTGGTTCCGTACGCGTACTCCTCACGGAAGTAGCTGGTGCGGACGGCGAGCGCCTTCGGCGGTTCGTCGAGGCCGAGCCGGCCTCCGGTGCGGATGAAGTTGACGACGCTGTCGTGCCGTTGCGACAGGCCGCGGCCGATGTCGGTGTCGAGCTGCTCGAGCTCGGCGTACATGCGGTACGCGCCGAAACGCTCGCAGAGCTCGACCATTGCGGCCGCGCCCGCGGCGTCGAACAGCTCGTCGATCACCACCACCCCGCCACTCACCCCTCGGACGCTACCTGGAACGCCTCTCCCGTTCTGATGGTCCGGCAGGCCCGATCCGGTCGTTTTCGACCATCAGAACGCCGGTTCCGCGCCGCGCTCCGGTTCTGATGGTGCGGGGCGACCGAATCGGTCGTTTTGGCCCATCAGAACCGGTGATCGTTACGATGCCGGGGTTCACAACGTTCTCGAAGGGACCTCGTCATGGGCGACGCCGTCATCGTCTCCGCCTGCCGCACGGCCATCGGTACCGCTCGGAAGGGCACCCTCCTCGACGTCACCGCGTTCGATCTCGCCAAGTACGCGGTCGCCGAAGCGCTCGCGCGGTCGGGTGTTCCCGCGGCCGACGTCGACGACATCGTGCTCGGCGAAGTGCTGCAGGGCGGCGGCGACATCGCCCGGTTCGCGGCGATCGAGAACGGTCTGATCGACGTCCCCGGCGTCGTGCACAACCGCCACTGCGCGTCGGGCATGGCGGCCGTGCAGACCGCGGCCGGCAGCATCATGGCGGGCATGGACACCGTCGTCATCGCGGGGGGCGCGGAGTCGATCTCCTCGTCGCCGAGTTCGATGAAGCGCGTGATGGGCACCGACGAGATGAAGCCGTGGATGTCGCCCAGCCACCCGGATAGTTCGGAAGCGCCCGCGTTCGACATGTCGATCACGGTCGGCTGGAACACCGCGCAGAAGGTCGGCGTCACGCGCGAAGAGATGGACCACTGGGCGTGCGAGTCGCACGTGCGGGCGGTGAGCGCCATCGACGAGGGCCGCTTCGAAGACGAGATTTTCCCGATCGATGTTGAGCTTCGGGACGGAACAACGAAGACCTTCACCGTCGACGAGCACCCGCGCCGCACCACCACGATGGACAAGCTCGCGTCGCTCAAGCCCCTGCACCCGGAGATCGAAGGCTTCAGCATCACGGCCGGGAACTCGTCGGGGTTGAACGACGGGTCCGCGGCGATGGTCATCGTCGATGGCGACTACGCGACGGAGCACGGCCTCAAGCCGTTGGCCGTCGTGCGGTCGTGGGCGTCGGCCGGCCTGCCACCCAAAGACACGGGCATGGGACCGACCTACGCGATCCCGAAGGCGCTGAAGCGGGCCGGTCTCTCGATCGAAGACATCGCACTCTTCGAAATCAACGAGGCGTTCGCCTCCATGTGCGTCGCGTCGACACGCGTGCTTGGTATCGGGCACGAGATCACCAACGTGAACGGCAGCGGCTGCAGCCTCGGTCACCCCGTCGCGGCCACCGGCGCGCGGATGATCGTGACGCTCATCCACGAGCTCCGTCGCCGCAACGGCGGTTACGGGGTCGCGAGCATGTGCGCCGGCGGCGGCATGGGCTCGGCCACCGTGATCGAGGTCCTCAAGCCGTAGCGGAGGTGTGCCTCCCGGTTCTGATGGGCCGAAACGACCGAATCGGTCGTACCGGACCATACGAACGAGGGGTTCGCGCGCGGCGAGGTAAACGTTCGGGGGGGCTGGGGGGTTCTCCCGGTAGTGGGCCACCGCGTGAGTGACTTCGACGGGTTCTTCGACGACCACTACGGATCGACGCTGCGCGCCGTCTCAGTGGCGATCGGTGACCCGGGACGGGCCGAGGACCTCACCCAGGAGGCGTTCGCGCGCGCGTTCCGCCGGTGGTCGACCGTCTCGAAGCTCGAACGGCCGGTCGCATGGGTCTACGTCGTCGCACTCAACGCGGAGCGCAAACGCTGGCGGCGGGAACGCAACGCGCCGGAACCGGAGCCCGATGCCGGCACCGTCCCCGATGTCGCGCCCGGGGTGTTGAGCACGATCGTCGTGCGCGACGCGCTCGCGCGGCTTCCGGCCCGGCAGCGCGCGGCGGTCGTGCTGCGCTACCTGGGCGACCTCACCGTCGCCGATATTGCCAACGTGATGGGTTGTGCCGAGGGCACCGTCAAGGCGACGCTGCACCATGCTCTGCGCAACCTTCGAGTCGAACTCGATGGGAGCGAACCATGAACCTCGACGACTTCCGGGCCGAGCTCGAGCAGATCGCGGGACCAGAACCGAGTCCGACCGCCACCGCGCGCGAAGCCGTGCGCGGCAGGGTGCGGCGGGCGCGCCGGCGCACGGGTGCGATCACCACGATGGCGGCCGTGCTCGTCGTCGCGATCGTCGCCGCGGGAATCAACGCGGCGCAGGACTCGCCGGTGAGAGTGGGCACGTTGGAGGCGACGACACCCGCCACGACCACCGAGTGCGCGACGAGTCCTCCGACGGTTCCGCAGGCCGACGTTCCGAGCGACGTCGCGCGGTGGGCCAGCGATGCACCGGTGGTCGGCGGCGGCGCGTTGTGGGCCGTGCGCTCGATCCTCCTCGGTCCCGTGATGCATGACTCCGGTGTGTACAGGATGAAGGTCTCCTGGCTCACACGACCGTTCGGGATCCCGACCTTCTCGGCTCGCCGCATCGACGGGCCGGGCACCTTCAACGGGGACGGGAACCAGGCGATCGACGCGCGAGGAGAGTGGGTTGCCTCGACCCTCGAGTTCTCGGCGGCCGGATGCTGGGCCGTCACCGTGACCTACCAGGACGAGACGATCTCGTACCAGATTCTCATCCACGACGCCGAGCATCCGCCGCCAACGGCGATCGGCACCATCACCGGGACGCTGCTCGAATCCAGCGGCACCGTCCCGACCGTCCGACAAGCGGTCGCCGGGTCCATTCACGTCGAAGGTCGCTCGGACAGTTGGGCGGGCCCGACCGCGAGCGACGGCACGTTCACCGCGACGGAGCTGCTGCCCGGCAGCTACACCGTGACCGGGATACCGGACAACGGAGGCGGTACGACCTGTTCGGCAGGCGATGCCGTCGTCGTGCGGGCCGGACAAACGATGAACGTCAACGTGACCTGCAACCTGCCCTAGCGGTGGACGTCGCCCTGCGAGAGGTTGCGGAGCTCGCGGAGCGCGACGGAGAGGTTCGCGACGTCGTAGCCGGCCGCCTTGCGCAGATCGTCGAGCACGCCCATCGCGTGGGTGATGCCCGGGTGCTGCGCGATCCAGCGGTCGATCGCGTCGTCGGCGGGAACACCGGGCGCAAACGCGAGCACCGTTGTGACGAGTGCGCGCCGCTCGTTCGAGAGGTCGTCGCGCAGCGCGGAACGTGCGAGCGCGTTCCAACGGTCGTCGCGCGGAAGATCGTCGAGGATCCGGTCGCGAAGCCAGTCGAGCCGCAGCCGGTCGCCGACCGCGCACCACATCGTCAGTATCTCGAACACCGGTCGGCCGGTGGAGATCGCGACGTCGACGATGTCGAGCGCGCCCGCGAGCGATTCGAGGCCCGCCAGTCGCGCCGCGAACGCGTCGGGAACGCCGCGTGCGATCAAGCCGTCGCGGAACGATTCGAACCACTCTCGTTCGCCGCCCCGCAGCAGACCTGGCATCGACGCGGTGCACGTGGCGACCCCGTCGGCGAGCTCGGCCGTCGTGGCCGCGATCGGGAGGGGGCGGGGCCGGTACCGCACGAGCCAACGGCTCGACCGCTCGACCACCTTGCGCAGCTCGAGGTGCATCTCGCACTGCGTGTCGACATCGACGACGCCGTCGAGCGCGTCGATCTCGCGGTGCAGTGAGGGTTCGTCGAGGATGCGGGCCGCGACGAGATGCGCCCGGACGATGTCGTCGGCGGGAGCTCCGGTCTCCTCCGCGATGCGGAACGCGAACGTGCTGCCGGCGCGGTTCACCATCAGGTTCACGAGCCGCATCGAGATGATCTCCCGCCGCAACGGGTGCCGCGCCATCTCGGCTGCGTACCGCTCGCGCAGCGGTGTCGGGAAGTACGCGGCGATCTCCGACTGAACATCGGCGTCGTCGAGCAGTGCAGTGTCGCGGAGGTCTTCCTCGAGCGTGATCTTCGAATAAGCCAACAGCACCGCGAGCTCCGGGACGGTCAGCCCGCCGCCGGTGTTGGTGCGCGCCGCGAGCGTGGCGTCGTCGGGAAGGAACTCGAGCTCGCGGTCGAGCCGACCCCGGGCCGAGAGCGCGTTCATGAGCCGCTGATGGACTCCTGACATCTTGTGGGCCTGGAACCGCGCGATCGTGAGCGTCTGGTTCTGCGCGATGTTGTCGGCGAGCACGAGCGTCCCGACCTCGTCGGTCATCTCGTCGAGCAACGTGTTGCGGGCCGCGAGGGTGAACGCGCCGGTGTGCACCACGCCGTCGAGCAGGATCTTGATGTTGACCTCGTGGTCGGAGGTGTCGACCCCGGCCGAGTTGTCGATCGCATCGGTGTTGATACGGCCGCCGGCGAGCGCGAACTCGACCCGCGCCGCTTGCGTGAAACCGAGGTTCCCGCCTTCGCCCACCACCCGGCAGCGCAGCTCGACCGCGTTGACGCGCACGCCGTCGTTCGTCTTGTCGCCGGCCGCGAGCTGCGATTCGGAAGTCGCCTTCACGTAGGTGCCGATGCCTCCGTTCCAGAAGAGGTCGACGGGCGCGCGCAGGATCGCGGAGATCAGCTCGGCCGGTGTGAGCGCCGCCGCGGTGATCTGCAGCACCGCGCGCATCGCTTCGGAGATCGGGACGGCCTTCAGCGTGCGCGGGTAGATGCCACCACCGGGGGAGAGCAGTGCGCGGTCGTAGTCGTCCCATGACGAACGGGGCAGGTGGAACAGCCGTTCGCGTTCGGCGTAGCTCGCGTCGGGATCGGGGTCCGGGTCGAGGAAGACGTGGCGGTGGTCGAACGCGGCGACGAGACGGAGCCGGCGCGATTGGAGCATGCCGTTGCCGAACACGTCGCCCGACATGTCGCCGATCCCCACCGCGGTGAACGGTGTGGTCGCGACGTCGGTTCCGAGCGCGCGAAAGTGCACCTTCACCGACTCCCAGGCCCCGCGCGCGGTGATCCCCATCTCCTTGTGGTCGAACCCGACCGAGCCGCCGGACGCGAACGCGTCGCCGAGCCAGAAGTGATGTTCGAGGGCGATCTCGTTCGCGATGTCGGAGAAGGTGGCGGTGCCCTTGTCGGCGGCGACGACGAGGTAGGGATCGTCGGTGTCGTAGCGGACGATGCCCGCAGGAGGAACCGGCGCACCGTCGACGAGATTGTCGGTGAGCTCGAGCAGCGCGCTCATGAACGCGCGGTAGCAGACGACCACCTCCGCCGCGAGCGCGTCGCGGTCGGTCGGAGGCACCTTGACGACGAAGCCGCCTTTGGCGCCGACCGGCACGATGACCGCGTTCTTCACGGTCTGCGCCTTCATGAGCCCGAGAATCTCGGTGCGGAAGTCTTCGCGGCGATCGGACCAGCGGATGCCACCACGCGAGACGCGTCCGGAACGCAGATGCACGCCTTCGACGCGCGGTGACGTGACGAAGATCTCGAACAGCGGGAGCGGTTTCGGCAGCTCGGGCACGCCCGTGGGATCGAGCTTGAACGCGATCGGCGTGCCCGGCTTGTCGTTGTAGGCGTTGGTGCGGTCGGTCGCGAGCACGAGCCGCAGCACCGCGCGCAGGATCCGGTCGTCGTCGAGGCTCGTGACCGCGTCGAGCGCGGTCGTGAGCTCCGCGACCTGCCGATCCTGCTCGGTCTCGTCGATCCGGGCCTGCTGCGGGTGGAAGCGATCGCGGAACAAGCGAACGAGCCCACACGCGAGGTCGGGATGCGCGATGAGCGCGGCCGCGATGTAGTCCTGACTGAAAGGGGTTCCCGCTTGCCGCAGGTAGCGGCTGTACGCGCGCAGCACCGACACCTCGCGCCACGCGAGCCCGGCGGCGAGCACCAGCCCGTTGAAGGAGTCGTTCTCGGCCGAGCCGAGCACGACCGCGGCCAGTGCATCCTGGAAGCAGGTCTCGGCCGGCCCGTCGAGCGAGAGCGGCGCGCCCGACGCGCTCGCGGTCAGCACGAAGCGCTCGATCCACGCGGCGGCGCGTCCGCGCGGCGTCACGGTGTACGGCCGTTCCTCGACGACCTGCACGGCCATGTTCTGCAGGAGCGGCATCATGTCGGACAGCACGATGGGGTCGCCGGCACCGAGGATCGTCAGCACGACGGCGGCCTCGGAGCGCGTGAGCCGGATACCCAGCTCGGGCCGCGCGGGCAGCCGCTGGAGGCAGTCGACGTCGGCGATGGCATCGGCGGGCGTGGTTTCCGCGGTGTACGCGGCAGGGAACGCGTCGCCATAGGTGCGGTGGAGCGCGCGGCCGGCCTCTTCGCCGTACTGCGCCACGAGCACGTCGCGCAGCTCGTGGGTCCACGAAGGTGTCGCCGCGGCGACCGCGGCCTCGAGCGCGTCGACATCGACATCGCTGACGAATCCCGGCACGGTGCGCAGCACGATGTGCAACCGCGCCAGCACCGACTCGCTCACGAGCGCCTGGTAGTCCTCACCGGTCGCGCGGAACGCCTGATGCAGCAGGCCCGTGACCCTGAGCCGCAGCTCCGTGGTGTAGCGGTCGCGCGGGAGGTAGACGAGGCACGACACGAACCGGCCGTAGGGATCGTGGCGCACGAACAGGCGAACGCGCCGGCGTTCCTCGAGCTGCAGGATCCCCATGGCCGTCGCGTACAGCTCGTCGAGCGACGCCTGGAACAGCTCGTCGCGCGGATAGTTCTCCAGGATCGCGAGCAGATCGCGTGCGCTGTGTCCTCCGGGTACAAACCCGGCCCGCGTGATGAGCGCGTCGACCTTCTCGCGCAGCAGCGGGATGTCGCGCGGGTTCGAGTGGTACGCCTCCGAGGTGTACAGACCGACGAACCGCTGCTCGCCGCAGACCTCGCCGTGGTCGTCGTACTCCTTCACGCCGATGCAGTCGAGATACGCCGAGCGGTGCACGGTCGATCGCGCGCTCGCCTTGGTCAGCACGAGCAACGCGTGGTCGTCGGTTCGACGGCGAAGCTCCGGTGGCGTGCGGGCCACGCCGGTGCCGTCGGGCCCCGCCTGATCACGCAGGATGCCGAGTCCGCTGCCCGGCACCGACGTCAACACGTCGGAGCCTTCGGTCTCGCGCACCGTGAACGCGTGGTAGCCGGTGAACATGAAGTGGTCGTCGGCCATCCACCGCAGGAGCGCGACGGCCGTCTCGCGTTCGCGCGCGCCGGCGGGTGATGAATCCTGGTGCAGCGTGTCGGCGACGTCGCCGGCCTTCTTCACCATCTCGGCCCAGTCGGTCGTGGCCACGGTGACGTCGCCCAGCACGCGCACGAGGTCGTCGTGCAGCGACGCGAGCTCGCCGGCATCGGTGGTCCGCTCGATCTCGACGTGCAGGAACGATTCGGTGATCACGTGGCCCGTGCCTCCACCACCGGCGACCCCGAGCAGGTTGCCGTCGGCGTCTCGGCGCACGTCGACGACGGGGTGGACGACGAGCTGCACCGCGAGGCCGTGGCGTTCGACCTCGACGGTGATCGAGTCGACGATGAAGGGCATGTCGTCGGTGAGGATCTCCACCACCGTGTGGGGTGACTGCCAGCCTTCGGCGCCCGCGGCGGGGTTCGTCACCCGCACCACGATGTCGCCGGGGTCGCGCCGCGACGCGAGCCGCCAGTGTGCGCGCGCCGCGCCCGCGAGGTCTTCGACCCGTCGGGACTCGAGGTCGTCGAGGGAGACCTCTGCGTAGTAGCGGCGGATGAACTCCGCGATGCCGGGAGCCTCGCCCGCCGCGACGAACGAGGTCGCGAGTCCGCACAAACGGTCGAGAAGATCCGAGCGGGCAGGCTCGAGCGTTGCCGCCATTGCTCGGAGGGTAGTGCCCGCGATGCCGTGGTCGGCGCAAGCGGTGGGCGTCGCCGGCCAGCCCGTAGGCTCGCCGCCGTGGATGTTTCCGAAGGACTCGCGCTCGCACTCGAGCTCGCCGAGATCGCCGACGTGATCACGGTCGACCGCTTTCGTGCCGCGGACCTCGTGGTGGAGACGAAGCCCGATCTCACGCCGGTCACCGAAGCCGATCAGGCGGTGGAGCGGGCGTTGCGCGCGCACCTGGCCAAGCGCGCGCCGAGCCACGGGGTGCTGGGCGAGGAGTACGGCGACGAGCACGGCGACGCCGCGGGCGAGTTTCGTTGGGTCATCGACCCGATCGACGGCACGAAGAGCTACGTGCGGGGCGTGCCGGTGTGGGCGACTCTGATCGCGCTCGAGCACCTCGGAGTGCCCGTGGTGGGGGTCGCGTCCGCGCCCGCGCTCCACACGCGATGGTGGGCGGGGAAGGGGCTCGGCGCCTTCCGCGACGGAACCCCGATCTCCGTCTCGCGCGTCCACGAGCTCTCCGACGCCCAGATCTCGTTCGCGTGGGATACGAAAGCGCCGTTCGACGCCGACGGGATCGGCAATCGCATGCTCGAGCTCGCGCACCGTTGCTGGCGGCTGCGGGGCCTCGGCGACTTCTGGCAGCACATGCTCGTCGCCGAGGGTGCGTTCGACATCTCCGTCGACCCGATCGTCTCCTACTGGGACGCGGCCGCGCTGATGCCGATCGTCGAAGAAGCCGGGGGGCGGTGGAGCACGGTCTCCGGTTCGCGCGCCGCGCTCCCCGACAGCCTCGTGTGCACGAACGGTGCCCTGCACGACACGGTCATTGAGATGCTCGCGCCGCCCGCGCCGTAGGCTCCCCGACTCATGAGCCAGCCCGTCACCGTCGGCATCGACATCGGAACCTCATCGGTCAAGGCCGTGGCGGCGGACGCCGACGGAACGGTGGTCGCGTCGGCCCGCATTCCCCACGCGTTCGCGGTTCCCGCGCCGTTGCAGTTCGAGCACGACGCGCGCGTCGCGTGGTTCGACGGGCCGCGCGCCGCGCTCGACGCGCTCGGGTCCGTCGACGCGGTTGGTGTCGCGGTCGCGGCGATGGTGCCCTCGCTCACCGCGGTCGACGCCGACGGCATCGCGTGCGCGCCCGGCCTGCTCTACGGCGACGAACGGGGGAGCGGCGTGCACATCGACCCCGACGCGCCCGCCGAGCTCGGCGAGTTCGGTCGCTTCCTCGGTTGGCTCGCGTCGGAGCATCCCGACGCGCGCGGCTTCTGGCCGGCGCAGGCCGTCGCCAACTTCGCGTTGTCGGGCCAGCCGGTGATGAGCACGACCGCCGCGGCGCTCGCCTACCCGCTCTTCAACTGGGTCGGGTGGGACGAAGACGCGCTGCGCGCGTTGGGTGTCGCGCTCGATCAGATGCCCGCGCTCTCACCTTCGGGTTCGGTTGCCGCGGAGATTCCGGGCCGTCCGGGCTGTGTCCTCGAAGGCGGCACCATCGACGCGATGGGTGAGCAGATCGTCGCCGGTGCCGACAACGACGGCGACGTCCTCGTCATCTGCGGAACCACCCTCATCGTCTGGTCGGTGATGCCCGAGCTCGCCGACGTTCCGGGCTACTACCCGATGCCCCACACGAAACGGGGCAAGTTCCTCGTCGGCGGGCCGAGCAACGCGGGTGGGCTCTTCCTCGACTGGGCGCGCCGCCTGCTCAGGGAGACAGACGGTCACAACGCGGCCGACCCGGGTCGCGTGCCGGTCTGGGTGCCGTACCCGCGCGGCGAGCGGACGCCGGTCAACGACTCGGCCCGGCGCGCGCAGCTCGTCGACCTCGACCTCACCCACGGTCCGGCTGAGGTGCGCCGCGCGACCTTCGAGGCCGCCGGGTTCGTGACCAGAAGGATGATCGACGCGTGCCCGACACCGGCCCGCCGCATCGTCGCGACCGGCGGCGGCGTGCGGGTCGACGAGTGGGTGCAGTGCCTCGCCGACTGCACGGGCCTGCCGGTCGACGTTGTCGCGGTGCCCGAAGGCGCCGCGCTCGGTGCCGCGTTCCTCGCGCGGGTCGCCGCGGGCCTCGAGACGTCGATCGCCGACGCGGCGCGCTGGGCGAAGACCGACCACACCGTGGAGCCCGATCCCGCGTGGCTCGGCCCCGTCGCCGACCGCTACGCGCGCTTCATCGAGGTCGCCTCCTAGCCGTTCGGTCCTCCTGGGTCGCGGCTCCGCCCGCGCTCATGGCTCTCTCAGAATCATCGCCGCATGATGCTCCTGATGCGCCGACTCACCCTTCGCGGTCAGCGTCGCGAAGGGGGGCGCGAAACGGCCGGCGAACGACTCCTTCTCACCGTGCTCGCGATCGGTGTGCTCGCGGCGTATCTCGCGATCCAGCGGGGCCGCATCGTGAGCTGGGACGGGAGCGCGATGGCGAGCGTGGGCCAGAGCCTCTATCGGCACGGCAGCGTCGCGCAGTGCTGCAACGCGTTCCGTGCGTTCCCCGCAGACCATCTGAAGTACTCGAAGTTCGGCATCGGGTTGAGCCTGCTGCTCGCGCCGCTGTGGGCACTGCAGCTGCACACGCACCCGACCGGTGCGATCTGGCTCGGGCTGGCGAACCCGTGCTTGCTCGTTGCGACCACCCTGGTGATCGCGAAGACGGCGCTCGCGCTGCGTTGGCGGCGGTCGACCGCAGTGCTGATCGCGCTCGCCTTCGCGCTGCTCACGATGGCGCCGAACTACAGCACCGAGTTCTTTGCCGAGCCAGGGGTCGCGTTTGGCACTGCGCTCGCGGTGTGGGGATACGTCGTCTGGTCGGATCACGCGACGCGCGGCGCGTTGCTGGTCGGTGTGGGCGTGGCGGTCGCGGTGGTGTTTCGTGCCGACTCGATCATGCTCGTCGCGCCGGTCGTCCCGATGCTCGCGTTGACCGGACGCCGGCGCGAACGCGTCGCAAGCTGGCGGCGCTGGGTATTCGCGCTCGGCATCCCGGTTGCCGCCGCCGTCGGCTGGACGATGGCGTACGACCAGCTCCGTTTCGGCTCGCCGTTGAGCTTCGGGTACGACGGCGTTTACGACCGGCTCGGCTTCTCGACTCCGCTGCTGCACGGGCTCGCCCTGCTCCTCCTGAGTCCCGGCAAGTCGTTCTTCGTCTACGCGCCCGTGCTGCTCGCGGCGCTGCCCGGACTGTGGTGCCTCCGGCGCACGCAGCGCGCGCTCACCATCACCATCGTCGTCCTGTGCATCATCCGCCTGGGCTTCGTCGCGCGCTGGTGGACTCCCGAGGGTGGATCGGCATGGGGTCCGCGTCTCCTCTTCCCGATGTGCGTGCTCCTCGCGATCCCTCTCGGGGCGGCCATCGAGCAGCTGCACGCGATGCGCGCGCGAGCGCGCGCCGTCGGCTTTGCCGGTCTCGGCTGCCTCGCCGTCGCGGGTCTCGCGGTGCAGTTCGCGTCGGTCGCGGTTCCTTACGACGCGGTGTTCAACGCAATCGGGTTTGCGCATCACCTTCCGGTGCCGCACAAGCTCCACGCGCGGCGCTACCACGCGTACCTCTGGAGCCTCACCCAGAACCACATCGCCTGGAACTTCGAGCACCTCGCGTCGGCGCACTGGGCTGCGCTCTACTGGTTCCGCAACGGGCCCACGGTGTTCGGAGTCGCGATGCTGCTCGTCGCGCTGGTCGGTTGCACGGCCGCGATCAGGCTCGCCTACCTGCCCCGCGAGGAGCATGCGGTCGAGCCGATTCCGACCGTGACGCCCGACTACGAGGAGGCGCTCGTGAGCGGAACCGTCGCGATCGCGAACGAGAACACCGTCATGGTGTAGTGCCGCGGAGGGCGGTCGAGCGTCTGTTCGAGCGCGTGCCGGTTCGTGACCGACGCGACGAGACGGGGCCGGAGCCCCGGCAGGACCGCGGCAACGTTCGCCGGCGTGTCACTGACGATCTGAAGCGTCCGGCCCGCCTTCTTCCACTGCCGCGCGAGAACCGCGTACTGGCTCGGGTCGAAGCTGTCGTGCGTCTGTGCGACCGGGATGTTGCAGAAGCTGCGCAGCGTCTGCGGAACCTCCACGTGGAACGCGTTGCTGCCCCTTGCGACGATCACCGCGGCGTCGGGCCCGAGCGCGGCACACGTTGCGTTGATCGCGGCGAGCATGCCGGGCTGGGTCGTGTCGTCGCGGACGGGCAGGGTGGCCGACAGCGGCCACGCGATCGCGGCGACCGCGAGCACGACGGCGGCACCGATGCCCACGCGGCCGAAGCGACCGGCGAGCCACTGCATCACCATCACGGCGAACAGCACGAACGCGGGGATCCCGATCGGCAGGTACCGCCGCATGATCCAGAGCTGGTCGGGAGTGATGTTCGCGTTCCAGAGGTAGATCACGCCGGTTGCGCCGAACGTCGTCACGAGCAGCCAACGGCCGATCGACCCGTTCCGCAGCGTCTCGCGGATCGCGTAGGCGACGCCGACGATCGCGGCGAACAGCAACGGCGGCCCGAGGTACCACGCGTGCCAACGCAGGGAGCTCTCGTAGTAGTGGCGGGCCGCATCGGGCGCGAGATGATCGAGGCGCTGGATCTGCGCGACGAGCGTGATCTGCTTGCCCCGCACGGTCTGC
>JBBSEC010000072.1:0-23833 GCA_038240075.1 Acidimicrobiia bacterium
AGCGAGTCGGTCTCGTAGCTCTTCACGTTGCTCGTCGAGGTAGCGGTCGAGACCTCGCAGGGCACCATCGAGCGCTTTCTCGTGACGGCCTTGTTCGGTGAGGACGCGGAGCGCGCGTCCGACCATGGGCGCGAGCGGTGCGGCCTGCACGCGCTCCCGCACCAGGGTCTCAACGGTCCGATACACATCCTCGTCGTGGACGGCGTCGGCAACACTCACCGCCCCCTCGAGCGCGTACATGGCCACTCGGTCGGCGTTTTCGCGATCCCCCAGCCACGCCGCGAGGCGGGGCACCACTGCAGCCGCCTTGATCCGTTCGACGATCGTGTCGGGCGTGAGGAAGCTGTCCTGCACGAACTCGCCCAGGGTGTGGCCAAACTGCTCCTTGCGCTCGACGACGATGGCGGTGTGCGGAATGGGAAGGCCAAGAGGACGACGAAAGAGGGCGGTGACGACAAACCAGTCGGCCAGACCGCCCACCAGCGATGCCTCGGCGGTGGCCTGGACGTATCCCACCCAGCCGCCGTGCTCCGAACCGACCGTGGTCGCCAAAAAGACCAGGGCGACCGCCCCCAGCAGCGCGGTGGCACGCCGCTTCGTGATGGCCAGCTGCCGTCGCTTGGCCTGCTGCGACCCCAGGATGGCTTCGACGGAGCTGGTCATCTCCGTGGTCTACCCCACGTCATGCGTGGGTCCTGAGTATCGGACCTGCGAAGCGTGCGACCTGGACGATCGACGGCACCATGCACCCATGCCCGGTGCGAGCGAGAGCACCTCTCGATGCCGCTCGGGTCCGGGGGTTACCTCGAATCGTCCGATGCTGTCGTCGGAGCCTTCGTGCCCGGGTGGACCTGCTTGCGCACGACCGGCCGCGTGGGTTTGCGGCGGGCGACCTCGTCGAACCCGGCGCGGTCGTAGAGGCTCTTCGCTCCGAAGAACATGGAGTCGTCGCCGCTGCGCTCGGGTTTGTCGACCGGGTACGCCTCGAGGACCGTGGCGCCCTGCTCGTCGGCGTAGCGGATCGCCGCATCCAACAACCCGGCCGTGATGCCGCGCCCGCGGGCCCGCTTGTCGACGAAGAAGCAGACGATCGACCACACGAGTCGTTCGTCGACGGGCTTCATCACCGGTGAACGACGCAGCTTCTCGTACTCCTCGCGCGGCGACAGCGAGATCCATCCGACCGGAGAGCCGTCCTCGTAGCCGAGGAGGCCGGGAACGCTTCCGGAGTCGACGATCGCGCGCAGTGCGTCCCGATTCGCCGCACTTCTCGCGCCATCAGGGCCCGCGCCCGACCGTCGATAGAACATGCACCAGCACGAGCGTGGGATCGATGCACCCGGTCGCGAGAACAGCTCGGCGAGGTCGTCCCACGTCTCCGGCGTGAGCGGGCGGACTTCGAGAACCATCACCGGAACTGTAGGACGAGAGCCCATCCTGTCGTCTGATTGACGCCCCTTCCGGTGCTCGAGATGACCTACCGTTGGCGAATCGAACGGGGGGGAACATGGAGCTCATTTCCAGGGGCGACGCGACCTACGACGAGGATCGCGCGCTCTTCAACTCGATGATCGACAAGCGTCCGGCTGCCATCGCGAAGTGCACTTCACCGCGCGATGTCGCGGAAGCGCTCGAGCTCGCGGCTCGCGAGCGGTACGCCGTCGCGGTGAGAGCCGGCGGGCACTCGGTGGCCGGCATGTCGAGCAACGACGACGGCATCGTGATCGACGTGCGGCCGATGAAGAACATCGAGATCGACGCGGCGGCGATGACGGCGCGAGTCGGAGCCGGCGTCACCTGGGGCGAGTTCGACCGTGCCGGCGGCGGGCACGGGCTCGCGACAACGGGCGGGCGCGTCTCGACCACCGGCGTCGCCGGCTTCACGCTCGGGGGTGGATCGGGCTGGCTCGAACGCAAGTACGGCCTCGCGTGCGACAACCTGCTCGCAGTCGACCTCGTCACGGCCGATGGCCGCGCGGTGACGGCGAGCGAAGACGAGAACCCCGAGCTGTTCTGGGGTCTGCACGGCGGCGGCGGGAACTTCGGAGTCGCGACGTCGTTCACCTTCCGCGTGCACCGCGTCGGTCCCGAGGTGCTCGCCGGGCTCCTCCTCTGGCCCGGCGACGCCGGGTTCAGTGTCGGGAGGGCCTACCGCGATTTCGCGTTCAGCGCGCCCGACGAGCTGGGTTCGGGGCTGGTGTTCATCACCGGTCCGTCCGAGGAGTTCGTTCCCACCCACCTTCAGGGCACGACCGTCGCGGCAATCGCGTTGCTCTGGGCCGGCGAGATGGCCGACGGAGAAGCTGCCATCGGTCCGCTGCGCGCCCTCGGGCCCGAGGTCGACCTGGTGGGACCGATGCCGTACGCCGACTTTCAGTGCATGATCGACGATCCGCCCGGCAACCGGAACTATTGGTCCGCCGAGTACCACGACGAGTTCCCGGACGACGCCATCGACGTATTCGTGAAGCACGGCTTCGAGCGGCCGTCGCCGCTGACGCAACAGATCCTGCTCCCATGGGGCGGTGCCGTCGCGCGCGTCGGCGAAGACGCTACGCCACTCGCGAACCGATCCGTCCATTGGCTGTCACATCCGTTCGCGGTGTGGGAGAAGGAAGCCGACGACGCGCGCAATGTCGAATGGGCTCGGAGTTTCCGACGAGACATCGCCGCGTACGCCACCGGCGGCGTCTATCTGAACTTCGTCGGCAACGAGGGACAGGACCGCATCCGCGCCGCCTACGGCGACACCAAATACGAACAACTGTCGCGACTCAAGGCGGAATGGGATCCCGACAACGTCTTCCGCGGCAACCAGAACATCGAACCCGCGCGTTAGGTTGGACTCGCCTCCGAAGACCCGCTACGCGCAGAGCGGGTCGGTGCAGATCGCCTATCAGGTCGTCGGCGATGGTCCCGTCGATCTCCTGTTCTCGCCATGGTGGTGGAACAACCTCGACACACAGTGGGACGACCCGTTGGTCGCGGCGTTCCTCGAGCGGCTGGCGTCGTTCTCCCGGCTCATCCTGTTCGACCAGCGTGGGGTCGGTCTCTCGGATCCAGTGCCGCTCGCCGAGCTCCCGACGCTGGAGCAATGGATGGACGACATGCGCGTCGTCCTGGACGCCGTCGGCTCTTCGAGCGCGGCGGTGCTCGGCCACGGCGACGGTGGCCTCGTCAGCATCCTGTTCGCGGCGACGTTCCCGGAGCGGACCTCGGCGCTCGTACTCGTCGACTCGTGCGCGCGGCTTCGCCAGGAACGCGACTATGCCGGTTGGCTCGACGAGGGCGTCGAGTTCTTCCTTCACGAGTTCCGGACCACCTGGGGTTCCGGCGCGTTGATTCCGTTTCTCGCGCCCGACCTCGTGAGTGACGAAGGTTTCCGGGAGCGATTGGCGCGCGCCGAGCGTCTCTCGGTGAGTCCCACCGCGGCGGTGGCGATACAGCGCGTCATCCTCGACAGCGACGTGCGTGGCGCGTTGTCGACCGTCTCGGCCCCCACGCTGGTTCTGCACCGAAAGGACAACACGTACGCCCCGGCCGTGTGGGGGCGGTACCTCGCGGCGCACATCGGCGGCGCGCGGTACGTCGAGCTGCCCGGTGGTCAGCACCTCTACTGGCTCGGTGCCACGACGGCGCTGCTCGATGAGGTCGAGGAGTTCCTCACCGGACAGCGCAACCCTGTCGCAACCGAGCGCGTGCTGGCAACCGTGCTCTTCTCCGACATCGTCGGATCCACCGAGCTCGCCGCCCGGCTCGGCGATCGTGAGTGGGGTGAGCTACTCGGGCGCTTTCGGTCGACGGTACGTTCGCAGCTCGAACGCTTCCGAGGTCGCGAGATCAATACCCGCGGCGACGACTTCCTGGCCGTGTTCGATGGACCCGCACGCGCGATTCGATGCGCGCATGCGATCACGCAGGCGGGCGGGTCGCTCGGTGTCGCCGTCCGTAGCGGGCTGCACACCGGTGAGGTCGAACTGATCGACGACGACGACATCGGTGGAATCGCAGTGCACATCGGCGCACGCGTGTCGTCCATCGCCCAGTCGGGAGAGGTGCTCGTGTCGCGTACCGTCGTCGATCTCGTGGCCGGATCCGGAATCACCTTCGACGACCACGGCGAGCACGAGCTGAAAGGCGTGCCGGGTTCGTGGAGGCTGTTCTCAGCCCGACGTTGACGAGAGCTCCGCGAGGAGCGGCTTGGCGTATGCGATGCGGCCCGTCAGGGTTGCGGGGTCGCCGGTGCAGAGGGCGAGGGCGGCGTCGGCCATGACTGCGACGGGTTCCAGCCCATCGTCGGGAAGCGGATGGTCGCCTTCGGAAACCGTTCGTGCCGACACCGCGACCGCCGCTCTTTCGGCCGCAAACAACGCAGCGATCGCTTCGCCGATCCCACGGCTCGCTCCCGTGACGAGCGCGACGCGACCCTTGAGCGTCACGGGTCGAGGCGCGCGGTCGCGTGGCCGGAGAAGACCTCGGCGCCGTTCTGATTCATGGTGCTCAACGACAGCTCGACCACTGCTTCGCCGTCGGTGTCGTTGATCGACTCGACGCGCGCGGTCGTGGTGAGGTCGTCGCCCGGGTACACCTGTGACGTGAACCGGCCTCCGAACTCCGTGAGCCGCCCGTCGCCGACGAGGTCGGTCACCATGCGGCCGGTCATCCCCATCGTCAGCATCCCGTGCGCGAACACGCTCGGATAGCCCGCGGCCTGCGTTGCGAACACCTCGTCGGTGTGCAACGGGTTGTAGTCGCCCGACGCTCCCGCGTACTGCACGATCTGCGTGCGCTTCAGGTCCTCGACCACGACCGCCGCGAACGTCTGGCCCACCTCGAGCTTCCCCGCCGACAACGCCATCTCAGCCCTCCACCACGCGCTCGGTGCGGACGCCGACGCCGCGCGCGGTGACGACGAGCTCGCCGTTCTGGTCGCGGAACTCGGTGATCGTCTCGGCGAACACGAGCTTCCCGGCCCGCCGGCCCTGCTTCTCCCAACGCTCGCCGGGACGCGTCGTGGCCGTGAGCACATCGCCGACGTGCACCGCGCGGTGATACGTGTAGTGCTGCTCCGCGTGCAGGCCCGTGCCGCCGCCACCGCCGCCACTGCTCCCGCCGCCGGAGCGCGGCTCGCGAGGGGGGAGTGTCGGCGTGCGCCCGGAGCCGAACCACGGCTCGCCGATCTTCGGTCGCAACACGTAGTCGTCGTCGAACTGCGCGCTCGCCTGCACGAACGTCGGCGGTGCGATGATCCCACCCACCTCGCTCGCGGCTGCGTACGCGGCGTCGGCGTAGATCGGGTTCGGATCGCCGATGCTGCGGGCGAACATCAACACGTGGCCGGCTTCGATCGGAAAGCGCTCAACAGTCATGACGGCGACGGTAACGCGCGGGTCGTCCCGCCGTCTCGGCCGCCCTGCGGGTCATGGACGGCGGGCGATGACGAAGTGATGGTCGTTGCGGAAGCGGTACGTGCCGCGGGCATCGCGACAGGACTCGAGCGCGGCGAGGACGTCGCGCTTGATCGCATCGGCGTTGCGATGCGCCAGCGCCGGTACCGCGGGGCCGAGACTCGACAGTGCACGCCACGCGAGCTCGGCGTCGGCCCATTCGATCACCGACGTGCGCCGGCCGCGTTCGACGACCGCAAACCCGGCCGCCTCCAGCATGCCTTCCGCCACGCCGGGCACGGCGATGTTGTTCAGCCGGCGCATCGACCCGAGGTGGCTCTCGGGTGCATGCCACGCGAAGACTTTGAAGCAGGCGCGCAGGTCGAGCGGCGGGCCGGCGCCCCAGAAGCTGATCCCCAGGAGCGCGCCCGGACGCAGCACACGGAACGCCTCGACCAGCGCCGGCTCGCAGCCACCCCAGATCCCGTTGATCGACGTCGCGGCGTCGAAAGATCCGTCGGCCCACGGCAGCTCGAACATCGAGCCGACCCGCAGATCCGCACCCGGTGTCCGCGCTCGCGCGATGTCGACGAGCTCGGCCGACGCGTCGATGCCCGCGACCGTCGCGCCCGCCCCCGCAGCAACCCGCACCGCCAATCCGGAGCCGCACGCGATGTCGAGCAGCCGCGTCGCCGGCGCCAGGCCCAACCGCGAAGCGATCGCGATCAGCACGTCGAGTGAGTAGTGCTCGAAGAGCGTCGCCCAATCGTCGGCGCCGTGTCCCCATGCCCCTCCTGCTTCTCGCCAGTCGTGCTCGGTTCCTTCGCTCGTCGTGGTCATGGTTCGCATCATCGGCGCGCGACCCGACGAAGTCCTGAAGACCACGTGGAGATCTGAAGGTCGCGATCGTCACGCGATCTCCATGCCGCCTCCAAGACCGCGCAGCCACGAACCAAGAGAGTGAACGACGACCCCGGAGCCCCACCAAGGAGAGCAACCACATGACTCAGACCGACGCACCGACCGTCGACAACGGCGTGAACATCGAAGCCCTGCGCGGTGCCAAGCAGGCGCTCACCGACGCCCCCGCGGCCGCCCAGTTCCAGTGGCGGGCCGACTGCGAGTGGGTGAAGGGCACGCACAGCCGCAGCACCGTCACCAGCTTCTCCGGCCTCGGCGCGGAGCACTCGCATCGCCAAGCATTCGTCTACGAGGCCGACCACCCCGAGGTCTTCGCATCCGAGGACAACGGTGCGACCCCGCCCGAGATCGTGCTCGCCGCCCTGGCATCGTGCCTCACCGCCGGCATCGCCACCGTCGCGACCAATCGTGGCGTGCAACTGCGCTCGGTGAAGGCGACCATCGAAGGCGGGATGGACCTGCAGGGCATTCTCGGAATCGACGGCGACGTCCGCAACGGCTTCGACGGCGTGAAGGTCACCTACACGATCGATGCCGACGCGTCGAAGGCCGACCTCGAGGCCATCATCGCCCAGTCGCAGAAGCGGTCCGCGGTGTTCGACATCGTCGCGAACCCGACGACCGTCAAGGTCGAGCTGGCCTGAGCGGCGCGCAGAGCGACACGAAGGAGCCGGGAATGCACGTGCCCGTGGTGATCGTCGGTGCCGGCCCCGCCGGGCTCGCGATGAGCCGTCACCTCGCGGCCGACGAGATCGACCACCTCGTCCTCGAACGGGGCGACGTGGCGAACTCGTGGCGCACCGAGCGGTGGGACTCCCTTCGCCTGCTGACGCCGGCGTGGATGACCGAGCTGCCCGGTCACCGCGCCGGCGGCGACCCCGACCGATTCATGACGGCCGCCGAGACCGTCGCGTTCCTCGACGGCTACCGGAGCGGATTCGATCCGCCGGTGCTCACCAACGTCGCCGTCACATCGGTGCGGAAAGCGGCAACCGGCTTCGATGTCGCGACCGATGCCGGAACGTGGACGTGTGACGCGGTCGTCGCCGCGACGGGATCATCGAGCGAACCGCGGGTCCCCGCGCTCGCGAGCGAACTGCCCGCGCGTATCGACCAGGTGACCGCGCTCGACTACAGGCGTCCCGCGCAGCTCGATCCCGACGGCGAGGTCCTCGTGGTCGGCGCGTCGGCGTCTGGAGTTCAGCTTGCCGACGAGCTGCAGCGAAGCGGACGAGCGGTCACGATCGCGGCCGGCGAGCATGTGCGCCTCCCGCGTTCCTACCGCGGCCGCGACATCTACTGGTGGCTCGACGCGATCGGTCAGCTCGACGAGCGCTACGACGAGGTCGACGACGTCGAACGCGCGCGCCGTCATGCGTCGGTCCAACTCGTCGGCACTGACGAGCACGCGAATCTCGACCTGTACGCCCTGAACGCGCGCGGCGTGCGCGTGGTCGGCCGCCTCGCCGCGATCGCCGGCCCGAAGGCGCAGTTCTCGGGCGCGCTCGCGAACCTCGTCGCCAACGCGAATCTCAAGCAGGCTCGCCTGCTGGCCCGGATCGACGAGTTCGTCGACGCGCACGACCTCGCGGACGACATCAGGCCCGCGACCGCTCCGGAGCCGACCCAGCTGCCGACCGCACCCACTGAGCTCCGACTCGATGCGTTCTCGAGCGTGATCTGGGCGACCGGATACCGACCCCGCTATTCGTGGCTCGATCCGACCGCGCTCGATCACCGGCAACGCATCGTGCACGACGGAGGATTGGCACGCGTTCCCGGCCTCTACGTGCTCGGCCTGCCGTTCCTGCGCCGTCGACGTTCGAACCTCATGGCCGGTCTCGGTCGCGATGCGGGCGAGCTGTTCCCACACTTGCGCGCGCACCTCGACGACGCGGCGCGCGCACGGCGAACCGCGCCGTCACTCGCCGGGCGGACGATCGAGCAGCGCGCGCCGCGAGCGCTGGACGATGTCCTCGACCGGGCATGACGCACCCGCCAATCGCAGCTCGTCCGCGCGTTCGGTACCGAGCTCGGCGACCACCTCGTCGCGAATCGTGAATGCCATTCCGCGCAGCGCCGGGCTCATCGGCGCCACCCCGAGCATCGCATGAGCCTCGATCGCGCCGAGCACTTCGGCCGCCTGCTCGATCTGACCCGTGCGATGGAAGGCGATGACGCAACGCGCGAGCGTCAGCCACTGTTGCGACCAGTCGCCCGAGCGCTGCCACAGCGCGACCATCTCCGCGAGGCCCGCGCAGCCCTCGTCGATGTCGCCGCGTTGGACGAGCAATCCACTGATCTCCGTGCGCGCGAACGCGCTCATCCATCGGTTGCCGGCGGAGATCGCCAGCCGTTCGGCGGCGAGGAACGCTTCGAGCGCCGACTCGGCATCGGTCGACGCGAAACCGTGCGCGACCGCGGCCGACGCAAGATCGGTGGGGCTGTCGGTTTTGCGCGCTTCTGAACGTGCACGCGCGACCAACTGCATCGCGCGGTCGACGTCACCTTCGGTGCTGAAGGCCACGGATGCCATGTAGCAGGCGTGTACGAGGCGTGAGCGGTTGCCCGACGCCTCCGCGAGCTCCACCTGACGTGCCGATTCCAGATGGGCGTCCCCGCTGCGATCAACCATATAGAGCACGTTGCCGAGCACGCGCTCGGCGAGCCCGGTTGGCGGCAGCGCGAGGTCCGCTTCGAGCCGGCGCGTCTCCTCCACGAGTGCCATTGCGAGATCGAACTCGCCGCGGACCCAAGCGCCGTACGCGCGCATGCCCGTGAGGGTCGGTGCGAGTGGATGTTCGAGCGCGCCGGGAGCGCGGCACGCGGCGTCGGCCCACGCGAAGACCTCGTAGCGCAACGCCCGCATCGCGAACTCGCGGATCGCGGCGATGATCCCGAACGCGGCATCGAGATTGCCGGTCTCGAGCGCGAAGCGCTGCGCCGCGCGCAGGTCGGCGAACGAGACCTCGGCCCACGCCACGACGCGCGGTTCCTTCGGCCCCTGCAACATCGACTGCACGACCGCGGCCTCGCGCTCGAAATGCGCGGCGTGCGTGGCGAACAGCGTCGCGGCGCGGGCGTCGTCGAGACGGGCCCGGCCGTACTCGCGCAGTGTCTCCAACAGTTCGTAGCGAATCGCGCCGCCCGCGGGTCGTCGAACCGACAACATCGAACGTTCGGTGAGGCGGGTCAGCAGATCGAGCGCGTCGCCGCTCGTGCACATCGCGTCGGCCGCTTCCAGATCGAACGGGCCGGCGAAGACCGACAGCGCGGTGAAGAGCTCCTGTTCCTCGGGCTCGAGCAGGTCGTACGACCAGCTGACGGCGTCGTGCATCGTGCGGTGGCGCGGATCGCTGCCGCGGCGCATCGCCTTCAACAGACCGAAGCGCTCGTCGAGTCGCACCGCGATCTCGGTCACGTCGACGGCCCTCGCGCGCGCCGCGGCGAGCTCGATTGCGAGCGGGATGCCGTCGAGCCGGCGGCAGATCTCGACCACCACCGGCGCGGTGCGGGCGTCGAGCGCGAACGCCGGGTCGGCGGCACGGGCGCGTTCGACGAACAGCGCGACGGCGGGAATGGTTGAAAGGCTGCGCTCGTCGAGGCCGGGTGCGCCCGACGTGGAGAGCGGATCGACCGACCACACCCGCTCTCCGGGCACGGCGAGTGGCTCCCGACTCGTCGCGACGATCGCCACGTCCGGTGCCTCGCGCAGGATGCGACTCACCAATGCCGCGACCGGTTCGACGAGATGCTCGCAGTTGTCGAGGAGCAGCAGGCAGTGGCACGTGCGCAGCATCGCCAGGATTGCGTCGTCGATCGAGCTCTCGCGCGCGAGGTTGACGTCGATCGCGGTGGCGAACGCAGTCACCGTGGCGTCTTCGTCGACGACACTCACGAGCTCCACCACGTGCACGCCGTCCGGGTACTTCGTGGCGACGGTGCGCGCCAGCTCGAACGCGAGTGAGGTCTTGCCGACGCCGCCGGGGCCGACGAGTGTGATGAGCCGATGCTCGGCGAGCGCGCCGACCAGCAAATCGAGGAGCAACTCGCGGCCGATGAGCGGCTGGAGCGCCGCAGGGAGCCGGTCGACGGGCGCGGTGTCGCGCTCCGCGATCGAGGTCGCCTCGACCACGTTCACGGCCGCGACGAACTCGTAGCCCTTCCCGTGCACCGTGCGGATGATCGACTGCCGGTTCCCGTCGTCGCCGACGGCCTGGCGCGCCGACTTGATGCGCGTTGTGAGCGCCGACTCGCTCACGAAGCGGTCGCCCCAGATCTCGTCGAGCAGCTGTTCCTTGCGTACGACCTCGCCCCGATGCTGGACGAGAAACGTCAGGACGTCGAATACCTGCGGTTCGAGCTTCACTTCCCGGCCGTCGCGTTGCAGCACGACGCGGGCCAGATCCAACTCGCAGTCTGCGAACCTGAAGATCACGGAACGGTCCCTCACCGACCTCGGCATTGCCTCTACGCGAGATAATCGCAACGAACGCTACCGAGGCGGGTGGCCCGTGCGCCGTCGCCTTTCACGCGCACGTCATCCCGCCGTCTCGGCGAGCAGCTTGGTGACGACCGGACCGAGCTCCGACGGGTCGCACCGCGCGTCGCGGTCGACACCTTGGCAGATGCCGCTCACGGCGCGACCTCCTGGGCCGCCGCGGCCCGGTACTCGTCGCGCAACCGCCGCTTGTAGAGCTTGCCGTTGTCGTGGCGGGGCAGCTCGTCGACGAAGTCGACCCGGCGCGGACACTTGAAGTGGGCGATGTGCGCGCGGCAGTGCTCGATGAGCTCACGCGCGAGCTCATCCGACGGCGCGATCTCGGGTTGCAGCTCGACGACGGCGAGGACGATCTCGCCCCACTCGGTATCGGGAACGCCGATCACCGCGACGTCGCCGACGGCCGGATGCGCGAGCAGCTCGGCCTCGATCTCCGCGGGATAAATGTTGACGCCGCCCGAGATGATGAGGTTCGTCGACCGATCGGTGAGGAACAGGTGGCCGTCGCGATCGAGATAGCCGACGTCGCCGAGGGTGAAGTGGTCGCCGCGGTAGCTCGCGGTCGTCTTGCCCGGGTCCTTGTAGTAGTCGAAGCGAAGCGCGTCGGCCTTCAGGCACACCTCGCCGACGACGCCGGGCGCGCAGTCGTTACCATCTTCGTCGAGCACGCGGATCGCGTCGGGCGGGCTGGGTTTGCCGACCGTGCCCGGCTTCTGCAACCACTCTGCACTCGTCACCCACGTGCCGAGCCCTTCGGTCGCGGCGTAGTACTCGAGGAACACCGGACCCCACCACTCGATCATGGCCTGCTTCACCCAGACCGGGCACGGTGCCGCGCCGTGCAGCACGAGGCGCAGTGAGGAGACGTCGGCGCGCTCGCGCACGTCGTCGGGCAGCGACAGCAGACGGTGGAACATCGTCGGCACCATGTGCGAGTGGGTGATGTGATGCGTCTCGACCAGGCGCAGGGTGTCGCTTGCGGTCCAGTTGTCCATCAGCACGACACCGGTGCCCGCGTTCAGGGGACTCGCAAGCGAGAACGCGAGCGGAGCCGCGTGGTAGAGCGGACCGGTGCAGAGGTGCAGTGACTCGCCGGGCACGTAGCCGAACGGCGACGCGGCCACGGGTGTCGGCTGCGCGCGGTGCACACCCTTCGGTCGCCCGGTGGTGCCCGACGTGTAGAGCATCGACCCGCCGAGCACGGGGTCGGTGATGTCGTCACCAAGTTCGGGCGCGATCGCGTCGGCATAGCGCTCGAAGTCGTCGATGGCGCCGCCCACCGCGAGGCGCACGGGCACGCCGGGCACGCGTGCGGAGATCTCACCGGCGACCGCCGCGAACGCGGCGTCGGCAATGAAGACCCGCGCCTCGCAGTCTTCGACGATGTACGCAGCCTCGTCGGCCGTGAGGTGCCAGTTGATCGGCGTGTGCCGCAGTCCGCACCGCAGTGCGGCGTAGACGACCTCCGCCACCTCGGCCCGGTTCGCGACCATGACCGCGATCGCGTCGCCATTCATGATTCCGCGTGCCCGTAGCGCCCGCACCAGCCGGTTCGCGTTTCCGTTGAGCTCGCCGAACGTGCGGTCGCCGTGCTCACAGATGATCGCGGCATCGCCGGCCCGTTGGGCGGCCCAGTACGCGAGCGTCATGCCCGTCGCCGCGGCCGCGGCGCGCTCGTCGTCGTCGCTCATCGGAACCGGTTGGCGGTCGGACCGAGGTCGATCGGCATCGGCATGGCGTGTCCTCTTTACTCCCGGGGTGCGAACTGGAGGAGTTGTCTTCCGTCGGAGAGCGGTTCCCAGGCCGCGCGCACCGGCATGCCGACGTGCACGGCGTCGGGCGCGCACTCCAGGACGTTGCCGGTGACGCGCACACCTTCGTCGAGGTCGACGAGCACGACGACGTAGGGCCCGTCGGCCGCGTCGCGTCCCGGACCCGGCAGGTGCTGCACGCTCGCGGCATAGACGACGCCGTTGCCGGTCGCGGCGCGCCACTCCACCGCGTCACTCAGACAGCGCGGACACGTCGCGCGCGGATACCAGAACGGCTCTTCACACTCGTGACACCACGGCAGGACGAGCTCGCCCCGGCGCGTCGCCTCCCAGAACGGCGCGGCTGCTTCGGACACCGGCGGCTCGAGTCGCGCGGTCATTGCGTGGCCTCCGTGCCGAGCACGATGGTGCCCATGGTCGAGAGCACGCCGCCGGAACCGTGCGCCACCGCGATCTGCGGATCGCGCAGCTGCCGCTCACCGCACTCGCCCCGCAACTGCCGCACCGCTTCGACGAGCAGGAACATGCCGTACTGGCCGGGATGCGTGTACGACAGCCCGCCGCCGTTCGTGTTCATCGGGAGCGCGCCTCCCGGGCCGAGCTTGCCGTCGGCGACGAACGCGCCGCCCTCACCCTTCGCGCAGAAGCCGAGATCTTCGAGGTGCAGCAGCGCGGTGATGGTGAACGAGTCGTAGCCCATGAGCAGGTCGACGTCGGCGGTGGTGATGCCGGCCTGCTTGAACGCGGCCGGGCCGCTGACCGTTCCGGCGGTGACCGCGAGGTCGGGCATCGCGCTGATCATCGAGTGGTCGCTGCACGAAGCGGCGCCGAGCACGGAGACGACCGGCTTCGCGAGGTCACGAGCGCGCGCGGCGGAGGTCATCACGAACGCGCCGGCGCCGTCGGTCACGAGGCAGCAGTCGAGCAGGTGCAGTGGCGACGCCTGCATCGGCGACGCGAGCACATCATCGACCGTGATGGGATCGCGGTATCGCGCGCGCGGATTCAGCGCAGCCCACCGGCGGGTGTCGACCGCGATCTGCGCGAGCTGTTCCGACGTCGTGCCGTAGACGACCATGTGCCGGCTCGCGGCGAGCGCGTACGCGCCCATCGGCATGCGCAACCCGTACGGCATCTCCCATTCGAGCATCGGGTTGGGGCCGGCCATGTTGGGCCGCCCGCCGCGATCGCCGCGCGCCCGATCACCCCGGGGTGTCGCCGCGTACACACCGATGACGACCTCGCACAATCCGCTCGCAATCGCCGTGGCCGCGTGCTCGACGTGCAACTCGTAGCTCGAGCCGCCCGTCATCGTGCCGTCCATGAACCGAGGATGGATTCCGAGGTACTCGGCGATGCCCGGCGGCGAACCTCCGTAGCAAACGCCGTCGACGTCGGCGATCGTGAGTCCGGCGTCGGCGAGCGCTTCGCGCACCATCGCCGCTTCGAGTGCTCGGCCGTGCAGCTCGAGCACACCGGTCGGCGATGCGGCGTCGGCGACACCGACAATCGCGGCGGCGCCGCGCAGTGTCGTCATGTCGCGGTGCTCATGACGCGTTGGTCGCGAGGTGCTGCCCGAAGAAGGCCCAGACGCGCTTCCATCCTTCCTTCGTCGCCTCGACCCGATAATTGGGACGATCGACGGAGAAGAACGCGTGACCGGCGTCATCGAAGGTGTGGAACTCGAACGTCTTACCGTGCGCGCTCAGCTCCTGCTCCATGCGCGCGACGTGTTCGGGCGACGGATTCGAGTCTTCGGCCCCGAACAAGCCGAGCAACGGGCAACGCAGTTGTGGCGTGAGGTCGATCACCGCCACTGGCCGCTCCGGCGTGAGCTCCTCGGCAGTCGCGATCATCCGGCCGCCGTAGCAGTCGACCGCGGCGTCGATGTCGAGGTTGCACGCAACGAGGTAGGCCTGGCGTCCTCCCGAGCAGTAACCGATGACGCCGACGCGTCCGCTCGAAGCCGGGAGCGCGCGGAGATAGCGCACCGCCGCGTCGACGTCGCCGACGCACTGCGCGTCGGGAACCCCGCCGGCGTCACGCGCGGCCGCGGCCGCGTCGTTCGACTTCGCGCCGGGCGCGTAGCGGTGAAAGAGATTCGGGCACAGCGCCTGATACCCGTAGACCGCGAAGGTGCGGACGATCTCCTTCGTCGAACGGTCGAAGCCGGGCATGTGATGAATGACGACGACGCTCGGAAACGGACCCGGGCCGAGCGGCCGTGCGAAGTACGCCTCGATGTCGTCGTCGCCGGCGCCCAGCAGACTCACCGTCTCGGCCAGCATCGGTCCGTCCATCACCTGAACGTAACGGGAGCGCGCGGTTCACGTCCACGCTGCCGCGTTGCGGCCGATCTGCGAACCGTTCGGCTTGGTCGCTCCGTAGTGCTGAGCGAGTGCAACGAAAGCCCCTCCGAAGTTCTTTGAAGGAGATCCTCCGATGCGATTCAATCATGTCGTCGCGGTCGCGGCGTTCGGCGCGATTGCGCTGGCCGCCTGCGGGTCGTCGGCAACCGCCTCCGGCACCGGGAAGCACACCTCGACGCCGCTGGTCACGACGGCCGCTTCCACCACCGTCGTGCAGAGCGGCAACAGCTCCCTTGGCAAGGTGCTCATCACATCGTCGGGCATGACGCTCTACGGCCTCACGAAGGACACGAGCACCACCAGCGCCTGCAGCGGTGGGTGTGTGCAGACGTGGCCGCCGTTGGTCGTCCAGAAGGGTTGGACGGTCGGCAGTGGACTCGACCAATCGTCGTTCCACACGATTCTGCGCAGTGACGGGACGCGTCAGCTCGTGGCCGGTCGCTGGCCGCTCTACACGTTCGCGGGCGACTCCATTCCCGTTGACGTGAAGGGCGAAGGCACCGGTGGGTTCTTCGCCGTCGGGATCGACGGCAAGTTGATCAAGAGCGCGCCGGCGCAGGCCCCGATGGCGGTCGGCGGCTACTAGCCGACGACGGTTTCGCCACGCAGTGAGGCGTCGGTCTTCCCCCGGGACCGGCGCCTCACTCGCGCGCGAATGAACCTCGACGAGCGAGACTCGTGTGACAAATACGAGAGGAGCCGTGACGTGGCGCTGAAGGACACGATCGCCCTCGGAGTTTCTCTGCCCGACCGATCTCGCGATCCGATTCCGGTGACGGTCGTGCGCGACGTTGCGCAGCGGGCCGACGCGCTCGGCTTTGACGATCTCTGGGTGACGAACAACACCGTCGACGACGCCGGCTGCTTCGACTCCCTCATGCTGCTCAGCTTCGCCGCCGCGGTGACCACGACCATCCGGCTCGGCGTCGCGGTCGTCGTCCTGCCGACGTATCACCCGATTCATGTCGCGCAACAGGTGGCGACGCTCGACCATCTCAGCGCGGGTCGCGCGATCTTGGGTGTCGGACTGGGTCGGGCGGCCGAATACGAAGCGTTTCAGGTGCCGGTGGCGCGACGGGTCACCCGGTTCACCGAATCGGTCGCGATGATGAAGGCGCTGTGGGCGGGCCGTGACGCCTCGTATCAGGGCGAGATCTATGCAGCGCACGCGGTGACGCTCGGAACGCGGCCGTTGCAGCAGCCGCATCCACCGATCTGGTTCGGAGGTCATCACCCGGCTGCGATTCGCCGAGCGGCCGCGTTGGCCGACGGATGGATCGGAGCCGGCGGGTCGAGCGCGGCGGCGCTCGCGGAGGCGGTGCCACGGTTGCGTGATGCGCTCGAAGCCGCCGGCCGCGACCCCGCGGGCTTCCCGATCTCGAAGCGGGTCTTCCTGTCGGTGCACGCGCGCCACGAGGTCGCGAGAGCGGAGGTTGAGCACTGGCTCGCCGACGTGTACCACGATCACGCCGGTACCGATCAGTTCGGCGTCTTCGGAACTCCCGACGACGTCGGCGAGCAACTCGCCGAGCTCGCGGCGACCGGCGCGACCCACCTCCTGCTCAACCCCGTCACCCGCTACCGCGAGCAAGTCGACGCGCTGGCCGAGATGGTCGGGCTCACTGAGCAGTGACTCATCCGTCGGTGATCAAGAGTGAGCGGAGGCGTTCGACGCGGTCGTCGTCGCGGCCGAGGTAGTGCACGAGGGCGCCGAGGACGAGATCGCCGTCGAGTGTCCCTGCAGCCGCCATCTCTTCGAGGTCCGCCCAGTCCTTGGTGCGATTGAAGAACGCCTTGAACACCGCGACGTCGCTGCAGCTGAGAAAGGGCACGGAGCGCGTTGCAAACTGGTGCATCACGAGGCGGTCCGCCACCGCAACGTGAAAGTCGGTCGTGTTGGTGAACACGTCGATCGGTGTGTGCCCCCACCACAGGCGCACCTGGCCGTCGGCAAGACAACGCGCGAGATCGGTCTGCGACCGTGCTACCTCCGCGGGGAGGGCGTCGAACACGTCGCCGGCCCGCGTCTGCTCGACGAAGACGTTGACGTCGATGTCGATCGTGCCGCGAGCGCGCTCTGTACACCACGCGAGCGCGAGGGCGCCGCCGAACGCGTGGGACAACCGCGCGATGTCGAGCGCCGTGTGCAGGGCGAGGATCTTGTCGACGATCCCGGGCTCAGTCGACACGGCGGCCGAACACGGGGAACTCGATGGTGCGGCGGTGGCGCGCGGGGAACTGCTCGGCGAGGACGAGAACCTCGACGAGCTCGTCGCCGCGTGCGTCGTCGGTGGCGACACGGGGAGTCAACGACAACGATGCGGTGAAACCCGCGGCCGCGAGCACCCGCTCGAACGTCTCCACGGTCGGCGCGACCCTCGCCGCTTCGTACGCCGCCAGTGCGGAGTGCGAGGTTCCGGCGCGCGCCGCCAACGCCCGCAGGGTCAGGCCCGACCGGAGCCGGGCGCGTCGCAGGATCGAGGCCGTATCCATGATGTGATGGTATCAGATCAGATACCAGTACGCTGGACGTTCCCCCGTTCGTGGTGCCCGCTTCGTATCAGGGCTCGACAACCACCCTGTCGCCGGTGTGGACGCGTCCGGGCCTGAGCACCGTGGCGTAGACGCGGCTCCAGCCGGGATGGGTGTCGTGCAGCATCCGACGGAAATCTCCATCGATGAACCACTGGGCGTTCTTGGCGCACGGCGTCGAGTACGACGACAACTCGATCCTCACGTCGTCGCCGATCGAGATCACCGCGCCGGGGCGCAGGCCGGCCCAGTCGATGCCCTCCATCGTGATGTTCTCGCCCGCGGCTCCCGGGTAGATCGGGTGTCCTTCGCCCTTGAGCGCTTCGATCACGTCCTCGCGTGCCGCACGACCCAACGCTGATCGACGACACCCAGGCTCAGCACCGACGTGCGGTCCCACTGTGCAGTTTCCAAACCGACCAGCACCGTGAACAGGTCGGCGCTCTCGGCTTCCATGGCCGCGATCGTCGACTCGACGTCGTCGAATCGCTTCGCGTCGGGATCCATCGGTTGAGGGCCGCCGGTTCTCAGATCGATCTCGAGGTCACCGACCGCCGCGTCGACCACGAACCGCCATATCCACATCGCGTTGCGCACGTGATCGACGTACTCGAGGATCGACCACGAGTCCGACGCCGGCCGGGCGTTGGCCAGTTCGAGGTCGACGCCATCGAGCACTCCACGAAAGAGCAGGCCGGCCACCCGGAAGACGCCGACGGCCTGTTCGTCGGTATATCGATCCCACCGGAAACCGCACTCGTCGCAGTTCTCGATCGGCGCGGGATCAGGCTCGGTCATCATCGCGCCATTCAAGTTGCTCGGAGCGGGTGGCGCTGAGCCAATTCGCTGCTGCCGACCGTCGCAAACGCCCACGGCCCGGCCTATGAAGGCCGGGCCGTGAAACCGATGGGCTCGCTCGTGTGCGAGCGTGCCGCTACTGCAGGTTGCTGTCCGCCGAGGAGAACTGCGTCGAGACCGTGCTCCCGAGCACCTTGACGGCGACGAGGACGACGATCGCGATGAAGGCGATCAGCAGGATGTATTCGACGAGGTTGGCGCCCCGCTCGTCGTGCTCGGCGAAGTGCAGGCGCGCGCGCAACCAGGTCCGAAAGATGTCGATCTGCATTTCCAATGTCTCCCTTGGTGTCCCTTACCCAGAGTCGTAAGGTAAACACGGAGAGTGGCAATGTCCATGCTCTTTGTGACCTATTGCGGTCGTGGGGGCCCAGCAGCTGTGGGTGCCGCTCGAGATCCGTTCGGGGAGCGCGAGGCGGGCGATCGGGCCGGCGGCGAGGTCGGTGGCGGTGAACACGAGGCATTCCGAGCAATCCCGGTTCATGTCGGTCACCAGGGTCACGAGGTAGCCGTCGTCCTCGGACGTCGCGCCGGCCCGCGGTGCGAACGTCGTCTCGCTCGCGAACACGCCCTCGTCGAACCGGTAGCGCACCTCCGCACCGGTCTCGACGTCGAACTTCACGATCCCGTCGAAGAGGAACCAACCGGGCACGCCGGTCATCGCGTACGTGTACCGGTAGCGCCTGCCCCCGTGGCCGCCGTTGATCATTCCGAACTCGATGATCGAGTCGGAGAGATCCTCTTCCTTGGTCGCGCCGGTCGCGAGGTTGAAGCGCCAGCGGTGCGGGCGGGTCTGCATCCGGTCGAGCGCGAGGAAGCGGAACATCTTCTCGAGCGGGCCGCCACCGTCGCGACGCTCCGGGGCGGGATCTCCCTGGAAGAAGCCGTCGAGCACGATCTCGTCACCGTCTTCGTAGGCGTTGATCCAGTGCAATACGTACGTGGGATCAGCTTCGAACCACCGGACGTCGGTGGAGTCACCGCGCCGCGGAATGACCGCGAACCGCGTCGGCATGTCGGCGTGGAACCGCGCCGCGTAGAGACCGCGCTCGAGCAGGTCGGGATCCCAGAACATCGGGCAGTCGTTGAGGATCGCGAAGCGCTCGGTGAACGCCATGTCGTGCGGGAGACGCGGACCGGGGAGCGGCACTTCGACGTAGTGCGCAAGCTCGCGCTCGGGACTGACCACGCCGTAGTGCAGATAGGGAGCACGCGTGGAGTAGTTGAAGAACAACAGCTCGCCGGTGTTCTCGTCGACCTTGGTGTGCGCCGACGCACCGACGTCGCCGGGGAAGTCGCCGTTCCACGTCTCGCGACCGTGCTGAGCCAGCGTGATGGGGGAGAGCGAGTAGAGGTCGCCGCACTGATAGAAGCTCGTCAGCGCGCGGCCGCCGTGCACGACCACGTCGGTGCTCGACGCATCCTTCATGCGCCCGCGCGCACCCCAGCCGTCGGTCCGCTCCGATCGGGCCGGTGCTTCGGCGAGCCCCGCCCACAACGAGCGCCCGGCCGCCTGCTCAGCTTCGAACCCGACGGTGCGCACGAAGCGATTGCGGTAGTCGGCGTGGCCGTCGTGGAAGTGCACGGCGTGCAGCATCCCGTCGCCGTCGAACGGGTGGTACGTACCGATCGCCTCGTGGACGGGGTTCTCGGTGTTGCGGAGGTACACGCCCTCGAGATCGTCGGGAATCGTGCCGGTCACGTCGAGATCGAACGCGTCGTACTCGACGGTGTTCGGCCGCCACGGGCCCGTGCGGTACGGATGATCGTCGTCGGGCGGCAGTGTCGAACGCACCCGGTCGACCACTTCGACACGCATCCGTTCCCCTTCCGACCGCGGCTGCCCGAAGCTAGCGCGCCAGACGACCCGAGTCGCCGGCCGCCGTGAGCCTGGGGTCGCGCGCCCGTGCCGCGAGAACGGGAGCGTGCATGCGGTTGGCGATGTTCGTGGCGCGATCGAAGTGCTCGGGCGCGCGGCGATCGTCGCAGCCGACCGACGCGACTCCGACCGCGTACGCGATGGGTGCGACGACCCAGAGGCCCGTGAACGCGACCTGGTCGGTGAACGGCAGCAGAAGGTCGCGGATCGTCGCGCAGATGTCGGGAAGCTCGAGGATGCACGCCGTCTCCGCGCTGATGACGAGCGCCGACGCCCAGAACGTGCCGAAGGGCAACTTCTCGAAGCCGTTCGTCGCGAGATCCGAGAGCAGCACGTGCGCCTCGTCCTGGCGGGCGCGGTCTTCGGCGAGGGCGCGGGCGAGGATGAGCGCGAGCCCCGGGAACTGTGCTGCGCGCTCGGCGTGGACCGAACGCGCGGTGGGCAGCACCTCGATGAAGCGATCCTGCTGCCACCGCAGCATCCCGCGTTGGAGGCGAGCCGATTCGGGGGCGTGGGAGATTCCGGCCTGCTCGCCGTAATCCCACGCCTCGCCGATCAGCGCTTCCGCCTGCTCGAGGGAGCCTTCGAGGCCGGTTCGCCACGCGCGTCGGGCCATGGTGCTCCACCGCAGCGGAGCGAGGTCGTAGTGCGCGGCGATCGTGTCGGCCTCGGCGCCCGCCGCGTCGGCTTCGGCAATGTCGCCGGCCTGGATCGCCGCGACCACACTCGAGCTGAGCGCGAAGTACCGCGTCACCGCGTCGGTCGACCGCGAGCTCAGGTCGAGGACTTCGCGCAGTGCGCACCGACGAGCGTCGAGGCTGTGGGGCGTGAGGGAGAGCGACGCGCGCCGCAACAGCGACTCGAGCAGCGCCGTGCGATCTTCGCTCTCACGCGCGAGGCACAGCGACTCCTCCGCCGCGCGTTCCGCCGCGATCGGATCGGTCGGGCCGAGATCGACGGCGACACGCGCGAGGATGCGGCTGCGCGTCGCCGTGTCGTCGACGATCTCCAACGCCCGCGCGAGCAGCCGTTGCGTCTCGGAGCTCCCGACTCCCGGCAGCGTCGACCAGCCCGGCGTCGTGGTGCGCACGATCTGCAGTGTCAACGCGTCGTCGTTGGTGGCGAGCGCGAGACACACCGCTTCCTGAAGGGTGGCCACGCACCCCGGATCACCCGCGAACTGCTGGGCTTCTGCGAGCTCGACGAGGAGGGAGCCGCGATCGACTTCGTCGGTGAGGTTCGCGCGTGCGAGCTCGAACCAGCACACGGCCTCGCTCGGCTCGAGGATCCTGATCGACTCGCGTCCGGCCGCCCGGGCGTTGGCGAAGACCTTGGCGGGGACGTCGGCACCCGAGGCCGCGCTCCAGTGCGCGGCCAGGAGCGCGGGCGATTCGTGACGGTGTTCGAGCGCCCTCGCGATGCGGCGATGGCCATCGGCGCGCTGCTCGGCCGACAGGTCGGCCGCCAACGCGTGCCGGAACAGCTGGTGCGCGAACCGGTACGAGTGGATGGTGCTCGGTTGCAGGACGTGGGCCTCGACGGCGCGATCGATGAGCGCCGCGGTCGTGCCCACACTGGTTCCGGCCGTCTCGGCAACGAGATCGACGGTGAAGTCGCGCTCGAACAGCGACGCGTGCTTCAGGATCTCCGCGGTGGCGCGACCGAGCTCCGCGGCGCGCTTGCGGACAAGGTCGCGCACGCGCGGCGGCGACGACCACTCACCGACCACCCGTTCGGGCGGGCCCATGCTCAGCAGCTCTGCGAGCAACGTGGGGTTGCCCGCGGTCAGCTCTTGCAGCCGGCCGACGAGCTGCTTGCGTGGCGCGATGCGCATGCGATCGAGGAGCGTGTCGATCTCTCGTTCGTCGAGGGGGGGCAGCACGATGCGCTCGATGCAGCCCAATGCTTCGAGCCCCGCGGTCAGCCGCGCCAGGTGTGGCGACGTTCGCTCGAAGGGCGAGCGGATGCTGCCGACGACCAACACCCGCTTCGGTATCGACAGGGTTGCGAGCTGTCCGATCACGTGGAGGACCGAAGGGCTGGCGCTGTCGAGGTCGTCGACGATGACGACGACGGGCGCCTTGGCCGAGAGGGCGGCGATCCACCGCGCCGCGCGCTCGAGGATCTCCTCATCGGAGAGGAGCCCGGCCATCGATTCGCCGGCGACGAGTGCCGACGCGAGCTCCCGCAAGCGCCTGACGTCGGACGAGACGTCGGGAAGCGTTGCGACGACGGTGCTCAGCTCCTCGTCGGACAACGCGAGTGTGGCTTCCGCGATCACCCGGGCCACGGTGTGCAGCCCGGGACTGAAGACGTCGTGAACGTGAACCGGCATCACGATCGCGTCACGAGCCAAACGGCGCGCGATGTGCAAGAGGAACCGCGACTTGCCGATGCCCGCGGGCCCCTCGACGAGCACGAAGCGCATGTGACCGTCGACCGCTTCCGCGAGCCGTGCCACCAGACGTTCGCTCTGCGGGTCGCGCCCGACGAAGGCAAGCGTCTCGGAGGTCCACGCCGGCAGCGGAGTCATGAACCCGGCGTCGGTCGCGAGCAGGGTGGGGTCCTGATCGAGGACGCGCCGCTCGAGCTGCTGGATCTCCGGTGACGGTTCCAACCCGACTTCATCACGCAACGACTTGCGCAGCGCCTCGCACGCCCGCATCGCCTCGGCTTGGCGACCCGCTCGGTACAGGGCGGCAATGTGCTGCGCCCTCAGGTGCTCGCGAAGCGGCTCGGCGGCCACCCACGAGTCGATGTCGCCGAGCACCTCGAGGTGGCGGCCATCCATGAGGTACGCGTCGTTGCGCGCCTCCGTCAGCGTGACGCGCAGCTCGTCGAGACGACGGGCGGCGGTCGCGGCGAACGCGAACTTCTCGACATCGTCGAGCGCGTCGCCGGTCCAGAGCGACAGCGCGCGTTCGAAGGCCGCCGCGGCACGGTGTCCTTCGTTGCTGGCGAGCGCCAACCGCCCGTCGCGCAGGAGCGACTCGGCCAGCAGCAGATCAACTTCTTCGGGCCCCGCGTCGAGGCGGTAACCCGCCGACGCCGCCACGATCCGGCTGCCGTACGGCCCGAGATTCGCCCGCAACCGTGATACCACGACCTGGAGCGCGGTTTGGGGATGAAGGGGCAGATGTTCACTCCACAGCGACTCGACCAGAGACGAACTGCTCACGAGTCGGTTCGTGTCGAGGATCAATCGCGCCAGCAGCGCGCGCTGCCGTGGCGCGCCGATCTCAATGAAGTCGCCTGCGTCGCCGACCACGGCGACGCGCCCCAACACGCGAAAGAACACGAGAAAAGTGTATTCGTCATATGGCGCGCGATCTATGGACGATTGTTGTGTGCGACCTCTGGTGTGAAACGAAGGTTTCTGACAAGCTTTGGCACGTCGGGATGGGGGGCCAAGCTTGGACGCGGGTGACGCCGAGATTTCGGCGCAGTTGCTGCTGTTTGCCGAGCAGACGACGGACTTCGTCGGGATCGCGGATCCGTGGGGTCATCTGCTGTATCTGAACGCGGCCGCTCGCAAACGACTCGGTATCGTGAATCTCGCTGACGCGACGCTGGCCGACATCTTTCCGTTGGATGAATTCGCCTTCTATTACGAAGTC
>JBBSEC010000073.1:0-23733 GCA_038240075.1 Acidimicrobiia bacterium
ACACCTGGGCGTGGGCAGGAGACCACATCACCGCCCCTGACGGCGGCATCATCGAAGCCCGCACCTACGCGCCGTATTGCGGGTTCACCATTGGGGGCGCGGCTGCCGCGCACTCCACGCGCGTGCCCGTCAACACGTCGACGCCGCCACCGTTGACGGCCGCGCAACGGCCGTCCGCATTGTCGTCGTCCGGATTGACGGCGTCCGCGCTTCCCGGCCGCACGAGCGCCCGAATGCGGTCGGCAGGCTCGACGCGCTGACGAGCACGACGGGTCGGTGCGCCCGGGAGGACTCGAACCTCCGACCCGCAGATTAGAAGTGTGAACGAGCGAGTATCGCCGAATCTGTCCTCGTTCGCCTATTCCACCGAACCTGTGGATGACCTGCGCATATGCGTCCGTCGAATGTCGCTGAGTCCTATGCGGACTGCTCGGTTCGGTCTGCCGTTTCGTCGTGCTGTGACCACGGTGTGACCACGAGCGTCTTCGGTGTGGCGCGTCGCGCTGTCGGCCGATTCCGCGTTCGGCGGGCCTTCTTCTCGTGAAGCCCATCCAAGGCGTGCGTCTGTTGAGACGGTTGGCGCGGCGTCGCGACTGGTTGGCCTGCGCGTTTGAGCTGTCGGTTGGCACGACGGTGCTCCAAGCCGCGAATAGGCGTTTCGCAGAAACCGGTTCCGATCGCGGGTGTGCGTTCGCACACATAGGTGTGCGGCCAGTGGGTCTGGATGCCGCGGTGTCCGTGCCGGTCGTCACGTCCGAATAGCACGCTGAGGAGGAACCGATGACCGAATCGCTCGAACTGCCACTCGTGTACACGGTGATGCAGACCGCGACGCTGCTGGGCATCTCGCGTACGCACACTTATGAGCTCGTCGCCCGCGGCGATCTCGCTCACATCCGGTTGGGGCGGCGGATCGTCGTTCCCCGACAGGCGCTCGAGCGCCTTCTCGACGGCGCGGGATAAGACTCTCGGCCTCGCGCAAGGAGCACGGGCCCCCAACGTCCCGATCGGTGCGCTTCGAGCACCTTGACCATCCGCTTGTCCGGGCAGATCATGGGGTGTGGCGGAGTGCTGAATCGAGACGACGTCGACCCGGTCGACGCGCTCGAGAACCGGTACCACGCCGATGGGTTGACGATCGACGGCGGCCCCGTCCGTGAGTGTGACGACCCGTACGACGACGTGTGTGACCGCATCGACCGCGAGCGTGCAGCGCGACGTCGTCGCTGGTAGGCGGCCAAATCGACCGACGTTGTCGCACCCGCGCGGCAAGATGACACCATGGCCTCGCCCGCGGACGCGATTCCCGATCTCGAGCGCCTGATGCGCAACGTGGTCCGCATGGCGATGGAAGCCGACTACGGCGCCCCGTGGTTGAGCACACTGTCGAGCACCGCGAGCAGGGCCGTCGAGCGTGCGGGTGCGGTCGCGAAGGCCAAGCGGCCCGCCGAGGTGCTCCGAGACGACTGGGACGCGGTCGGTCTCGACGAGATGGCGGCGGTGCTGCGCTCGAAGTGGCCTCCGACGATGGCGCAAGTGTGGGTCGACGACGAGGCGGCGCGCGTCGACCTGAAACGGTTGAGCAAATTCCGCGGCAAGGCGCTCCACGCCGTCGGAGGGCCGAGCGGTCAGATCAGTGACGACGAGATCGGCGCGGTAATACGACGCGTCCGCGTGAATCTCGAGGCTGTCCGACGGTCGCTGCTCGACGACACTGGCGAGTGGTGGCCCTACATCGCGTCGGTGCACTCGAACATTCCGGAATTTTGCTACGAGCGATCCTCGAGCGCGCGGGTGTGCTTCGCTTTGCTGATTGAAGGCGACCTTGTCACGCTCGACGCCGTCGGCGTGGACCCGAAGGGCAACGACTCGGCGCTGCTGTATCGCATGCTGGCGCCGAGCATTCCGGAGATTGGTTACGGCTCGTGGGGTCCGACTCCATCGTTCTCGTTCTCGGTTCCGGGCGTGCCGAAGTCTCATGGTGCCCTGTACGTCGCCGATCACGAGATCAACGACTTGGGACCGTTCACCGAACGGGCGGTGTCATTCTCGTTTACCGTCCGGCCGCTCCGACGCTGACCGCGGTCGCTTCGCCGAGCCGACCACCCGGGCCGCAACGGCTAAGGGGTTCGGCTTGCTCATGTGCTCAATCAGTCGCTCCGGGCGCCACGTCTCCACGCCGGCCGCGATGGCCTTTGCCTCCAGCCCATGATCATTCGTGACGAGCACCGCGTCTTCCCACCGAGCGGTCGCGCCGATCGGGGCGTCGGTCATCTTGCCGCGACCGGCCGTCCGGAACGGCTCGACATCATCCCTGTCGGCGATGCGGGCCATGCCGATCCGCGACACGCCCACGACGAGACCGTAGGTCGGGACCATCTCAAGCGGGATGGTTGCGACGAGTGCCTGTTTCTCGGCCGGCGCGTCGGCGAACTGGTCGCGTTGCACGTGCGTGATGAGCAACGCGAGCTCGCCACGCTCGATGCGACGAATGGCGCACTCGCGCGCAGCGTCCGAGGCCGCGAGCTCGTCGAGCACCATCGAGTCAAGCATGAAGCGCTGCATCTGGGTCCGACGCGTACTCGGTGCCGGTCGCGGCGTCACCGAAGACGGCCACAAGTTGCAGGACAAGATCGCCGGCCTGAGTCGGGTGGCCGGCGAACTGTTCGGTGAGCTTCGCCTCGAGTGTCGGCACGAAGGCGGCGACCGCGTGCAGGGCCGCGCTCAGGTCCACGGACGTACCGTAGGCATCGAGCGCGATCAGATCGAGATGATTGTGAAATCCCCGGCCGGACGGGTTGATGAGCGGTGCCTCGACGCCAGGCTGCACAGAGCCGGGATACAGGACGAACGAACTGCCGCCGCTTCGATCGGCGTTCACGAGGAACCACCTGAGGGTGCCCCAGACCGGCGTTACCTCAGCGCTCGCATGCCGCGGGATCGTCCGTCCTCATGTTGCGCTGTTGAGCCAGCGACTCAGGAGTGTCCAAATGCCACTCGAACCAGCGAGCGACGTCTGCGTCCGCTCCGAGGTCCCGCCGCGCCGGGAGGTGGGCGTCCGCTACATCATGCGCCGTGCCGTGGGTACCGACCGGGAAGAGCGCTGCCACGGTTCCACTATTTCGCACGACGCTCGCCGTAAGCGACCGCGCGGTTCTCGGATGGGTCCCGTCATCTCCGCCGCTCCGATCCCACTCGCTGAACGCGGCACCGGTCGCAACGCGACGGGCCTGCTCAGGCAAACCAAACTGAGACCGAGCGCCGCACAGTTCGCAGCCGAGGTCTCACGCGCACCCTCCGAGATCGTGTAGGTCCGCGGCGTTTGTCTGCGAGGTCAGCCTCAATGCCCCACCATCGTGTTCACTGGCCAAACCGTCTCGCGCCGCGGCGCACCAGCCGCACGCGCGTCGAACACCTTCCCCATCACCTGACCCGATCGCTCGCGCCGCCTGAGCAGGCTCTTGGAGCGGACGATCTCGTACCCGCCCGACATTCTTGCAGCGGGCACGAACTGGCTCCCGTGAGAGAACAGCGGCTAACCCTGGCTTTCGCGGAACCGAAGTGTAACGATCACTCCATGCGTCAATCGGTGTGGCTGAAGTTCGCGACGCTCTCAGGCTGCATTGCGAGTGCGATTCTCTTCGGGGTCGCGCCCGCTTACGCCGTGGAGTGTACGCCAGGCCTGAGGTACAACTCCGCCCAGCAAATTCCGGCCGGGCACTACAGCGGCCTGGGAGGCATGATCGCGACCCCGCAAGGGGACAGCTTAAATACCAGCGTTGACACCGGCAAAGACACCGTCTGGATCTCGAACGATATCGACGATTCGCCGGGCGCGTGAGGGTTCCAGTGTCACCAGCAGGTCGGCAATTTAAAGGGTGTTATCGCCGGGGTCCATGGTCTTCTGACTACTTCCACTTGGCGCCCCTTTGTCGAGGCGTACAGTCAGGGTAGCTCCACTCACGTTCAAATATTCTCATCGATGTCCGTCGCGCCCGTCTCTTACTATTTCACCTACTTCGACGGTACCAGCTTTACCGATAACGGAAAGACCTACCATAGATTCATTGCCTCGATCGGCATCTACCCTTCGATTACTGTTCTCGATCAGTCGTACTTCACGGGAACGGTCAACCCGATCATCTCCTCCTTTGCGGAGCTTGAAGAACTCCCCGGTGGCACTGGGTGTCCGAGCACCTCGCATCAAGAAGTCGGAACGCACGGTTACAACACATACGTGGACTCGACCTCGAAATTGCGGCTGCAAGCGGCCGTTGGCACTTGGAGCCTTTGGGAGGGCGCGGCAAATTCTCTGACTGCTGTTGCAACGGACCCCCAATATTACTATCTATTAGCAAATCAGCATACCTGGTTCGCGAACTATTCGGCGTGGACTACATCTGCAGTACCGTAGGTTTGGGAGTGCAATGAACGTCAGAGTTCGCTCACTTACGTTAATCATATTGGCGACGTTGTGCGCAGCATGCTCGCGCGCCAATCCGCGCGTCTCGATCAAGACCCGGGCGGCAGTCGAAACTCGAACGCTTCAGATTCTCGTCGCGAGCTCCGCCCTCGAGGGTGAAAACGTTATCGCGATAGCGTCGCGCATGTCCGGTGGTGCCTGGATTGTGACCGAATCCGATGCTGGAATCGCTTTGCGTCCCGTCGATCCCGACGGAACGGTTGGGTCGTCGCTGATGTTGCTCGCTAGTCCGCAGGGGCAGATCGGATCGCAGATCTCGGTTGTAGACGCCGGGGATGAACGGGTTTTCGTCGGTGCCGGCATGACCGTGTTCGATGTGCATTTTCAACAGGGTGCAGTGAAGTCCTTCGCTCTGCCAGCGGAACCAATCGATCCCGGTGCGACTTCTTATCTGCCGTCCGTGATTCAAAACACGCAAAGTATACGCGCCTTGGCGTATCGGGCGAGTGACGCTTCACTCTTCGCCGCTCTTTCCAACAGTCGCAACATCGCCCAGATCGACACGGGTATGGACTCAGTATCGTCTGTTGCACTTCCGGCAAGTCTCGGTGATGCCGACACAATTGCCATCCTGAGCGACGGTACGATCGGTGTGAGCGTGCATGATTATTCGCGGCAGGCGCTTGACACGCTGGCGCTGGGCGATGGCTCGGGTTCGTGGCATTTGCTCAGGGTGAACGCCGCCGCGTTCCTCATCGGTTCCGGTGATCATTTCGTGACGGGCGCAGGATCGTTCACGGCACTAACGTCGTCAGACACCATCGGGTCCGAGACTTTTGGGAGTGTCCATTTTCTAATTTCTCCATCTCCCGTGTCGGCCGGAACGAACTTAGTTGCGCCAACAAAATCTGGCGTTGTTGTCGTCACGCCAGCTGGGCAATCTACGCCTTATGATTTCTCGTCTGTACATTGCAATCCGGATGCGCGTTCGCCGACCCCGTCTCTTGGTCCGGCCAATGCGACGCCAACCACGACGAGTTCGCCACAGACGTGCCAGCCGGGTGCCGCGCTGCTCGCTGGCATGTCGAACGGGCATGCCTATGTCGTAAGCACGGCAGGTGACATCGGCGTTGTCTAGGTTCTCGGTCCGCACCTCAGCTATTGAGCGTCGTCGATGATGGTGTGGCCTGATGCCCTCGATCCGGCGATGGGCCACGTCGGCCGGTCGGGTCGTCGATAGGGCGGCGATGAGTAGGCCGAAGGGCGCGTTGTCCGAGGACGGCATCCACGCCACGCCCAAGGGCACGAGGATTCGCGCCAACGCCATCGTCTCGGTGATCGACGGCTGCCAGCGCGGAACTCGGCGAAGCCCAGCAGCGGCGACCGGCGCGCGATGTAACGGTTCGTGCGGTAGACGATCTTCGCATTCGTCGACCCGGGTGTCGGGCATCGAGCTCGATGGTCGAGCTCGATGAGGTCGAGGACCTGCTGATGGCACTTGTGACCCGTCTGCGAGTGCTTAGGCGAGCCGGCGCTGCAGGACCCGAGTGACCCCGGGCCGCGGCGGCATCTGGGTTGCGGGAACACCGCCTCCATGCGCTCGTCCGGACCTCGGGAGACTGATGGGTCATCGGCCGCGCCGCGAGTGCCGGTGGGGCAGTTCGGTAACGCGGGCCAGGGACCAAATTCGCGCGGTGCACCGACCCGCGTTTCTACAGGTCGGCACATTCTGGAATGACGGGCGAGCTGGACGCTCGCCTTGGTGAGAACGAGCTCGCCGCCGTCATGCGGCGCTTCGAAACCCTCGGCCGCGCGACGCTGTGACCTGCGCTGACGGCTTTTTGGTGGGCCCCTTGGTGGGTGTCTTGGTGGGTTCGAGCGATGACGAAACCGGATTGGTGAGCCGCAGAAAGGGCGATCGCGTCGCCGGGAAGGGCGAACGCGTCGCCGACATCGGCTCCCGAGGTAACCGGCGGGAGAGCAACGCACCCGACGGACACGTGTTGGAGGCGCCGTCAGTCGTCTTCGCTACGGCGCTCGTCGACGCCCTGGCCGGCGAATCAGCTCGCCACGAGACCCGCGATTCGAGACCTGGTCGCGACCCACCAAGGCCACCTCGGTGGTTCCGCTTTTGCGGAACCACCATATGTGCTCCGCGTCGTCACCAGTCACCAACAAGCCCACCAACCCGGAACCGACCCGTCGACCAAAAACTTTGACCGATCGACAAGAAACCGGTTCCGATCGCGCCCACCGATTCGCACACAACAGGCATGAAGCCCGACCACGCGACACCGACGACGCTCCCGAACCTCGTCGACATCAACGACGTCCGACTACCACGGCATGACCGTCCGCCACGTCCTCAAGCAGCGCGGCGCCGTCATCCGCGATGCGGACCCGTCGACGCCGATTTCAGGTTCGCTCGTAGTGAGCGTCGCACTCGACCGGTACCCTCGCCGACGACTCGCGGCGTTTGCCGAAGGCAGAGTCCGCGTCACGAGCGGAGCGAAGAGCGCCGGCGTTTCCGCGCAGGTTCGCCGGCGCAATCGGTGACGATGCAATCGGGAGCAACCGGTGTCGAGTCTCCGAGGGAGAGCTCGTGAACGGAAGTGTGAAGAGAGACCCGCGGCGCGGCACCTGGTACTTCGTCATCGACGCGCCCGGTCACGACGGAAGGCGTCGGCAGGTGAAGAAGCGCGGCTTCCGACTGAAGGGCGAAGCCGAGGACGCGCTCGACGCATTCCGAGCGCAACTCGCCGCGGGGCACGTCCCAGTGCCGGACGACGAGAGCGTCGCTGCATTCGCAAGATCGTGGATCGCGGCTCTTCCCGCCGAGGGACTCGAACCCGGCACAGTGAAGCACTATTCGGAGGCGATCGGTCGGCTTCTCCCGATGATCGGAACGATCTCGCTGCAGGATCTCAGCGCGCTTGACCTGGACGGCGCCTTCGGGGCGCTGTTGGCCAAGGGGCGCGCGGCGAGCACCGTGCGAGCGGCGCACGTCGCGGTAAGCAAGATGCTCGCCGAGGCGCAGCGAATCAGGAAGGTGGGCGTCAACGTCGCTCGAGATGCGCGACCACCGCGCGCTCGGGCTGCACGAGCCCGGACGTTTCTGACGTGGACCTGGGACGAGCTCGGGGCCTTTCTCGAAGCCGTGAGCGGCCACGAGCACGCAGCGCTGTGGCACGTCGCAGCGCTCACCGGGATGCGGCGCGGTGAGCTCGTGGCGCTCCTCTGGGAGGACGTCGACCTCGAGACCGCCACCATCACCGTTTGCCGGAGCGTCGGAACTGGCCTCGACGGCGTGCACGACAAAGCGCCGAAGTCCGACGCCGGTCGGCGCACCGTTGAGCTCGACGGCCCTATCGTCGATGTCCTACGGCGGCACCGCCAGGCCGTGCTCGAGCGGCGGATCGCGCTCGGCGCCGAGTGGTCGGACCACGGGCTCGTGTTCTGCCAGATCACCGGCGCGGCGATCGATCCCGGACTCCTCACGAAGTGGTGGAGGCAGCTGGTGCGCCGGCAAGCGCCCGCCCTCGGATTGCCAACCATCCGGCTGCACGACCTCCGCCACTCCCACTGCACGCAGCTCCTCGATGCCGGCGTGCGTCCCGACGTCGTCACCGAGCGGCTCGGCCACTCGTCGGTGGCGTTTACCTTGCAGCGTTACGGACATCGGTACGCGGGCGACCAGCGCAGCGGGCTCGCGCGTCTGCGCGCTCGTGACCACGCCGTGACCACGGCGACTCGATCACCGCGTCCGCCTCGCGTTTCTGCAGGTCAACCGGTGCGCCCGGGAGGACTCGAACCTCCGACCCGCAGATTAGAAGTCTGCCGCTCTGTCCAACTGAGCTACGGGCGCCGAAGCGTCACAGCGTAACGGCGTCGCTTGCGGTACAGGCGGTGAACCCACCAGGCGCGCACCAAAACGCTCCTTGGTACTGCACCTATGTCGTATGCGGAGAACGTGCAGTACCAGGGGCGGGTGTGCGGCTGCGCGCGGCGACAGGCGGGTGAACGGTGTCAGGCCTCGATGGGGGCGAACGCTTCGTCGGCGCGGCGGCTGAACATCAGGGCGAGCACACCGACGCCGAAGGCGATGCCGATCAGCGCGCGCAACGGGTTGAACGCGAGCGTCAGCAGGTAGCCGCACATGACCGCGGCCTCCACGGCGAACGCGAGGGGACGGGCCCACGCGCGGCGGTCGGCGAGTCCGAAGGCTCCGGTGAGCGCGGCAACCGCGAACGCGCCGAGCATGATCGCGGCGACGAAGCGCCACGCGCCGATGCCGTGGCCGAGGAAGTGCACGCGGGTCGCGTGGTCGGCCCACAACGCAAGGAACGCGCCGGCCGCGGCGAGCGCGCCCTGCGCGGCGACGATCGTCGCCGCGCCGAGCACGCTGCCAGGCAGGGGCACGAGGGTGGCGACGGCCGCACCTCGAGCTGATGGGGGGTCGATGGCTCGGGTGTCTGGTGTCGCCATGTGCGTCTCCTTGCTCGCCCCTATTGTGCCCAGCCGGTGTGAAGGCTCGGTGAGGGAAAGCTGTGAACTTGTCGAGAGGTCGGGTTTCCCCGATCTCACGCTGCGTCACACCTCTTCGAACAGGCGTTCACCTCTCCGCAGCCGGGTGGCGATCCGGATGACGGTCGGCAGCTCGCGCCGCGTCGGCGTGTGCGCGGCGAGGAACCGAGCGAACCCGGCCAGGATCAGCGCTTCTTCCTCCGAATGTGCAGGCCAGCCCGCCGACTGGCGCACCGCGGCTTCGAACACCTGGTACCAGTGGAACCCGACGTCCTCGGCGAGCAGTGCCGCGCCCAGCGTCGCGACGAGCCGGCGCCGGTCGCCGCCGTTGCGCAGATAGCCGTAGACGATGTTGCCGGCGGTATCGACCTCGCCCTGCACCTCCCAGATCCGCGCGAGATCGGCGAGATCGCCGCGCTCGGCGTTGGGCAGACGGGCCGCGGGCACGTTGAGGAAGCGGTCGAGATAGACGCGCAACGCACCGTGCACCGCGCCGCGGAGCAGCTCCGGCGACGGTGAGCGCTGCAACGCGTGATGCAGAGCGTTGGCGGTGGTGAACGAGTGGTGGACGGTGTCCCAGTCGCCGAAGTCGTTCTGGGTGTGGAAGCGGGTGATGCGCAGCGCGGCCGCGTAGGCCAGCGCCTTTCCGATCTGCTCCTCCGACGCGCCCGCGCGCAGTGCTTCGAGCAGAGCGTCGACGACGGCGTCCGGATCGTCGGTGAGGAACTGCCACGCGAGCCCGGACACATCGTTGAACGTGCCGCGCCGGCCGCGCCCGGCTTCGAGCGCGTCGCCGAGCTGACCGTCGGCGCGTTGCACCAGCGCGGCGAGATCGTGGGGATGACGCCACTCGCCGCTCTCTTCGCTCCGCGACGCCCCCGCCGTCTGCCGGACGAGCGTCGGCAGCACCGTCGACGCCGACTCCGAGCCGACGAGCGCGACCGCTTCGAAGGCCTTGTTCGTGAAGTCGAGCGTGTGGCCCTCGTCGACGAAGACGTGGTCGGTGACCGCCGCGAGCATCATCGTCTCGACGGTGTGGAGGTCGCGGCCTTCCGCGATTGCGGTCGCGAGCACGCGCTCGGCCGCGTCGCGCGAACGGGTGTCGATGAAGCGGCGATACCACTGCGAGAGCCGCTCGGCGGGCACGTCGGCAGTCGTGAGTGGCGCGACGGGGAAGCGCGGCGGCTGCATCGCGGTGTCGCGCGCGACGAACGCGAGCGCGTGGATCAGTGCGGCGGCCTGCTCGGACGGTTCGAGCTCGTCGATGACGTTGGCCATCGCGATGAGCACGGTGAGGCCCGCGCTCCAGCCGGCCGCGCGGTACGTCGTGCCGAAGTCGAGGCCGGTGCGCACGATCTCCGCGGGCGCGACGCCCATCTCGAGCAGCGCGAGCACCGACTTGGCGATGACGAGCGACAGGCTCTCCTCGAGCCCGTCGCGGAGGCGGCGCTGCCAACGCGCGACTTCGTCGCCGTCGGGACGGGCCTCGACGAACACGTCGTCGTCGATCACCGAGACGTCGAACCCCTTCGCGTCGTCGGCCCAGAGATCGAGGGTGCAGCCCGACTCGAGGTCGAACCGCGCGTGGTGCCAGTGGCAGGTGACGAGCCCGGCCTCAACGGTGCCCTGATGCAACGGGAAGCCCATGTGCGGGCACCGGTCCTCGATGGCGAAGGCCCTCCCGTCGTGCCAGAACACGACCACCGGCAGGTTGCCGACCTTGGTGACGAGCTGCCCCGCTTTGCGCAGCTCGTCGGCCGAACCCGCTCGCACCCTGGTGGTCACCATGCTCGACCTCTTCCGTCGGATTACCGCAAGCCCATCCTTGCCATGATCCGCCCGCCTGACGCTTTCGTCAAGCCTTGGCTTGCGGAAGTCGTAGGATGGGGGCATGGCCAAGCCGTTGAGCACCGCCAAGCAACGGATGCTCGAGCACCTCAAACGTACCGACGGGGCGACCGCGAGCGAGATGGCCGAGGCCCTCGACATCACCGAGGCGGCCGTCCGCCAGCACCTCGACGCGCTCGCCGATCGAGGCCTGGTCGAGAGCCGTTCCCGACCGCGTGCCAACGCCGGTCGCGGGCGGACGCCGAGCGAATGGGTGCTCACGCCCGAGGCGTCGAGTCAGTTCGCCGATCGTCACGGTCAACTCACGGTCGAGCTGCTCGACGCGATGCGCGACGCGCTCGGAAGCGACGGGATCGATCGGGTCATCGACTCGCGCGCGCACCATCAGCTCGAGGCGTACCGCGCGGTCGTTCCCGCGGCGGGGGAGGCGAGCCTCGATCGACGGGTGCGCGCCCTCGCGCGGCAGCGCACGGCCGAGGGGTACATGGCCGACGTGCGCCGCGAAGGCGACGGCGTCGTGCTGGTCGAGCACCACTGCCCGATCTGCACTGCGGCAACCGCGTGTCCCGGCTTCTGCCGCTCCGAGCTCGAGCTGTTCCGCGACACGCTCGGCCCCGACGTGACCGTCGAACGGACCGCGCACCTGCTCGCCGGCGACGTGCGCTGCGCGTATCTGATCCGGCCGGTCGCGGCCGCCAGTGAGTACGCGACCGTCTAGCTCAGCGCGGGTGTCGCGGTGTCGCGACCCGAGTGCAGCAATGTTCCCGGGCGGGAATCGGTGAATTCACCGTTCTCAACGATCACGCGGCCGTTCACGACGACGTTGGAGATCCCTTCCGCCTCGCCGTAGACGCGCGTGGCTCCCGTCGGCAGGTCGGTCTTCGTGAACACCGGGCCGGGACCGATCGTCGCCGGATCGAACACGACCAGGTCGGCGTGGGCACCCTCGACGACCCGCCCGCGGTCGCGCAGGCCGTAGAGGCGCGCGGGAACGTCGGTGAGCAGCTGGACGGCCTCTTCGAGCGGGAGGACCTCGTGCTCGCGCACGGCGCGCGCGAGCGTCGTGGTCGTGTAATTGAACGTGGCGAGCAGGTCGAGGTGCGCGCCCGCGTCGGACGCACCGATGACCGCGCGGCCGTCGCGCCACACCGCGACGCGGGCTTCCCAGTCGGCGCGGTCATTGCCGAACTCGGGTGTCGAGAACACCGTGCGCAGCTCGTCGGCGACCGCGATGTCGCACAGCGCATCGAACGGCGTCTGGCCCCGCTCCGCGGCGACCTCACCGACGTTGCGACCGGCGTACGCCGACGTCTCGGGCGTGAACGTCTCGAGGAAGACGAGCCGCTGCCAGTGCGCGATGCCGCGGATGAGTCCTTGCGTGCCTTCCGCCTGCTCCTCGAGCTCGCGGCGGCGCACCGGGTCCGCGAGCAGCGCAAGCTTCTCGGCGACCGGCAGCGACATCGGCTTGGCCCACCCCGCGAGCGCGTCGAGGACGAAGCCGCTGAGGAACGACATGCGCGGCCGGGGCGGTTCGGGGATCGTGAGCGCGACGACCTTGGCGCCCATGTCGCGAGCGAGGTTTCCCGCCGCGAGGCGCTGCTCGACGAACGCTCCGTTCATCGCGCTGACCGTCAACAGGTTCCAGTTGAGCGGTCGCTGCGCCGCCGCGGACATGCGGGCCATCACGTCGAGGTGGGTCTCGGTGAAGTCACGCGTCGTCGGGATGAACTCGAGTGACGTCCCGGGATGCTCGCCAGTGACGCTGCACAACGCGAGCAGCTCTTCAACCGTCGCGTGACGCGACGGGACCGGTTCGCCGTCGGCGTCGTTGTGCGTCTCGGCCCACGACGACGAGAACCCGAGCCCGCCGGCGCTCAACGACTCCCGCAGCAGGTTCGACATCGCGCGCAGATCGTCTTCCGTCGCGGCCTCGCCGACACTGCGTTCGCCCATAACGATCCGGCGCAGCGCGCAATGACCGACCATGAAGCCGGCGTTCACCGATAGCGTGTTATCGAAGCGGGCGAAGTACTCGGCGGTCGTCGTCCAGTCCCAGGGCACGCCCGCCGCGAGCGCGTCGAGGGGCATGCCCTCGACCCGGGCAAGCATCTTCATGAGGTAGTCGGCTTCGTTCGCAACGAGCGGTGCGATCGTAAAACCGCAGTTGCCTCCGAGCACGGTCGTCACACCGTGTAGTGGCGACGGGCTCAGCGTCGGGTCCCAGAACACCTGGGCGTCGTAGTGCGTGTGGACATCGATGAAGCCGGGCGCGACCACGCGACCGTCGGCATCGATCGTGCGTTGCGCCGGCTCGTCGACGCTGCCGATCGCCACGATGCGACCGTCGCGCACACCCACGTCGGCGCGCCGACGGGTGACCCCCGTGCCGTCGACGACGTCGCCACCCTCGATCAGCAAATCAAGCATGGAACGAGATTACGGGAGGATGCCGGCGCGGGCGACCGGCGCGTACTCGCGATGGTCGCGGTCCTCGAGCAGGACGAGCGCGCGCAGTAGCGCGTCGCGCAGGTCGCGCGGGTCGATGATGTCGTCGTAGCCCATCCCGTGGGCCTGGGGCCATGGCCCGCCGCCCTGGCTCGCGGTCACCTCGGCCTGCGTCGCGTCGTCGAGCTTCGCCGACGCGCCGCCCGACGCTGCGGGCATCGCGCCGAGGGTCACGCCCGGAAAGGCGTAGAGGATCGTCTGGTCGTCGTACGGGTTCATGGCCATGACCGAGCTCCCGAAGCCGAACGCCTTCCGCAAGGTGACGTGGAGCTTCGGAACGGTGAGTCGATGCTGCGCGGCGAACATGCGTGCCGCCGCGCGCAACGCGCCTTCGCGCTCGGCCTTCGTACCCGCGAGCACGCCGGGGTTGTCGGCGAGAAACACGACCGGGAGATGGAAGCAGTCGGCGACGTCGAGGAAGTGTGCGGCCTTCTCGGCCGCGTTGGTGTCGATCGCACCGGCGCGCACTCCCGGATCGTTGGCGACGATCGCGACGCCCCTGCCTCCGAGGCGAGCGAGCGCGGTGACGATCGAGCGCCCGAAACGGGGCTGGATCTCGAGTCCGCTGCCGGCGTCGACGAGGCGATCGACGACCGCGCGCATCGAGTAGGGCTTGCGGTCGTCGGCAGGAATCAGCGTGAGCAGATCGTCGAGACGTCGGCTTCCGGTATCGGCGGCGTCGGACGCCGCCGGCGGGGGAGCGCTCCACGCGTTGGCCGGGAAGTACGAGAGGTAGCGGCGGCAGAGCGCGAGCGCTTCGTCGTCGTTTGTGACGACGTTGTGCGCGACGCCTGAGAGATCGACGTGGACCTGCGGGCCGCCGAGCGCTTCCTTCGTGACGTCCTCACCCGTCGCGGCCTTCACGAGCGGCGGACCCGCCGTGAACATCGATGCGTACTCGGTCATGACGCTGAAGTCGGCGAGGGGCCCGCACAGCGCGCTGTGTCCCGCGGCGGGGCCGAGCACGAGCGTGACGATGGGAACGAGACCTGACAGTGCGGCCAGGGTCTGCAGGTCGTTCGGCTTCCGACCCGAGTGGCGGTTGGTGAGGCGGTGACCGGCGCCGTCGAGCATGAAGACGAGAGGGATGCGCTCCTGGCGTGCGAGCTGGCACATGCGGACGCGCTTGTCGGTCGCGGCGGCGCCGATCGAGCCACCGAGGACCGTGAAGTCTTCGCAGCCTGCGAGCACGGGCCGGCCGTTGACGCGTCCCAGGCCGGCGACGAACCCGTCGGCGGGGATCGTGTCGACGCCCGCGCGTGGGCTGGTACCGACGAGCGCGCCGAGCTCGATGAAGGTGCCGGCGTCGAAGAGGCGCTCGACCCGTTCGCGCGCGGTCAGCTTGCCCTTCGCGTGTTGCCGCTCGATCCTCTCGGCTCCGCCCATCTCCCGCGCCGCGCGCTGGCGGACCTCGAGGTCGTCGAGCAGGGGACCCCAGTCGCCGCGATCGTCGCTCATCCGCGGTGAAGCTATACGCCTGGAGCGGACGATCGTTCAGCTCGATCAGCGACGAACGCGAGTGCCGCGAGGAGGGAGCACGCGACCATGTGACCGCATACATTGCGCACCATGAAGCTCGGGCTCGGTCTCGACATCTGGGCCGGCGCCGGCCTGCAGATGCCCACCGCGGCGGTGCGCAAGGCCGAGCGCCTCGGTTTCGATTCGGTGTGGACCGCCGAGGCCTACGGAGCCGACGCGATCACACCCCTCGCGTTCCTCGCGGCCGAGACGACGCGTATCCGCCTCGGAACCGCGATCGTGCAGATCTCGGCCCGCACCGCGACGGCGACGGCCATGGCGATGGCGACGGTCGACGCGCTCTCGGGCGGCGGGCGCGTGATCTGCGGGCTCGGGCTCTCAGGCCCGCAGGTCGTGGAGGGTTGGTACGGGCAGCCGTGGGCGCGTCCGCTCGGCCGCATGCGCGACTACGTCGAGATCCTGCGCAAGGTCTGGCGGCGCGACGGCCCGATGACCCATGTCGGCGCGACCATCCAGGTGCCCTACGCGGGCGCCGACGCGACCGAGATGGCGAAGCCGTTGCGCTCGATCCTCCACACCGCCGAGGTGCCGATCTGGATCGCAGCGGGCGGCACGCGCATGGTGGAGCTCACCGCGGAGGTCGCCGACGGTTGGATCCCGATGGGATTTCGCCCCGGCATGCTCGAGTCGCACTACCGCGCCGCGCTCGACGCCGGGTTCGCGCGTCGGGCCGGCGTCGACGGTGTACGCGCTCACCCGGCCGGGTTCGAGATCGCCCCGTCGGTCAGTGTGGTGATCACCGACGACGTGCGCGCGAACTTCGCGGCGATGAAACCGCGTACGTCGATGTACGTCGGTGGAATGGGCCATCCGGAGATGAACTTCCACAACCAGTCGATGGCGCGCGTCGGCTATCCCGATGCCGCGGCGAAGATCCAGGAGCTGTTCCTCGCGGGTCGCCGCGAAGAGGCGGCCGCGGCGGTGCCCGACGAGTTCCTCGACGACGGCGGCCTCTTCGGTTCGGAGCAGCGCATCCGGGAGCGGTACGCGGCGTGGGAGTCGTCGGGCGCGACGACGCTGATCGTCCGCTCGAATCAACCGCGCGCGCTCGAGCTGGCCGCCGAGCTCGCGGGCACGCGGGAGGCATGACGTCATGGTGAGTGCGCGGTCGTTCGAGTGCATCCTCGTCGACGAGCCGGCGGACACCGTCCGTCGCATCACGCTCAACCGACCCGAGAAACGCAACGCGATCAGCTCCGCGATGCGCGTCGAGCTGTTCGAGGCGCTGCACGACCACGACGAAGACCCGGAAGTGCGGGTAACAATCGTGCGCGGCGCGGGCGTGTGCTTCTCGTCGGGCTACGACCTCGGCTCGGCGTTGTGGGACGACAAACCGTTCTGGTCGTCGAGCGGCGACGGCAAGTGGTCGCGTCACGTGAGCGACGGGTGGTTCGGGCTCTGGGATCTCGCGAAGCCGGTGATCGCGCAGGTACACGGCTACGCCCTCGCCGGCGGCACCGAGCTCATGGCCGCGTGCGACCTCGCCTACGTGGCCACCGACGCGCAGATCGGCTACCCGGTGACGCGCATCATCTCGCCGCCCGACATGCAGTTCCACCCGTGGCTCGTCGGCATGCGCAACGCGATGGAGCTGCTCCTCACCGGCGATTCGATCGCGGGCGATGAGGCCGCGCGCATCGGGCTGTGCAACCGCGCGTTCCCGGCGGACGATCTCGAGCGTGAGGTGCTCGCCGTGGCGGAGAAGGTCGCGAAGGTCTCGTCCGACCTGCAGCAGCTGAACAAGCGCTCGGTGCACCGGGCGATGGACATCATGGGCGTGCGCGCCGCGATCCGCGCCGGCTCCGAGCTCCAGGCGCTCGCCGCGCACCAGGCGTCGGTGGAAGAACGACTCAAGCACGCGCTGTCGAACATGAAGGGTGCCGTCGACAAGCCGGGGGCCTGAAGCGCTTGTCTTAGGGTGACATGACGCCCGCAGTCTGCGATTCTTGTTCGGTGGGGCGCGGCGGCTCGGGGTGAACGCGGACGGGGTGCCGTCGACGGTCGGGGCCTGTCCGGCGCTGGTTGAGCGCGACGGACAGCTGGCCCTGCTCGAGAGGATCGCCACGGTCGCGGCGGCTGGAAGCGGTCAACTCGCGGCGGTGACGGGTGAGGCCGGGGCGGGTAAATCCCGGCTGACTCGCGAGTTCGCCGCAACGCTTGGTTCAGGGTGGCAGAGGTTGTTCGTCCACGTCGAGGCGGGCGCGACGAACCCGTTCGGCGACCTCGTCGGTGACATCGCGGCCGGCGACGCGCCGGCGGGCGCGATCGGCGCGGCACTCGGTCGTGTCCTGGCGGAGCGCGCCGAGCTGGGCCCACTGGTCCTCGTCGTCGAGGACCTCGAGCGTGCCGATCCGGTGCTCATCGCCGCGTTGAGCACCGCGCTCGATGTGCTGCTCGCGGCACCCGCGCTGATCGTGGCAGCATTTCGTCTCGACGGTCACTCGCAGACCGGCGAACAGACGGCAGCCCTGGCCGAGACGCTCCGCGCACCGTGTGCGCACGAAGTGAGAGTCGAGTCGTTGTCGCCAGCGGGAGTCGCGCAGATGGCGGCGGCGATGGGGCGCGACCTCAGCCTCGAGGAGGTCGACGCGCTGCACGCCCGTGGCGACGGCAACCCGTTCTTCGTCGAGGAGCTGCTGCACAACCCCGTCGGGCGCCTGCCGTGGACCATCACCGAGGCGATCGCCCGGAGACTCGAGGTCCTTCCGACGCCGGCGCGCGACGCGGCGCAGGCACTTGCGTGTGCCTTCGATCCTGTGCCGCAGGAGCTGATCGAAGATGTCGTCGAACACGGTGGCGCGGGCGTGCTCGCCCTGTTGGACGCGGGCATCGCGCTGGCGGGTCCGTCGGACCAGGTCTCACTGCGGCACGCCTTGGTATGCGAGGTCGTCGCCGCGCAGCTCACGGCGCGCGAGCGTCGCGAGTGGCATCGCCGGCTCGCGGCGACGCTCGAGCAGGAGCCGCTCCCGTCGGCGGCGCGGTTGACCCGCCACTGGCGCGAAGCCGGTGACGCGGATCGTGCCGCTCGCTGGGCCGTGATGGCGGCCGACGAAGCCGCTCGGAGTCGCGCCTACCGGACTGCCAGCGAGCTGTATCGCATCGCGGTCTCGGCGCCTCCCGACGATCAGCTCGACCGCGCCGAGTTGTTCGATCGTGCGGCGGTTGCGGCGGCGGTCGCGGGTCTCGGCGCGCAGGCCTTCGAGTGGGCCGGCAATGCCGACGCGTGCTACCGAGGAGCCGGCGTCGCCTGGCGGGCCGTGGCGATGTGGTTGAACCCGGTGCTCGTGCACGTTCCCAAACCCGAGGTGGATCACCGGGCGTTGGCCGTCGACGCGATTCCGCGCCTGCTCGTCGAGACGCATGACGCCACGAAACGCGGAGCGCTCGACGAGGCCGCGCAGATCGCGCGTCGGGTCATCGACCTTGCCGACGATCGAACCGACGAAGGGACGCTGTGGGTCGCCGCTGCGGCGCGCCGTCTGATTGCCGTCGGGCGGCTCGACGAAGGCGAGGCCGTCTTCTACCGATTGCGTGCGTCGGCGGCCGCGTCGCAGAACTCGTCGTTGCTGTCGAACGTTCTGACGCAGATGTCGTTCGCCGCAATGGCCCGTGGGGAGATCGCCGACTGCCTGGCGTTCAACCAGGAAGCGATCGCGTTGGCGCGGGACGGCCAGCACGCGGCGTGGGCGATCGAGGTCGGTATCGCACTGATCTTCGGCTACATCGGCATGCTCGACGAGGCGGTCGCGATCGTCGACGAGCTGCGGTCCCGGCACGATCCGATCGTGACGGAGTTCTGCCAGCTCCCGGCCTGCGTGATCGAAGTCGAACGCGGCGCGTTGGAGAGCGCGGCGCGGCGCCTCGAGCGGCTGCAGCTCGTGCACTCACTCGGGGTCGCCGACTTCATCGTCGGCGTGTTGGTGGTTCAGGCGCGTTGGTACTACTACTCGAACGAATATGAGCAGGCGCTGGTGACGATCGCTGAAGCCGCCGCCGTCACGAGCGACCTGTTCCAGTCGACTCGCCTTGACCTGCTCGTTCTGACCATTCGTTCTGCGAATGCGCTCGACGACACTGCGACCGCGGCCCGTGCGTGTGCTGCGCTCGATCGTCTGGTCGAGCTCGGAGGCGGCAGTGCCTTCCGGGCCGGAGCGGTGTGGGCGCGCGGCCGTGTTGCGGCCTGCGACGGAGCGTTCGCGGAAGCGGCCGCGCTGCTTGCGTCGGCCGCCGAGGCGTTCGAGGGCGCGACTCGGCTCATTCACGCCGCCGACGCGTGGATCGATGCGTCGGAGGTTGCGACCGCGGCCGGCGACGAGCTGCTCTGCCGCGCTGCGATGGCGCGAGCCCGCGAGATCGCCGAGCCGCGCGGGTTCACCTCGGTGCTCCGACGACTGCACGATCGAGAAGCATCCGACGCGCCTGCTGACCTTGCCGGTCCGCTGCAGGCGCTGAGCAATCGCGAGCGCGAGATCGCTCTCCTCGTCGCCGAGGGGAAGACGAATCGCGAGATTGCGGCGGTGCTGTTCGTCTCCGAGCACACGGTGCGCAACCAGCTCGTCAACGTCTTCACCAAGCTCGGCATCTCGAGGCGCACCGAGCTCGCGCGTCTCGCGCCGGGGCGTGCGACCGTGGATCACGAGCAATCGGGACATCGCGAGCGTCCGTAAGTACGTTCGTACCATTCCGGTTGGGGCGCCGTTTCTTTACCGTCGGCGAGTGACCACCGAGCACGACCCGACGATCGCCCCCGGCACTCGAGAACCGAGTGACACGCTCCCGCTCGCGCTGCACGTCGAGCGCGACGGCACCGGATCGGCGTCCTTCGACTGGGAGCCCGTGCTCGACGTGCTCACCCGCGGCCTCGAGCAACTCGTCCGTGCCGCGCTCGGTCGCGAGACGTGTGTCGTCGGTGTCCGCTTCATCGACTCCGACGGCCGCGCCATCGACGGACCGATCCCCGGCGGCATCACGCTCGTCGGCTTCACCACCACCCAATGAACTCGACAACCAAACACTGAAGGAGACAGACACATGATCCTCAAGCGACGAATGATCATTTCGGCAATTGGATGCGTCCTCGGGCTCACGCTCGCCACCGCGCTTCCGGCGTCGGCCGCGTCGGCACCGATCGAGCACTTCACCGCCGTCCAGACGTCGATCGACGGACCGCAGACAGTCAACGCGGCAGGACCGATCGCGGCCAGCGGCACCGACACGCAGCTGGGCGCGCACCGGGACACGTTCGTGTTCCCGGCCGGAACCCTGACCGTGCGGCACGAGCAGCAGACCGAGACCCAGAAGTTCGACGTCCGGACCTGTGTCGGCACGTTCGTCGAGACGGGTACCTACGTGATCCAGCGCGGAACCGGCGCGTACGCGCACGTGACCGGGTCGGGCCACTACAAGGTCACGGGTGTCTTCCAAGGCTGCGACAAGCATGGGCCACCGCAGTCGGCTGTCATCATCATCCAGGCCGAAGGCCCGATCTTCCTCGGCTAGCTCTTCCGCCGGCGCGTGCTGAGCGAGCGGGGTGGTGGCTTCGGCAGCCACCCCGCTCGTCGCGCCGGCCCTCCGCGGCGAACCGTGGCGGTGACGCGCGATCTCGAAGTTCCGTAGGCTGCCGCGCATGGACGTCTACGAAGCGCTCTACACGACCCGCGCGATGCGCCGGTGCCGCCCCGACAAGATTCCGATGGACGTGCAACAGCGCATCCTCGACGCGGCGGTGCGCGCGCCGACCGGAGGCAACACGCAGAACTGGCGCTTCATGCTCGTCGACGACGCGGGCGTGCTCGCGCAGCTCGGCCCCGTGTACCGGCGGTGTATCGCACAGCTGTGGGTCACGATCTACAAGGAGCGGCTCGAGGTCGCGAATGCCGATCCCGACCTGCCCGACAACGACCAGATGCTGCGCGTGCAGCGATCGGCGCAGCACCTCGCGGATCACTTCGAGGAGTATCCGCTCCTGCTCTTCTCGTTCGTGCAGTTCGACCCGAGCGGCGGATCGATCTTCCCGGCGACGTGGTCGGCGATGCTCGCGGCTCGCGCGGAAGGAGTCGGTTCGTCGCTCACGTCGGTCTTCTTCTTCGAGCTCGACGCGGTGCTCGAGATCCTCGGCGTGCCGAAGGAAGAAGGCTGGCTGTTCTCGAGCTGCGTGACGATGGGCTATCCCACCGGAGTCTGGGGGGTTGCGCCCCGTCGTCCCGTGCACGAGGTCTCGTATCGCAACCACTGGGGCGCCGACGTCGGCTTCGAGATCAACGAACCGCTCTGGCCGCGAACCTGACGCGAAACGGGTAGCGCTTCGGCCTATGCGGCTGCGCGATGGTTTGGCATGATGTCGTCCTGGGGTCAGTGGGGAGGGGCGATGCGGCGCATTTCGGCAATGGCCGTTCTGTTTCTGTTCGGCGTGATGATTGCGCTCGGCGTGGCCGCCGGATCGGCACGGCGGCCGCGTCGGGCGGGGGGCCGAGTCAGGCCCAGATCCAGAAGTGCCTCGACAGCGGGCAGATCGGGGATCCGCCGCCGACGTGCACGTTCGACGCGAACGGCAACCTGATCAGGCGTTCGACGCCGGGGCTCGGCGGGCACTCGATCAACCTCGCTCCGTTCATCGTCCTGGCGGTGCTGTGGTCGGCGGTCCCGTTCGCGATTGCGGTTGGCGTCGCACAGTCCCGGAACGAACCCGTTGGAAGCGCTGTGCTGCTGGTCATCGTCCTCGGGTGGATCGGGTTGTTCATCGTGTTGTACGGCCAACGGCGAGCGGTCGACGACGTCGGCAGGCTCGTCCACTCGGCCCCGGCCCCGGCCCCGGCGACCGGGTCGACCGCGCCGACCGGTGCGGCGCCGGCGGCGGAGGCGAGCGACGTGTCGACGCACGCGGTCGGTGAGCGGCTCGAGACGCTCGATGCGCTGTACGACCAGGGCGTGATCACCGTCGCCGAGCGCGACCGGCGGCGCGCCGCGATCCTCGACGAGGTCTGAGCGCGCGCGACGCCGCGGCTGCGGGATACTCGCTCCGATGAGGAGCGCGTTCGGCGACTCGGGATACCTCGTGCGGGAATCGGTGCTCGACGAGGCCGATTGCGCGGAGCTGCGCGCCGTCGCGGAGCGGGTCGCGATCCTCGTCTCGGCCCGCGCCGAACGTTCGGGCGCGAGTCCGGTCGCCGAGCTCGCCGACGGCCATCGCATCCAGTTCTCGTCGCGCACCGCGATTCAGTGGGAGTGGGCCGAGGGGAGTCGCGAGATCCGGCTCCTCGAACCGGTCGATCATCTCGATGAGCGGTTCGCCGCGTTGTTCGCCGATGAACGTCTCGTCGCGCCGGCGCGTGCCGAGCTCGGCGGTGAGGTGGCACCGTTCACGTCGAAGCTCAACTTCAAGCGCGCGTCGGAGGGGAGTGAGTTCCCGTGGCATCAGGACTACCCGTACTGGTATGTCGCCGCGGGCACTGACGCGCAGGACGTCGTCACCGCGATCGTGTTCCTCGACGACGCGACGGTCGACAACGGCGCGTTGCGCGTGATTCCCGGCTCGCATCTGAACGGGCCCGTGCGGCGCGACCCGTCGGATCCGACGCGGTTCTTGACCGACCCGACCGCGATCGACGCGGCCGACGCCGTCGTCATCGAGGCACCGGCGGGCACCGTGATCTGGTTCGGCGCGTTTCTCGTGCACTGCTCGAATCCGAACCGCACCCACGGCCATCGCCGCGCGCTCCTGCCGTCGTGGCAACCCGCCGGCCGCCCCCGCCTCCACGACTTCCCCTACCTTCCCGACCGCGTCACCGACCTCCCCTAACCCGCGTCCCACGCCCTCGCACGCTCCCGCAACGAATTGATGTTGCGGTTTCGCGGTGCGAGGATCGCTGCGATTTCCCCTGCTGCATTGCTCGACGACAGGGGAAACGCGGTGGCTGCGTCGCTCGACGATCCGTTTTCACGCTTGCGGCGCTTGGCCCGCCGGTCCGGTCAGCGGGGCTGCTTCACATCCGCGCAGGCAAACGCGGCAGGGCTCGCGCCGTGGCAGCTGCGTCGGCTCGTGACGCGCGGGGCGGTGGTGCGCGCCGCGCCGCGTGTCTATCGCTTTACCGTCGCCGCGGCACCGACGTGGAAAGACCGGTTGGCCGCCGAGCTGCTCTCGACTCGTGGGGTCGCTTCGGGGCTCAGCGCGCCGGCGTTGTACGGGCTGTGCGACGCGCCCGAATCGCCAGACGTGATGGTCGCGAGGGGCAGTCGCAACGCGGTGCCGGGTCGGCACACGAGTCGGGACCTCGCTCGGTGCGACTGGGCGATCGTCGACGGCCTACGCGCGCTTGCCCCGGTCCGAATGGTCCTCGATTCGGTGCACCGCTTGCCGTCCGCGGCGGCAGTGGCGCTCGTCGAGAGCGCGATCGTCCGCGGGCTGGTCAAGCCCGGCGCCCTGGAGCAGCGTGCCCGTGAGCTCTCGCACGGAAAGCGGCCGGGCTGCGCCGTCGCACTGCGAATCCTTGCGGATCTGCATCCCGAACTAGCGAAGTCTCGGAACGAATGGGAGGCGCTCGTCGCCCGGCGCGCCAAGCAACACGGGCTCGAGCGACCGGCGTTGGAATTCGAGCTGTTCATCGAGGGTCGGCGCTATCTCGCCGACGCCGCGTGGCCGGATGTGAGGGTTGTGCTCGAGTTCGACGGACGCGATCCGCACATGCGAAAGCGCGTGCACGACTACGACTCGATGCGTCGCAACGATTTCACGAGCGACGGTTGGCTGCGGTTCGGGATCACGGCGGCCGCCTTGACGCGGCGCGACGACCGCGCGTTCGAGCAGGTCGCCCGCGCGATCGCCGCCCGGCGCGTCCTTGGTACTGCACCCATGACGCATAAGACATAGGTGCAGTACCAGGGACTGCGGCGGGGGT
>JBBSEC010000074.1:0-23700 GCA_038240075.1 Acidimicrobiia bacterium
GACGTTCTCGAACACGATCCAGGTGATCGCGCACACGATGGGCACGCACACGAGGTAGGCGGATCACCATCTCGCCGTGCCCGGCGACCTCGTTGTACCCGCCCGACCCGAATCTCATCGCGCAGCAACTCTCCGACCGTGTCGCCAACTTCGTCGCGGCGCCGTACAACAACGGCGCGATCACCTACGTGGAGTACGGCTACGCGAAGGACTTGAGCTTCCCGGTCGCGTCGCTGCTCAACAAGGGCGGCTACTACACGCAACCCACGGCGCTGAACGTCGCGATTGCGCTCCAGCGCGCGCAGATCCACTCCGACTTCACGCAGGACCTGAGCGGGGTCTACGTGAACCCCGATCCGCGCACGTACCCGATGTCGAGTTACAGCTACCTCATCGTTCCGAAGACCACGGCGAACCCGATGACCACCGCGAAGGGCAACACGCTCGGCGCGTCCATTCTCTACGCGGTCTGCGCCGGGCAGCTCAAGGCCGCGCAGCTCGGGTGAGCGGTTAGCGGTTGCCGAAGGCGCGGCGCAGCAGCGGCGTCTTGGCGTCGAGCACGCCGTCGAGCTCGCTGTCGGGACCGAAGCGCGGCATCCACACCGGCTCGCTCGCCGGTTCTGCGTCGGCAGCCACTGGCGCGACCGCATCGCTCGCCGGGGCATCGAACAGCGACGGTCCGACCTCGGCCCACTTGCGCGTGGTCGGCGCGTGCGGGGTGGCGGTGCGCGGCTTCGCGGCGGTGCGCGGCTTGCTGGCGCGCGGCGCTCGCGGCGACGGCACCGCGCGGAGTGCCGCGGGCGCTTCGGCTGCCGGCGTGCTCACGCGCCGGTCGACGAGCTGCCACGAGCGCGGGACGACGAACCGGCTCAGATGCCGCTCACACAGATCGCCGGGCGAACGCGACTCGGGATCGTCGACGGAGTAGAGGTACGCAACCTGCGTCGCGCGGTCGTAGGTGAGGATGGCCGCCGCAGGGGAGCTACATCCCGACCGCGCGCAGATTCGCATCGGGGGATCGTACCGGCGGCGCTGCGGTGTCCCGATGATGGTGATCGAGCCCTCAGATTGCGTGCAGCCCCATGACCAGATCGGCGTACGTCTTGATCTCGATGGCGTTCCCGCTCGGGTCGAGGAGCTTCGCCTTGGTCTGTTCCTTCGGAGTGCCGGCGTAGTCGGTGTGCACGGGCTCGAGCCACGTGACCGGGTGCTGCTCGAGCCGGGCGAGCAGGCCGGTGAGGTCGTCGCGGCTCAACGTGACTCCGAAGTGGCGGGTTCCGCGGTCGCGGTCGGGAAGCACTTCGTCGGGTCGGTCCTGCAGCGTCAACTGGAGGCCGTAGAACCAGACGTCGGAACCTCCGATCCCGGTGCGGCCGAGCCGGCACCCGAGCACGTCGACATAGAAGGCCTGCGCCGCGGCGAGATCCTTGACCGGCAGCGACAGATGCAAGATCGGCGGGCTCGGCTCCACAACTCGTGACGCTACTTCTGAGTGATCACGGTACGTCCGACATATACGGGGGTCGTACCCTTGATCGTGTGAACGGAACGCTTGCGCACCGGCACGGCGTGTGGACGCACGAGCATCATCATCACGGCGCGCACCGTCACGCCTTCTTGGTCTTCCGATCGCACGGTGCGGACGCGCGCCACGAGCACGAGCACGGGCACGGGCACGGGCACACGCACGGCCGCGTCGACCGTTCGATCGTCCGGTCGCGCGCGGGGTCCGAGCCGTCACGATCAGCCTCGCCATCCTTGCCGTCACCGCCGCGTTACAGGCGGTCGTGTTCGCGCTCTCCGGTTCTGTCGCGCTGCTTGCCGATCTGATCCACAACGGAGGCGACGCCCTCACCGCGATCCCGCTCGCCATCGCGTTCCTTGCGCGCAGCGAACGCGGTGAACGCCGAGCCGGGTACGCAGTGGTGCTCGCCATCTTCGTGTCGGCCGCGGTCGCGGCCGGCGAAGCGATCGACCGGCTCGTCCATCCGCAGCACCTCGACTACCTCGGGCCGCTCGCCGTTGCGGGCCTGATCGGCTTCGTCGGCAACGAGCTCGCCGCGAGAGTCCGCCTGCGTGCCGGTGCGCGGCTCGATAGCCCCGCACTCGTCGCCGACGGCCACCATGCCCGCGTCGACGGCTTCGTGTCGCTCGGCGTGATCGCGTCCGCGGCCGCGGTCGCGCTCGGATGGAAGACGGCCGACCCGATCATCGGCCTCGCGATCACCGCGTTGATCCTGCGGATCACGTGGCAGGCATGGGTCACGATCACCGACGGCGAGCATCGCGCGGAACGCTGAGCGGACGTCCGCGCGAGTTGCAGCGCGCCCGTAAGATCCGCGCGTGGCCGTGATCTTCAACCATGTCGGACAGTGCGTCACCGATCTCGACCGTGCCCGTCGGTTCTACGTCGAGCTCTTCGAGTTCGAGGAGGTGCGCGAGCTGCATCCGCCCGACGACCCGTCGGCGAAGTTGCTGCGCCTCGACGCGCCCTTGGGCATGACCGCGCTCTACCTGCAGCGTGGCGCGTTCGTGCTCGAGCTCCTGCATTTCTCCGGCAACGTCGCGCGTGAGTATCGGGCGCGCGTGATGAACGAGCCTGGTCTGACGCACTTGTCGTTGAGCTGCGATCTCGAGCGGGTCGTGCCGCGTGTCGCCGACCTCGGTGGCGAGGTGCTCGCCGACACCGACATCGGGCTCGGCGTGTTCGTCCGTGATCCCGACGGCCAACTGCTCGAGCTGCTTCCCCTCGCGTACGCCGAACGGCTCGCCGGTAGTGAGTAGCAACGGCCCGACGATCCGCGTTCCGGCATCGAGCGCCAACCTCGGGCCCGGCTTCGACGCCTTGGGCCTTGCCCTCACCGCGTACCTCGATTTCACGCTCGACGGCGACCCGCCCGCCGACGAGGCACACCTCGCGGTGCGGACGTTCCGTCGCGCCGGAGGTGTCGGTCCCGTCGCAGTGCGGAGCCAGGTGCCGGGCGGCCGCGGGCTCGGGTTCTCGGCCGCGGCGCGGGTTGCGGGACTGCTCGGCGCGGCGGTGCAACGGCGGAAGCCGATCGTGCGCGTGAAGGCCGACGTGCTCCGCGAGGCGACCGACCTCGAGGGCCACGCCGACAACGCGGCCGCCGCGGTGCACGGCGGCCTGATCGCGACGGCCGGAGGAACCTACGTGCGCGTGCCGCTCGCGGTCGAGGTTGCCGTCGTCGTGTGGGTACCCGAGCGCGAGACGTCGACCAAGTCGTCGCGCGGGCAGCTCGGAGCGGTGGTTTCGTTCGACGACGCCGTCTTCAACGTCGGCCACGCGGCGTTGATGGTCGCGGCGCTGGCTGCCGGCGATGTCGCCGCGTTGCGCGTCGCCTCCGAAGACCGCTTGCACCAGAATGTGCGCCTGGCCCGCGTCCCCGATTCCCATCACGCACTGCGCGCCGCGGTCGACGCGGGCGCCTGGTGCGCGTTCCTCAGCGGCTCGGGTCCGTCGATCGCGGCACTGTGCGCGCCGGGGCGCGCCGCCGAGGCCGTTGCGTCCGCGTTGAAGACGGGCGGCCGCACGATGATCCTGGGTGTCGATCACGAAGGAGCGCGGCAGCTATGAGGGTCCTGACGTGAAGGTCGTGACGTGAAGGTCGCCGGCAAGCACGTCGTCGTGACCGGCGGCGCGAACGGCATCGGCGCCGCCATGGCGCGGCGCTTCGCGAACGAGGGCGCGCGCGTCGTCGTCGCCGATCTCGACGAGGCGCAGCTCATGACCGTTGCGGCCGAGACCGGCGGGCTCGGTGTGCCGACCGACGTCCGCCACGAGCACCAGATCGCGGCGCTTGTCACCGCGGCTGAGGCGCGCTACGGGCCCATCGACCTCTTCTGCTCCAACGCGGGGATCGTCGTGCCGGGTGGTGAGGACGTGCTCGACGCGGGTTGGGAACGCAGCATCGCGGTCAACCTGCTCTCCCACGTCTACGCGGCCCGCCTCCTCGTTCCCCGGATGACCGCGCGCGGCGAGGGCTACCTGCTGAACACGGCGTCCGCGGCCGGCCTGCTCACCCAGATCGGCTCGGCGCCCTACGCCGTGACGAAGCACGGCGCCGTCGCGCTCGCCGAATGGCTCTCGATCACCTACGGCGACCAGGGTCTCAAGGTCTCGGTGCTCTGCCCCCAGGCGGTGCGCACGAACATGACGGCCGGGACCGTCGAAGGCGGAGTCGCGGGAGTCGACGGCATGCTCGAGCCCGACGACGTTGCGTCGGCGGTCATCGAGGGGCTCGACGCCGAGCGCTTCCTGATCCTTCCGCATCCGGTCGTCGCCGACTACTTCCGACGGAAGGCCGACGACTACGACCGCTGGTTGCGCGGCATGCGCCGGCTCCAGGCCCGTTACTCCGACCCGTTGCACGGATCATGAGTCTCGTCGCCAAGGCTGTCGATGCGACCCGTGCGGGCCTGGCGGACGCCCGCGCCGAGCTCGACGCCCTCGTGCGCATCCCGAGCATCAGCGCGTCGCTCGAGCACACCGATGACGTGGTCCGCAGCGCCGAGGCGACGGCCGATGTGCTGCGGCACCACGGCCTCCAGTCGGTGCACCTCGCGCAGACCGCGGGATCGCATCCCTACGTGATCGGCGAAGTCGTGTCCGATCCGGCGCTGCCGACCGTCCTCTTATATGCGCACCACGATGTGCAGCCTCCCGGCTTCGTCGAGCGTTGGCAGAGCGATCCGTTCGAGCCGGTCGAGCGCAACGGCCGCCTCTACGGACGCGGTTCGGCCGACGACAAGGCCGGAGCGGTTGCGCACGCGCTCGCGGTGTCGTCGTGGCTCGCGGTGGCGGACGCGCCGCCGTGCAACGTGCGCGTGCTCGTCGAGGGCGAGGAGGAGATCGGTTCGCCGCACCTCGAGCAGTTCCTCACTGAGCACCTCGACGAGCTGCAGGCCGACGTGCTCGTGCTCGCCGACGCCGGCAACTGGAACGTCGGTGTACCCGGCATCACGACATCGCTGCGCGGCCTGGCCGAGCTCGATGTGACCGTGCGCGCGCTCGACGGCCCGGTGCACAGCGGCATGGCGGGCGGCCTCGTGCCCGACCCGGTGCTCGCCCTCGCGCGGCTGCTCGCGAGCATGGTCGACGAGCACGGCGCGGTCGCGATCGACGGCTTCGACGCCGATGTGCTCGTTCCCGCGCCCGCCGACCGGGCCCGGCTCGACGCGTTGCCGCAGGATCCGACGGCGCTCATGCGGGCGCTCGGCGTGCGGCCGGGAGTGCAGGCCGTCGGCGACCCGACCGCGTCGCCCTACGAGCGCCTCTGGATGCGGCCGGCGCTTACCGTGATCGGCTTCGACTCGCACCCCATCGCGGGCTCGTCGAACCAGATCGTCGCCGCGGCCTCGGCGCGGCTGAGCGTGCGGCTGGCGGCAGGGCAGGAGGCCGGCCGGGTGCTCGAGCAGGTGCGTGCGCACCTCGAGCGCAGGCTTCCCTGGGGCCTCGAGCTCGAGATCGTCGACCACGGCGGCAGCCCGGCGTGGCACACCGAGCCCGACGGCCCGGCGTTCGTCGCGGCGCGCGCCGCGTTGCGCGACGGCTTCGGCACCGACGCCGTGCTCATGGGTGTCGGCGGGTCGATTCCGTTCGTCGGCCCGTTCGTCGCCGCGTTCGGCGGGATCCCCGCCGTGCTCCTCGGCCCGGCCGATCCGTCGAGCCGGATCCACGGTGAGGACGAGAGCCTGCATCTCGACGACTGGCGCAAGCTCATCGAGAGCGAGGTGAGACTTCTCGCCGAGTTGACCGCGTTACCGGTGCGTCGGGGTGCGTGACGCGCGAGGCTGGAACCGTGACGCATGACACTCATGAGTACGGCGCTGTCGTCACGTGGCGGGGCAGCACTGCATCCGGATACGACTCCTACGACCGCACCCATGCCGGTGCCTGCCCGCCGGCGGCCGCGTCGCTCACCCTGAGCGCGGATCCCGCGTTTCTCGGCGACGCCGCGATCTTGAATCCCGAGCAGCTCCTCGTGCTCGCGGCGGCATCGTGTCAGCTCCTGTCGTTCCTCGCGGTCGCCGCGCGCGCCCGCATCGACGTGTGGGAGTACGACGACGACGCCGAGGCGTCGATGCCCAAGGAGCCCCACCCGATCGCGATCCGCGCGATCCATCTCCGGCCGCGCATCCGGGTCGCGCCGGGGACCGACGCGGCGCAGGTGCTGCACCTCTGCGATGTCGCCCACGGTGAGTGCTACATCTCGAACACGCTCTCGTGCCCGGTGACGGTCGAGGCGGCCGTACGGGTGGCCGACAACTAGGCGAAGTAAAACCGCCAGTTTCGTACCCCCCGTTTGGACCATTTTCCCAGTGGTCCCCCCGGAGGGCCCCACGCGGCGCGGCCGTTGTGCCGCAAGGCGTCGGCGCGGGCCGGTCCGGCCGTCGGGCGGCCCCGACCGGGCTTCCTGAGTTCGTTCGCCTGTCCGAGGCCCTCGTTACGGTGCCCGAGTCCGCGTCGGAGGTCGGAGCCCCACGCGTTCTTCCTAGCCGTTGTGGCCGTGAGGTCGCGCATCCCCGTGGAGCTGACATGCACGCCAGGCAATGGACCGGACCGTTCGAACGACGCCATAGCGCGGCTCCCACGCTCGCTGGGTCTGCGAGCAGGACGACGACGGGGCAGAACGTCGTTTCAGGGGGAAGTGGCCGGCGGTCGCTGGGCGTAGCGGGTCGCCGGGGAATGTCCTTTCGTGTGGTTGCCGGAGCCGGGACTGCGCTCGTCGCGCTCGCCGCGCTCGGCACCATTGGTCTGCGATCGGGTTCGGCGCAAGCAGCAGTCGCGCCGCCGAACTCGGTGAGTGCGTTCGGCTCCGCGCCGACGTTGGCCGCGTCGGGCGTCACGCCGGTCGCGTCGTTCGTCGGGATTGCGGCGACGACGTCGGGCAAGGGGTACTGGGTCGCCGCCGAGGACGGTGGCGTGTTCGCGTTCGGCGACGCGAGCTTCTACGGCTCGGCCGGATCCACGGCCTTGAACCAGCCGATCGTCGGGATCGCGGCGACACCGACGGGTCACGGCTACTGGCTTGTCGGCCGTGACGGCGGTGTGTTCGCGTTCGGCGACGCGAGCTTCTACGGCTCGGCCGGGGGCGAAGCCCTCAACCAGCCGATCGTCGGGATCGCGGCCGCGGCCGACGGTCACGGCTACTGGCTGGTCGCGCGTGACGGCGGTGTCTTCGCCTTCGGCGACGCGCCGTTCCTCGGCTCCGTCGCGTCGCTCGACCTCGGCGCGGCCGTCGTCGGCATCGCGGCAACGCCGTCGCATGCGGGCTACTGGCTCGTCGGCGGCGACGGTGGCGTGTTCAGCTTCGGCGACGCTGCGTACTTCGGTTCCGAGGCGAGCATGGGTGTTCACGACGCGAGTGCCATCGCGGCGGGTACGACCGGATACTGGATCGCGCGCGGCGCCGGCGCCGTGCTCGGGTTCGGCACCGGCGACGATCAGCTCGGCGTGGCCGGGCTCGTCGACACCGGCGCGGCCACGACCGGCATCACGGCCGCACCGAACGACGGTTTCTGGACCGTGCAGGGATCGGTGGCGCCGTCGGCGTCGGTCAACCACATGGACCCGTTCCTCGTCTGCACGCGTAGCCACGAGTCGAGTCACACGCCGCCCGCGTACGACAACGGATACCAGGCGGTGAACCCGTCGGGTACCTACCGGGGTGCGTACCAGTTCTCGCGGTCGACGTGGAACAGCACGGCGGTGCGGGCCGGACGGCTCGACCTCGTCGGTGTCGATCCCGCCGCCGCGAGCCCCCCGGATCAGGACCTGTTGGCGTTCGACCTGCACCAGTGGCAGGGCGCCGGTCCGTGGATGGGTCGCTGCGGCGGCATGTAGGTGCGCCCGGCGTGAGCGCCGGACGCAGATCGCGAAGTGAATGGTGAAGGTGACGGAACCGGGTCCGAGTGACCCGGTTCCTCACGTCTAGCCTCGGACTGTGTCAACCGAGGGTGGGTCTGTCGATCCCGACGTGGCGATGTACGGCTTCAGTGATCACGGGCCGTGGGTCGTCGACGCCGATGCGGCCGTGTGGCGACGAGGGCTGCACGCGCTGCGCGAACAGGCGAAGGCGGAGGCGCCGCGGCTGCTGAAGCCGCGCCGCGTGCCGCCGCTGCGGCGGCTGGTGCAGGTCACGGCGCGCGTCGGGAGCGCGCTGGGGATCTGGTACATCGTCGACCGCCGCAACGAACCGACCGTCCGGCGCGCCGCGCTGTCGCGGCGGTTGCGGATCGCGTTCGGTCACCTCGGTCCCACGTACATCAAGATGGGTCAGATCATCTCGTCGGGCGAAGGCCTGTTCCCGGGCGAGCTGGTCGACGAGTTCAAGCTGCTGCGCGACCGCGTGCCACCGGAGACGTTCGAGCACGTCCGCCGGGTCGTCGAGTCCGATTTGGGAGTGACGCTCGAATCGGTCTTCGCCCGGTTCGAGCGCGAGCCGATCGCGGCGGCGTCGATCGCGCAGGTCCACGCGGCGACGTTGTGCACCGGTGAAGAGGTGGTGGTGAAGGTGCAGCGGCCCCAGGTCGCGCGCCTCGTCCGCGAGGATCTCCAGGCGATGGCGTGGCTCGCGCCCCGCCTCATCGGCCGCATCCCCGTCGCCGCGCTCGCGAACCCGCCCGCGCTCGTCGAGCTGTTCGCGGAGACGATCGTCGAAGAGCTCGACTTCCGGCTCGAAGCCGAGAACATGCTCGACATCGCGCGCGTGCTCGCCGAGACGGGTCAGCGCGCGACGATCGTGCCGCGGCCGCACCCGCGCTACGTGACGCGCCGCGTGCTCGTGATGGAGCGGCTCGACGGCTTCGCGTGGGACGACGTGGCGTCGATGAAGAACGCCGGCGTCGACACCGAGGCGGTGCTGCACGCCGGCCTCGTGTCGTTCATGGAAGGCGCGATGCTGTTCGGCGTCTTCCACGGCGACCTGCACGGCGGCAATCTGCGCGTGCAGCCCGACGGCCGGACCGTGCTCATGGACTTCGGCATCACCGGCCGGCTCGACCCGCCGAAGCGCCTCGCGTTCCTCTTCCTGCTCATGGGCGCGACGACCGGCGACCTGCACGCGCAGCTCGGCGCGCTGCGCGACCTCGGTGCGTTCCCGGCCGACACCGACCTCGACGCGGTCGCGCGCGATCTCGGCCTCGATCAACCGGTGGTGGACGCGACGGCCCTGTCGGCCGACGAGCTGGTGCACCAGTTGCAGGACCTCACCAAGCAGCTGCTCGCGTACGGCGCCCGGGCCCCGAAGGAGCTCATGCTCTTCGTGAAGAACATGATGTTCCTCGACGGTGCAATCGCCACGCTCGCACCCGAGCTCGACATCCTCGAAGAGATCCAGAAGGTGCACAGCGAGATCGGCGCCCGTCACGGCGAGCGATTGGCGCTGGAGATGGGTGTCGACCCCGCGCTCGCGACGGTGTTCGACGCCGACTCGATCAAGGCCGCGATGGGTCTTCCTGCCGATGTCGAGCGGCTCACCTACCGCGACGTGCAGGAACGGCGGGAGCTCATCCGCAGCCGGCTCGAGGCTCGCCGGAAGGGGCAGAAGTCGCGCGACCCTCGGTAGAGTCCCGGCTCATGACGATCGATCGTGACGAGGTCGAGACCGCGTTCCGTCGGTACTGGCAGCTCGGCGCGGTTGACGAGGACTGGGACGCGTGGTGCGACGCGTGCTTCACCGACGACGTGACCTACGTGGAGCACGTGCTCGGCAACCGCAACGGGCGCGAGGAAGTTCGCGCGTGGATCAAGCCGACGATGGAGGACTATGGCTCGATCTACACCGTGTATGAGTGGCACATGATCGGTGACGGCGGCCGTGTCGTCGTCTCGATGCAGAATCGCCGCGATCATCCCGACGCGAACGAGCCGCCGATCGACTTCCGCGGCCTCACGGTGCTGGAGTACGCGGGCGACGGCCGCTTCGGCGTCGAGGAAGACTTCTGGTCACTGCCCGAGGGCGTCGAGACGATGAAGCGCTGGAACGCCGCGACGCGCGAGCACCCGGAGTTCGTCGCGCTGCGGACCCGCCGTGACTGGGGGAGCGGCCCCGCGTGGACCATCGGCGCGCCGACCTACTTCGAGAGTCGCGGACCGAAGCAGAAGCAGAGCTAGGGCCGGCGGGGCTTCTCTTCCTTGGCGATGCTGCGGGCGCGGTATCCCTTGGGCGCGACGGCCGCTTCCTGCTCGGCATCGAGGGTGTGGTCACCAAGGACGCCCGCGAGGTCGGTGTAGCCGGACGCGTGCTCGAAGTGTGCCTCCGGCTCCGCGTCTGCCCGGTGGGACCGCCGTCTCTTGAATGCCATCGTTCGCCCTTCGCCTCTGCTCATCCGGAGGATCGGCAGATCTGCCCTCCGACCTGAGCGGCTTCGTCCCGGGCGGCGTTGCCCCCGTGGACGGGCCGGTAGCGTTTCGGCCGTGCCCGAGATGCCCCAGATGCAGGCGTTGGCCGATCGGCTCTCGGATCGGCTCACCGGCGCGACCCTCGAGGGGTACGAGCCGCTCGGGTTCTCAGGATTGAAGACGGCGCTTCCGCCACCCGAGTCGCTCGTCGGCGAGACGGTGGTCACGGTGGGCCGGCGCGGCAAGTACCTCGTGTTCGATCTCGGCGGTCCCCGGCTGCTGATCCACCTCTCCCAGGCCGGCCGCCTCGACATCGAGGACCCGCCGAAACGCACCAAGCCCAAGGGGTCGGTCGTACGGCTGCGGTTCACCGACCCGCGTCTGACCGATCCGGAGGGCTCCGATGCGCTGATCGGATTGCTCGTGCGCGAGCACGGCACGGAGCGCAAGGCGGGCTGGTGGGTGCTCGCGCCCGACGACGACGGGCCGCTCGAGAAGCTCGGCCCCGAGCCCGACAGCGACGCCTTCGCGGAGTTCGTGCGCAGGAGCGACGACGGGCGCCGGATCCACACCTTGTTGCGTGATCAACGAACCGTCGCGGGGGTCGGTCGCGGCTACGCCGACGATGCGCTGCACCGCGCGCGCTTGTCGCCGTACGCGTCGCTCAAGGGCCTCGACGCCGACGAACGCAACCGCCTGCTCGACGCCGTGCGCGCGGTGCTCGTCGACGGGCTCGAGCGAGAACGGGCGCGCACCGGTGGCCTGTCGGAGCCCAAGCTCGGCGGGCACTTCGTCGTGCACGGGAAGGCCGGAGTGCCGTGCCCGGTCTGCGGCGACGATCTCAAACGGGTCTCGTACGAATCGCACGAGGTCGTCTACTGCCCGCGGTGTCAGACCGGCGGCAAGGTGCTCGCCGACCGCCGGCTCTCGCGCCTGATCCGCTAGTGCTGGATCGCACCCGTGTTCACGACCTCGAACGCGGTGCCCGGAACCGTCTTGAGCTGGTTCAGGTCGTCGTCGTTCCAGCGTGAATCGGTCGCGCCGCTGATGTACCAGTTGGATCCGTTGTCGGCGACGATCATCCCGTACTTCTTCAGCGCAGTGAGCACGACGAGTGATTCGCCGTGGAAGGGCGTCAGGTCGAAGCTCGCCTTCAGCCGCAACCGCAGGCCCATCGGCGGCCGCGTCGGGTCGGTGCTCGAACCCGTGTCGTGCGTAGCGGGCGCGATGAAGCCGTGTTGTGTCTGCTCGACGGTGAAACGCAGCGCGTGGTTGATGACGCCCGCCGTGACCTCGTCGTAGCGCACGAGCCCGGGAAGGATCGGCAGACCCGCCGCGTCGGCCGACGTTTCATGCAGAGGGCGGAGCGCGTTCGAGCTCAGGTCCCAGTTGACGCCGACATCGGCGTCCCAGCGCGTGTGCGTGGTGTTCCAGAACGCGCGACCGAGCTCGTAGAGGTGACACGTGCCCTGCTGCACGACGAGCACGTGGCGGTCGCCGGTCGACGACGCACCGCCCTCGACTGGAGCGCTCGGTGGGATCGGGAACGGCCCGGGATCGCTCTCGTCTCCGTAGTTGGTGTAGTTGATCGGCTCGTTCGCGGTGCTCTGCGGCACGACGAGGTACGGGATGCCGTACGTGGCGTTGCTGCCGAAGTCGGGGTGCAGCTTGGTCGCGCCGGAGTTGTCGATCTCCGAGATGTACGCCGCGGAGCCCGACGACACCGGAAACTTCGAGATGTCGGTGTTCCACGCGTTATCCGCCGGCAGCACCGCGCAGCCCCCCACGGTCGCGCGCGCCGGCGGAGGTGGCGGGTTGTGACCGCAGGTCGCGGCCATCGTCGTCAGCGCGATGCCCATCGCGAGATTGGCGGCGAAGCGTGTGTACACAGACGTGCTCCTGCGTTCGAGCCCCGCCGCGGTATCGGTCGGCGGTGAAGAAACCTGGAGCCGGCGACGCTGGGAGGGCCGACGCCCGTAGAGTGAACGACTGCTGTGAGCCTTCTCGGATTCATCCCCAGCCCGTCGAAGGGCATCCTGCACCTCGGCCCGGTTCCGCTCCACGCCTACGGCCTGTGCCTCGCCCTGGGTGTGCTGGTCGCGGCGACCGTGGCGGAGCGTCGCTGGGAGGCCCGTGGGGGCAAGAAGGGCACGATCGGCGAGATCGGGCTGATCGTCGTCGTCTCCGGCGTGGTCGGTGCGCGGGTGTACCACCTGTTCACGGGCTACGACTGGCACACCGGTGGGCTCGCGGGCACCGTCAAGATCTGGCAGGGCGGGCTCTCCATCTGGGGTGCCGTCGCGGGAGGCGCGATCGCGGTCGTCATCGTGGCGCACCGCCGCGGGCTCCCCACGTTGAAGCTGCTCGACGCGATCGCACCCGGTGTCGTGCTCGCGCAGGCGATCGGTCGGTGGGGCAACTACTTCAACCAGGAGCTGTTCGGTCGACCGACGCGCTGGCCGTGGGGGCTCGAGATCGATGTCGCGCACCGCCCCGCGCAGTACCTCGCGTACAGAACCTTCCAACCAACCTTCCTGTACGAGTCGCTGTGGTGCCTCGCGTTGTTCGGGCTGCTCGTCTGGGCGGAACGCCGGTTCCGGTTCGGCGAAGGCCGGACCTTTGCGCTGTATGTCGCGCTCTACACATTCGGGCGGTTCTTCTTCGAGCTGATGCGCAGCGATCCCGCGACGCGCGTGTTCGGTGTGCGATTCAACGCGCTGCTCAGCGCCGTGCTGTGCATCACCGCGACCGCGTGGTTCGTCGTGCTCGCGGGTCGCGGTCGTGACACAGGTCACAGCACGGAAGAAGCGAAGGATCTCGACGCTCCGGCGTCGTAACCTGATTCGTCTCACCCCCCGTCCGCCCAGCCGCGAGAATTGATGCATGACTGCAACGACCCAACCTGTCACGCCCCCGACGAGCACGGGCACCGCCGCGCGCGCCGTCGACGCATCGAAGGTCTACGGCCAAGGTGAAGCTGAGGTGCGCGCGCTCGACCACATCTCGGTCGACTTCGCGCGCGGCCAGTACACCGCGATCATGGGTCCGTCGGGATCCGGCAAGAGCACGCTCCTCCACTGCCTCGCCGGTCTCGACCGCCTCACATCCGGGCAGGTGGTCCTCGGCGATCTCGACATCACGCAACTGCACGAGAAGGAGTTGACGCGCGTCCGCCGCGATCGGCTCGGGTTCATCTTCCAGACGTTCAATCTCATCCCCACCCTCACCGCACTCGAGAACATCACGCTGCCGATGGCGCTCGCGGGCCGCGATCCCGACCAGGAGTGGCTCGAGCGCGTCATCGACATCGTCGGTTTGCGCCCGCGGTTGAAGCACCGGCCGTCGGAGCTCTCGGGTGGTCAGCAGCAGCGCGTCGCGGTCGCACGCGCGCTCGCGAGCCGGCCCGAGATCGTGTTCGCCGACGAGCCCACCGGCAACGTCGACTCGAAGGCCGGCGCCGAGATCTTGTCCTTCATGAGCCAGGTGGTGCGCGACTTCGGGCAGACCATCGTGATGGTCACACACGATCCGGTCGCGGCTGGGTACGCGGGCCGGGTGGTGTTCCTTGCCGACGGCACGATCGTCGACGACCTCACCGCGCCGACCGCCGACTCCGTGCTCGACCGCATGCGGAAGCTCGGCGGGTAAGCGCGATGTGGAAGGTCGCGATCAAGGGCATCCTGGCCAAGAAGTTCCGCGTCGTGCTCACGTCGGTCGCGATCGTGCTCGGCGTCGCGTTCATGGCCGGCACGCTCGTGCTCTCCGACACGATCACGCGCACGTTCGACACGCTCGCGGTCCAGGTGAACACGGGCCTCTCGGCCACCGTGCGGGCGAAGTCGGCCTTCAAGGCCCAAGGCCAGGATCAGCGCAACTGGATCGACGCGAGCCTGCTCGACACGGTGAAGCAGGTGAAAGGCGTGCAGGCCGCGAGCCTCGACGTTGCGGGCCAGGCCTTCATCATCGGGAAGGACGGCAAGAGCATCACGAAGACGACGGGCGCGCCCGGCCTCGCGTTCGCGTGGGACCCGAACGCGACGTTGCGCGCGGTGCATCTGGTTGCCGGCGGCGCCCCGACGCAGGCGAACGACGTCGTCATCGACAAGCACTCGGCCGACAAGGGTCACTACGTGGTCGGCGACCAGGTGCGCATCTCGGCGAACGCCACGAACGGCGGATCAGACCTCTACCGGCTCACCGGGATCGTGAAGTTCGGCTCGGTCGACAGCCCACTCGGAGCGACCCTCACCTTCTTCACCCAGGACACTGCGCAGCGGGTCCTCACCGCGCCGGGCAAGGTCACGTCGATCGACGTCGCGGCCTCGCCCGGTACCGACCAGACCGTGCTCGTCTCGCGGTTGCGCGCGGCGCTCGCCGGTCAGCCCGGTATCGAAGTGATCAGCGGGCAGGCCGCGGTCAAGGAGCAGCAGGACCAGTTCCAGACGTTCCTCGGCTTCATCAAGAAGTTCCTGCTGGTGTTCGCGATCATCGCGTTGCTCGTCGGCTCGTTCGTCATCTACAACACGTTCTCGATCACGATCGCCCAGCGGACGCGTGAGATGGCGTTGCTGCGCGCCATCGGCGCCGCGCGTCGTCAGCTGCTCGCCAGCGTGTTCCTCGAAGCGCTCGTCACCGGGATCGTCGCGTCGGTGATCGGGCTCGGCGGCGGCGTGCTGCTCGCCGCGGGCCTCAAGGCGCTGCTCGGCGGCCTCGGCTTCGACATTCCCGCCGGTGGCACGGTGGTCACCGTGGGAACGATCCTCACGGCCGGTCTCACGGGTGTGGTCGTCACGGTCGCGGCGTCGCTGTTCCCCGCACTGCGCGCGTCGCGCGTGCCGCCCATCGCTGCGATCCGCGATGTCGCGATCGAGTCGACCAAGCTCAGCCGGCGACGGTTGATCGTCGGACTGGTCATCACCGCGCTCGGTGTGTTCAGCCTGCTGCGGGGTCTGTTCGGCGGCGGTGGGCAGACGGGGCTCAAGATCGCGCTCGGCGCGTTGTTGGTGTTCGTCGGGGTTGCGGTGCTCGGTCCCGTGTTCGCGCGGCCGGCGGCGCGGCTGATCGGCGCGCCGCTCCCGCGGTTGAAGGGGGTCACCGGCAATCTCGCGCGCGAGAACGCGATGCGGAACCCGAAGCGCACGGCCTCGACGGCGGCCGCGCTCATGATCGGGGTGGGGCTCGTCGGCTTCGTGACGATCTTCGCGTCGTCGGCGACCGCGTCGGTGAACAGCGCGATCGACCAGTCGATGAAGGCCGACTACATCGTGAACGTCCAGGGATTCAACACCACGCTGCCGCCGCGCATCGAGACCGAGATCGCCGCGGTGCCCGGCGTCGAGCGCGCCGTTGGCCTGCGGATCGGCCCGATCAAGATCGGCGGCTCGGTGGAGCCCCAGGTGCAGGCCACCGACCTCACGATCGTCGACCAGCTCTTCGACCTCCAGGTGAAGCAGGGCAGTCTGGGCAAGATGGGGCCGACCGGTCTCGCGATCGACAAGAAGGTCGCGAAATCGCGGCACTGGAAGATCGGTTCCCAGGTGCCGATGCAGTTCGCGCTGACCGGCAGAACCACCTTCACGGTCGAGGCGATCTACAGCCAGCCCGCGTTCGGCTCCTACGTGATCTCGCTCCCGGCGTACCAGAAGAACTTCGCGACCCAGGCCGACACCTCGGTGTTCGTCAAGCTCAAGCCCGGCGTCGACGCGCTCGCGGTGCGGCCCTCGATCGAGAAGGTGATGAAGAACTATCCGCAGGGAGATCTGCAGAACCGCGCGGAGTTCAAGGCCGCGCAGGCGAAGCAGATCACTCAGTTGCTCAATCTCATCTACGCGCTGCTGCTGATGGCGATCATCATCGCGGTGTTCGGTATCGGCGTGACGCTCGCGCTCTCGATCTTCGAGCGCACGCGTGAGATCGGTCTGCTCCGTGCGGTCGGGATGAGCCGCTCGCAGGTGCGCAGCACCGTGCGTTGGGAATCGGTGATCATTGCCCTGTTCGGCACGTTGCTCGGGTTGATCATCGGCATCTTCTTCGGGTGGGCGCTGGTGAAGGCGCTCGCAAGCGAGGGCCTCAACGTGCTCAGCCTGCCGCCGGGCCGGTTGATCGTCCTCGTGATCCTCGGCGCGATCGTCGGCATCTTGGCTGCGTGGTGGCCGGCCCGCCGCGCCGCGAAGCTCGACATCCTGGACGCGATCGCAACCGAGTAGCTCGCCCGCGGCGGCTCGCGCTCAGCCCCTTTGGAGGCGGGCGTCCTTCTCGCGTACGAGTGTGGCCAGGTCGTCGCGAGCCTGGTCGAGCCGGGCGCGCAGGGCGTCGTCGCCGGTCGCGAGGATCCGGACGGCGAGGAGCCCGGCGTTGCGGGCGTTGCCGACCCCCACCGTGGCGACGGGGATCCCGGCCGGCATCTGCACGATCGAGAGCAGTGAGTCGAGCCCGTCGAGGTGCGCGAGGGGTACCGGAACTCCGATCACCGGCAGCGAGGTCACCGACGCGGTCATGCCCGGGAGCGCCGCGGCACCGCCGGCGCCGGCGATGATCACGCGCAGGCCCCGGCCGGCCGCCTCGCGGCCGTAGTCGAGCATCTCCTGCGGTGTGCGGTGCGCGGAGACGACGTGCACCTCGCACGCGACCTCGAACTCGCCCAGCACGTCGACGGCGCCCTGCATCACCGGCAGGTCGGAGTCGCTGCCCATGATGACGCCGACGAGCGGCGTGGCCCTGGTGCTTGACATCGGACACCGAAGCTACCCTCCCATCGGTGGAGCCGGGTGGCTCGAACCGAGGGAGTGGCTGGTGTTGCGAACAAGGTTGACCGACCTGCTGCAGATCGAGCACCCCGTGATGCTCGCGGGCATGGGCGGTGTCTCGTACCACGCGCTCGTCGCGGCCGTCAGCAACGCGGGTGGCATCGGAACCCTCGGCGCCGCCGCGATGGAGTCGGAGCAGATGGTGCGGGAGATCGCGCAGACGCGCGAGCTCACCGACGCGCCGTTCGGCGTCGATCTGCTCGCGGCGATGCCCGAGCGCATGATCTCCGACATCGCGGCGATCGTGTCCGGGGGCGCGACGCTCTTCGTTGCCGGCCTCGGAGTTCCGCGCGACGTCGTGGCGCGCTGTCACGACGGCGGAGTGATCGTCGCGAGCATGTGCGGCAAGGTGCGGCACGCCACCGCGGCGGTCGAAGCCGGGTGCGACCTCGTCATCGCGCAGGGCACCGAAGCAGGTGGGCACACCGGCACGGTCGCGACGATGCCGCTCGTGCCGCAGATCGTCGACGCGGTCGGCGACCGGGTGCCGGTTGTGGCCGCCGGGGGCATCTTCGATGGCCGCGGGCTCGCGGCGGCGTTGGCGCTGGGCGCCGACGGTGTGTGGCTCGGCACGCGGTTCATCGCGACACCCGAAGCGCGCGCGGTATCGGGCTACAAGGACGCGTTGCTGCGCACCCAGGAGGACGGCACGGTCATCAGCCGCGGGTTCACGGGCAAGACGCTCCGTGCGGTGCGCAACGAGTGGACGCAGTACGTCGAGGAGCATCCCGAGAGCCTGCGCAAGTTTCCCGAGCAGATGGGGATCGCGCACGAGAACAACGCGTTGCACCTCGGTGGCGACGAGCACACCGTCGTCGACCCCGACCGCGAGTGCTACCCGTCGGGCCAGGGCGTCGGCGCGATCAACGAGCTCGTTCCGGCCGGTGAGCTCGTGCACCGCATCGTCGCCGAAGCCGAGGCGGTCCTCGGTCGCGTCGGGAGTCTCACCCGAACCGGCGCGTGACACCCCCGCGGCTGCTCGTCATCGGCGCCGATGCCGGGGGGATGAGCGCGGCCGCGCAGGCGCGCCGGCGGCGTGATCGAAGCGAGCTCGAGATCGTGGCGTTCGATCGCGGCAACTACACGTCGTGGTCGGCGTGCGGACTCCCGTATCTCGTCGGCGACCTCGTCCACGATCCCGACGATCTCATCGCGCGCACACCCGAGCAGTTCCGCAAGAGCGGGATCGAGGTCGAGCTTCACCACGAGGTCGTCGCGATCGACGTCTCGGCCCGTACGTTGAGCGTGCGCGGTCCCGACGGGGTCCGCACGGAGCCCTACGACCAGCTCGTGGTCGCCACGGGCTCGGTTCCGATGCGCCCCGACCTGCCCGGCGCGCACGCGGCGGGCATTCACGGCATCCAGACCATCGGCGACGGCATCGACCTGCGCGCCGATGTCGACGCGGGCGCGCGCAAGGCCGTCGTGGTGGGCGGCGGGTACATCGGCTTGGAGATGGCCGAGGCGTTGCACCGGCGCGGGCTCGAGGTCTGCGTGGTCGAACGGTCGGCGCAGCCGATGAACACCCTCGATCCCGACATGGGCGCGCTCGTCGCCGACGCGATCCGTCATCTCGGCATCGAGCTGCACTCGGGTGTGACGGTCGAGTCGTTCGCGACGGGCGCCGACGGGCGCGTCACCGCGGTGCACACCAGTGACGGCGTCGTCGACACCGACATCGTCGTGCTCGGTCTCGGAGTGAAGCCGGCGTCGGATCTCGCGGCCGCCGCGGGTCTCGAGATCGGGGCGACCGGGGGCATCGTCACCGATGCGCGCATGGCGACGAGTGCCGAGGGCGTGTGGGCGGCCGGCGACTGCGCCGAGATCTTCCACCGCGTGAGCCGGCGCCCGGTCGCGATCGCGCTCGGTACCCACGCGAACAAAGAGGGCCGCGTCGTCGGTGTGAACGCGACCGGCGGATCGCTCACATTCCCCGGTGTGATCGGCACCGCGGTGACCAAGCTGTGCGACTACGAGATCGGGCGCACCGGCCTGAGCGAGCGCGAGGCCGCCGCCGCGGGTTTCGAGTCGATCTCGGAGAAGATCGAAGCGACGTCGCGCGCCGGGTACTACCCGGGGAGCTCGAAGATCACCGTCAAGCTCGTCGCCGAAGTCGGTACGGGACGGCTGCTCGGTGCCCAGGTGATCGGCCGCGAGGGCGCGGCCAAGCGCGTCGATGTGCTCGCGGCCGCGATCTGGAACGAGATGACGGCGGCTGAGTTCTCCCAGGTCGACCTCGGGTACGCGCCGCCGTTCTCGCCGGTCTGGGATCCGGTGCTCGTCGCCGCGCGCCAGATCGTCAACCAGATCGACCGCACCAACGCGGACCGTGGCTGACGTCCGGTTCCTGCTCTGGGACTTCGGCGACACGCTCGTCGACGAGCACTTCCTCTGGGTGTGTCCCCCCGGTGTTCCGGGCTGGACCGACTGCTACCGGACGCTCGTGGGTGGCGACTTCGGTGCCCGCTGGAACTGCGGAACCGCGACGACCGACGAGCTCGCGACGGAGATGGCCGCCCGGTTGGGGATGTTGACGAAGTCGGTGCGTGCGCACATCAACCGGTGCTGTGAGCGCATCCGGTTCTTCGACCACGCGTGGAACGCGGCGCGCGAGCACGCGTTCCCGCAGGCGATCGTCACCGTGAATCCCGATCTGTTCCGCGCCCTGATCGTCTCGCACTACCGCCTGGCGGACGTCTTCGACGCCATCGTCGTCTCGGCGGAGGAGGCGACCGAGAGCAAGGCCGACCTGTGTGCCGTCGCGACAGCGCGGCTCGGGTGCGATGACCCGGCGCAGGCGCTCCTCCTCGACAACATCGAGGCGAACGTCGACGCGTGGCGGGCGCGTGGTGGTGCTGCGTACTGGTTCCGGGGCGACGACGAGTTCGCATCCGTCTTCGCGGCGGGCGGTTGGAACGCGCTCGCGGCGACTGCTTCGTAGTATCGGACGATGGCCGACTGGACCACGATCTCGGCGCTGGCAACCGCGGGCGGGACGCTCGTGCTCGCGGCGGCGACCTTCGTCTCCGTGCGCTCGACTCACGAGTCGACCCGCATCACCGAGCGCGCGCTGCTCGCGGCCATCCGCCCGCTGCTCCTCACGCCGCGTCTCGACGATCCGCCCCAGAAGGTGCCGTTCATGGAACCCGGCTACTGGCAGGGCGCGTTCCGTGACTCCGAAGTCGGCGACTGCTGCCGCGCGCGTGACGCGATCGCGGCCCGAGAGAGCCTGTACATCGACGTGCTGTACGGCGACTACGAGGGCGGGCAGCGGACGCTGAGTCGCTTCGCATTGGTCCCCATGGGCGACGACGCGTGGATCACCCAGGTGTCGCGCCACTGGAACGTCGACCGCCCGATCCGCGTTAGTCGCCCACGGGTACGATTCGCACGCCACTGAAGTCGAGGGGGAACCGATGGCCGGCTACGACCGCGCGCTCTACCAGATGTACCTCGCGAACGTTCCGATGTTCAGCACGTGCTCCGCCGATCAGCTCGACCTCATCGCGCAATTGGGCGAAGCGGACTCCGTCGGCGACGCGGTCGACGTCGTGAAGGAGGGAGACGCCGGCGACGCGTTCCACGTCGTCGTCTCGGGAGCGGCGAAGGTGCAGCGCGGCGGCCACGACGTCGCCACCCTCGAACCCGGCGATTATTTCGGCGAGCTTGCGCTGTTCGATCCGGCGCCGCGCAACGCGACGATCACATCGGTCGGCAGTCTCACGTGCGTCGTGATGTCGCGCGCAGCCTTCTCCCAGGCGCTCGACGCGATTCCCGCGGTGCGCGACGCGTTGCTCCACGGCATGGCGCGTCGCATCCACGAGCTCGAACAGCGCGTCTAGCGATCGATGTGCGCGACGATGCGCGCCGCGAGGGTCGACAGCTCGGAGTGTGAGGGGTCGAGGTAGCCGTTCTCGTGCATCAACGCTGCGTACTGCTGCTCGCGGTACGGCACGCCCGGCGGCAGGGCTCCAAGGTGCCAGTGCACGTGCGCGTTGCCCTGGTGGCTCCCGAGGCTGAGGATGTAGAGCCGCTCGGTCGGCACCGCGGCCGAGAGCGCGCGGCCGATGCGGTGTACCCGGCGTTGCAGCTCGGCGTACGCGTCTTCGCTGAAATCGCCGACCACGTCGGTACGGTGCTCGATCGGCGCGACGAGCGTGTAGCCCGCCAGGGTCGGGAACTTCGCGAGGAACGCGATGCACACGTCGTCGCGGTAGAGCACGAGATGATCGTCGCGAGTGCCGGCGACGATCGCGCAGATGAAGCACGCGCCTGCCGCCGAGTCGTCACGGACCCGGCGTTCGTACGCCTCGAGATCGAACGGGATCCGCGCCGCGCCGTCTGACGGGTCGGCCACGTCAGGACCGGTCGACGGCGTTGCTCTCTTCGGCGAGGTCGGCTTCGTACATCATCTTCACGAGTTGCTCGAAGCTGACCCGCGGCTCCCAGCCGAGACGTTCCTTCGCTTTGGTCGCGTCGCCGATCAACAGGTCGACCTCCGACGGCCGATCGAAACGGTTGTCGTGACGCACGTACGGTTCCCACGACTCGTAGCCCGCGAGGTGGAACGCAACGTCGAGCAGCTCACGGATGCTGTGGGTCTCGCCGGTCGCGATCACGTAGTCGTCGGGCTCGTCCTGCTGGAGCATCATCCACATCGCCTCGACGTAGTCGCCCGCGTAACCCCAATCGCGGCGCGACTCGAGGTTGCCGAGGCTGATGCTCTCCTGCAACCCGAGCTTGATCCGCGCGAGTGAGGTGGTCACCTTGCGGGTGACGAACTCCTGGCCCCGCCGCGGCGACTCGTGGTTGAACAGGATGCCGGAGTTCGCGTGGATGCCGTACGCCTCGCGGTAGTTCACCGCGATGTGGTGACCGAACACCTTCGCGACACCGTACGGAGAACGCGGATGGAACGGCGTGCGCTCCGTCTGCGGGACTTCACGCACCTTGCCGAACATCTCCGACGACGACGCCTGGTAGAAGCGGATCGGGTTGTTCTGCGGACCACCGACGATGCGGACGGCCTCGAGCATGCGCAGCACACCGAGCCCGGTGATCTCGGAGGTGAGCTCGGCCTGGCGGAACGAGAGCTGCACGAAGCTGATCGCGCCGAGGTTGTACACCTCGTCCGGCTGTACCTGCTCCATCACACCGATCAATGACGACAGGTCGCGCAGGTCGCCCTCGATGAGCTCGACCCGCGGGTTCTCGGCCTGCACCAGCGCGCTCTTCGGGTTGTTCTGCCCGTGGAGAAGCCCGAACACCTGGTAGTTCTTGTCGGCGAGGAACTCCGACAGGTAGCGCCCGTCCTGGCCGGTGATGCCCGTGATCAGCGCTCGTTTCACGATGCTCCTCTCGTGTCGGAGAATCCGCCCGCGAAGCGACCAAAACTACTCGGTACGTCGGTGCCAATCGGGGTCGAGCTGGCGCAGGAACTCGGCGCAACGGGCCTCTTCTGCGGCTTCGCCGATGGCCCCCGCGGTCTGGCGCAGTCCCTCGACCGAACGCAGGAAGCCGCGGTTCGTCTCGTGGCGCCAGCGCACGTACCCGCTGCCGCGCCAACCCGACTGGCGAAGGCGGTCGAGACCGCGGTGGTAGCCGACGCGGAAGCACGCGTACGCCTCGACGTCGTCGCGCGCGAGCTCGCCGAGCCGCGACCACGCGTCGAGCGACGCGGGCCACCGCTCGACGACATCGGACACTGCGGCGCGTCGCCGCTCGAGAGGTTCGGCGCGGGCCCGCTCGAGCGCCGCGCGCGCCTCGTCGGATTCGGGGGGGAGCACGGTCTCGGGCGGTCCGCCCGCGCTGAGCGGCACGTCCGTCATTCCCGAATCGTAGGGGACGCGCCGCGGTGAAGGTCGGAATCGGGCGCAGATAGCATCGATACCCGATGACCACGACCGGCTCGCCCGCCCGCACCGACGCTGCGACCTCGAAAACGGCCTCCGCGGAGACCGAGCCGAGCGACGCGCCGGCTGCCGACGCGCCGCATGCGGCGACGCGCGTGGTGCTGGTGCGTCACGGCGTGACCGCGCAGACCGGTCCGCTGCTCTCCGGCCGGTTGCCGGGGATCGATCTCTCGGAGAAGGGTGTCGAGCAGGCGGAGCACGCCGCCGCGCGACTCGCGTCGTTGGCCGTCACCACCGTGTACGCGAGCCCGATCGAACGCACGACGCAGACCGCGCAATGCATCGCGGCGCGTTTCGGCCTCCCCGTGATCGCGCTCGACGGCGTGATCGAGGCCGATTACGGCGAATGGACCGGCGGGAAGATCGCGGATCTGGCCAAGACCGAGGAGTGGAAGGTCGTGCAGGTCGCGCCGTCACGCGCGCGCTTCCCGGGCGGCGAGTCGATCCGCGAGATGCAGGCGCGCGTCGTCGGCGCGCTCGATGCCGTCGTCGCGCAGCACCCGCACGAGACCATCGTCGTGGTCAGCCACGCCGACCCGATCAAGTCTGCGATCGCGCACTACGCCGGCACTCACCTCGACCTGTTCCAGCGGGTGTTCGTCTCGCCGGCGTCGATCAC
>JBBSEC010000075.1:0-22771 GCA_038240075.1 Acidimicrobiia bacterium
CGCTCGGTAGCCTCACCCCGAACGAGTACGCCCACCACTGGCACCAACGCCAGGAACTCCAACCCCAACTCTCATAGCGAGTGGATCAACAACCGGGGCCCGGTCAAAGTCGTCCTGCGCTCGGTACAGCCACGCGAGTCCAGCGCTCACGTCACCCGGAACGTCGAAGTCGTTGAGGTCTGCTCGCGTGTCACCGAACGCGCACAGCCGGTAGACGTCGGTCCAGGCAGCGAGATGGATGACGCGCCAGGCGATCGTCGGTATCGGAAGGGGCTCGGGTGGCGGCCATGAGTCTTCACACACGAACTCGCCGGAACCCCAGCCGCGCACCGACGGTCCGCCGCGCCGAACCGACCAGCTCAATGGCGTCGGTTCCCAGAAGTACTCCTGCTCGTCGATGCCTTCGAGCACCCACCGAGTGTTCAGCCAAGCGTGCCGGAGCTGGACCTTGAGCAATTCTGCAGCGGACGGCAGTGACACCCCGCAAACGTAGGTCCGACCCGCAGCGTTCTGTTGCCCGATGATCCCTCTCAGGAGGATTATTGGGCACCAAAGAGGGTCAGCGCGGCGCGCGACCGGCGGAGATACCCCAGGTGCCGGAGCTTGATTCGCCGGGCTCGAGGATGGTGAGGCCGTCGCCGTTGCGGAAGGCGTCCGGTGCACAGGTCATCGGCTCGACCGCGAGGCCGGTGCGGCGCCGGTCGGCGTCGGGCAGCGCGTCGCCGGTGAAGACCATGAGGTACCGGTAGCTCTCGTCGCACCACAACGCGACCGTGTCGCCCGTGACGGGGTCGCGCAGCGTCACGGTCGCGCGGCCGTCGGCAGAACGCGCCAGGCCGGTGAACGCGGTGTCCATCTGCGTGGCGCCGATCGGACGCGCGTCGCGGAAGTCGAACGCGGTGCCCGCGACCGGTTCGCTCGCGATCGGGATCATGTCGTCGTCGCTCCGGTAGTAGTGCGAGGCGGGGCTGCACAGCTCGAGCGAGTCGATGTGATCGGGGTCGAGCCGCAGGTACGGATGGAAGCCGGCACCGTACGGGCAGGCGTCGGCACCAAGGTTCGTGGCGGTCGCGCGCACGCTGAGGCCCGCGGGACCGAGCGCGTACGTCAGCTCGAGGCCGAGCAGGAAGGGGTAACCGGGCTGCGGGTAGAGCGTGTACGCCAACGTGACGCGCTCCGCGTCGACGGTTGCGACCTCCCAGTTGCAGTAGCGCACGAGCCCGTGGATCGCGTTGTGCTTCGGAGGCTCGCTCAGGGCCAGCTGATGAGTCGTCCCCGCGAACTCGAACGTCCCGCCCGCGATGCGGTTCGGCCACGGCATGAGCACCTGGCCGCGGCTGCCGGACGCCATCTCGTCGTCTGTGTATCCGTCGAGCCGCGGCCGCGAACCGACCTCGTAGCTGCGGAGCGCGCCGCCGAGCTCCACCACGGTCGCGCGCTGGTCGCCGTGCACGATCTCGACCTGACGACCGGTCGGTGACGGTTCATCCACGACTGCTTCGTACCTGCGTCTGGACACGCTCCGCAACTCCCTCGGTACGATCCGCCCCGGAGCAGCCGCAACCGGAGCAGCCGCCACCGGCGAGAACCAGTTCGAAGCCAACCGGTAAAGCGCATGCGGATGCGACCATAAGTACCGAATGCGGATGCGACCATAAGTACTGCATGCGGATGCGACCATGAAGACCGGAGCAGCCGCCACCGGCGAGAACCAGTGCGAAGTCAACCGGTAAAGCGCATGCGGATGCGACCATAAGTACCGCATGCGGATGCGACCATAAGTACCGCATGCGGATGCGACCATAAGTACCGCATGCGGATGCGACCATAAGTACCGCATGCGGATGCGACCATCAGAGGAGAGGGTTGAAGCGTTGGCTCGAACCGTCGAGAGCACGATCCGGTTCCCGTACAAGCGATCACTGGGCCCGGTGCTCGGTGCGTTCATGACCGCGCTGACCGAGCAGCGCATCATCGGGATCCGCAGTGGGACTCGCGTCATCGTCCCGCCCCTCGAGTGGGATCCGCAGACGGCGGAGGAGCTGGCGCACGACTTCGTCGACGTCGGCCCGGCCGGAGCGGTCACGTCGTGGTCGTGGGTCGCGAAGCCGACGAGCCAACATCCGCTCGACCGGCCGTTCGCATTCGCGCTCGTGAAGCTCGACGGTGCCGACACCGCGATCCTGCACGCGGTCGACGCGGGCTCGATCGACGCGATGGCAACCGGCATGCGCGTCGCGCCCCGCTGGAAGGCGAAGCGCAAGGGTCACATCACCGACATCGACGCGTTCGTGCCGGGCGAGCAACCCGTGGTCGCCGACGACGACGAAGGTCCCGCGGCCGAGCCGGTCACGATGATGGAGTACGACGCCGCGATCACGTACAACACGCCGGTCACACCGAACGTCGAACGGGCCGAGAAGGCAACCGACGAAGGCCGGTTCCTCGGGTTGCGGTGCCCGGTGTGCGCGCGCACGTATACGGGTGGCAAGGGGTACTGCCCGGTCGATGCGGTCGAGCTCACACCCGAGAACGAGCTCGACCTCCCGCAGATCGGCACGGTCACTAACTACACGATCATCACGCCGGTGCAGTACCCGGGCCAGACCGAGACCGAGCCGTTCGCACGGGTGCACGTGTGGCTCGACGGCACCGACGTGGTGCTCGGATATCAACCGCTGCTCGACACACCCAACGACGACGTGCGCATCGGGATGCGCGTCGCCGCGATGTGGGCCTCCGACGCCGAGAAGGCCGACAACGACGCGCGGGCCGAGAGCAATCTCGTCGGCTGGATGCCGACCGGCGAGCCCGACGTGACCGACCCCGACCTCGCGAACCGGATCTGCTGATGACCACGACTCGATCCACCCACGGGCCTGACGACATCGCCATCATCGGATGGTCGATCTCACCGATGGTGCGCAACACCGACAAGACCGAGGTGCAGATGCTCCTCGAGGTGATCACCGGTGCGGTGACCGACGCGGGGATCACGCGCAAGGAAGTCGATTTCACCTGCGCCGGAAGCTGCGACTACGTCGCCGGGCAGGCGTTCTCGTTCGTGCAGAACATCGACGCTCTCGGCGCCTGGCCACCCAAACGCGACTCGCACGTCGAGATGGACGGCGCGTGGGCGCTGTACGAAGCGTGGGTCCGTCTGCTCCTCGGCGACATCGACGTCGCGCTCGCGATGGGGTCCGGCCGGTCGTCGACCGCGGACCCCGCGCTCATCTACTCGATGGAGATGGATCCGTACTACCTCGCACCCCTCGGCGCCGACGCGACGAGCCTGGCCGCAATCCAGGCGCGCGTCCTCATCGACAGCGGGAAGGTGAGCGAGCGCCAGATGGCGGAGGTCGCCGTCCGGTGCCGCCGCGACGCCAAGACCAACGATCACGCGCAGGTCGCGGGCGACTTCGACGCCGCCACGCTGCTCGCCGGCGAGTACGTGCGCGCGCCGTTGCGCAAGCACGACCTGCCGCCCATCACCGACGGCGCGTGCGCCGTCGTGATCGCGCGGGCCGACAAGGCGAGAGAGCTCTGCGAGCACCCGGTGTGGATCACCGGCTTCGGTCACTACAGCGAGATGCACAACCCCGGGATGCGCGATCTCACGAGCTCGCCGTCGACGACGCTGGCCGCGAAGGCCGCGGGTGTCGATGAGCGTCCGGTCGAGGTCGCCGAGATTCAATCGGCCTACACGCACGAGGAGCCGTTGCTCGTCGAGGCGTTGGGGCTGGGCGCCGATGTCGCGATCAACCCGTCGGGCGGTCCGCTGGCCTCGAATCCGATCATGGCGACGGGTCTGGTGCGTGTCGCGGAAGCCGCGCGTCAGATCCGTGATCTCGGCCGCCACCGCACGCTCGCGCACGCGACATCGGGCCCGTGCCTCCAACAGAACCTCGTGTGCGTGCTCGAAGGAGACCCGTCGTGACTCACGAACCCTGTGCGATCGTCGGGGTCGGCCAGACCGAGCACAAGACGCGCCGCTGGGACGTGTCGCTCGGCGGCCTCGTGCGCGAGGCCGCGCTGCGCGCGCTCGACGACGCCGAGATGACATGGAGCGACATCGACGCGGTCGTCGTCGGCAAGGCGCCCGACCTGTTCGAAGGCATCATGAAGCCCGAGCTCTACCTCAGCGACGCGCTCGGCGCGACGGGCAAACCGATGTTCCGCGTGCACACCGCGGGCTCCGTCGGTGGCACCACCGGCATCGTCGCGTCGCACCTCGTCGAGACCGGTCGGCACCGGCGCGTGCTTGCGGTCGGCTTCCAGAAGCAGTCGGAAGGCAACGCGCAGTTCGCGCTCGGGTCGGGTCGCGGTGCGTCGATCGGCGCGGGCGGCGCGTTCGCACCGTTCATGCGCGGGTACATCCAGCGCACCGGCGCACCGCTCGACATCGGACCGATGGTCGCGGTGAAGGACCGTCAGAACGCGATGAAGAACCCGTACGCGCACCTCCGGATCGCCGACATCTCGATCGAGAAGGTGAAGGCGTCGCCGATGATGTGGGATCCGGTCCGCTTCCTCGAGTCGTGCCCGTCGTCCGACGGCGCGTGCGCGGCGGTGTTCACCGATCGCGCGGGTGGCGACGCGGCCGCGAGGGCCGGTCGGCCGCCGGCATGGATCCTCGGATCGGCGGTGCGTTCGGAGCCCTACGCGTTTCCCGGCCGCGACCCGGTGCGGCCCCAGGGCGCGGTCGACTGCGCGTGGGACGTCTACGGGCAGGCGGGCATCACCGATCCGCGCCGGCAGATCGACTGCGCCGAGCTCTACGTGCCGTTCAGCTGGTATGAGCCGATGTGGCTCGAAGCGCACGACATCGCGGAGCCGTCCGAGGGCTGGAAGATGGTCGAGCGGGGCGACACCGCGCTCGACGGCTCGTTCCCGGTGAACATGTCGGGCGGAGTGCTGTCGTCGAATCCCATCGGCGCGTCGGGACTGCTGCGCTTCACCGAGGCCGCGAACCAGGTACGGGGCATGGCCGGCGAGCACCAGGTCGACGGGGCGAAGGTCGTGCTGGCCCAGGCGTACGGCGCGTCGGCGCAGTACTTCTCGATGTGGGTCGTCGCGAGCTCGCTCGATCCGTTCGCGTGACCGCGGTGGCCTCGCGGCACGCGCTCGCGTAGCCTCTCGCTCGACACCCGGGGGGCCGGGTCGGCGGTGGGGAGGGATCGATGATCCTGTTCGAGTCGGGTGGCGTCGTCGCCCTGTTGCTGCTCGGGTTCTGGATCTGGGCGCTCCTCGACTGCATCTCGACCGACTCGGGGATGTGCCGGAACCTCCCGAAGGGGGTCTGGCTCCTCATCGTGCTGGTGCTGCCCGACATCGGGTCGCTCGCGTGGCTCCTGCTCGGCCGGCCCGAGAAGGCGCACTGGCGCCCGGGCTCGACCGACTACCGCACCCCGCGGCGTCCCGTCGGGCCCGAGGACCATCCGCGCTACAGCGCGGCCGCGGGCGTGACCGACCGCAAGTCGAAAGAGCTCGACGCCGCGCTCGATCGCTGGGAATCCGACAAGCGCGAGGAACGGGAAGCCGAGCTCGACCGGCGGGAGGCCGAGGTGCGCCGCCGCGAGCTCGAGCTGCGCGAGCGCGAGCTCGAACGCCGGGAGCGCAACCTCAACGACGACTGACGCGACCGGTAGCGTCGCCGGCATGACGGCGAGGCCCAAGCAACCGGCGCGTTCGGGCGTGCTCGCGGGACCGATCGACGGTCCGGAGCGCATCGAGGCGTTGTACCCGGCCCATGCGGCCGTGCCGGGCGCGCGCCTCGTGCACCGCGCCAGCGGCTTCGCGGGGAAGTTCGTTGCGTTCGACGGCGATCAGGTCGTCGTCCGCGGTGATCTCGGGCTCGAGCGGCGGTTCCGCAACACTCCGGGCACGTTCTCGGTCGACGCGATCGCGGTGCGCCTCGTCGCGGAGTCGAGCGTGGAGGCGCCGAGCGCGGTGCGCGTGTCGGCGACGGAGCGCACCGCATCGGGAAGCCGCGCGGTGAAGGGTGCCAAGGCGCGGGTGGCGCGCGCGAGCCGCATCCTCGTGGAGGGTGTGCACGATGCCGAGCTGGTCGAGAAGGTGTGGGGCGACGACCTGCGCCTCGAGGGGGTCGTGGTCGAGCGCCTCGACGGCATCGACCACCTTCCCGACGTGATCCACGCGTTCGCGCCGGCGCGCGGCCGCCGCCTCGGCGTGCTCGTCGACCATCTCGTCCCGGGCAGCAAGGAGGCGCGGCTCGCGGCCGAGGTGCACCACCCGCACGTCGCGGTGACGGGCACGCCCTACGTCGATGTGTGGAGGCCGTGAAGCCCGCGGCCCTCGGGATCGCGCGGTGGCCGACCATCGAGAAGGGCCGCGACTGGAAGACGGGCGTGTGCGCGGAGCTCGGCGTCGACCACCCGGGCGCGTTCTGGCGGCGCATCCTCGCGAGCGTGACCTCGTGGCGCGATCTCGAGCAGCCGCTCGTTCGCTCGGTCGAGCAGCTCATCGACTTCGTGACCGAACCGGGCTGATCGCGCGGCTTCAGGCCGGGCGCGCGAGCCCGATCGGGTGCAGGCGTTCGCCGCGCAGCCGTTCGGTGAGGGCGTCGATCGGCATGGCTCGGGCCCACAGGTAGCCCTGCGCGTGGTCGCAGCCGAGCTCACCGAGCAGGAGGGCCTGCTCGGCGGTCTCCACCCCTTCGGCCACGATCTCGAGCCCGAGGTCGCGTGCGAGGTTGATGACACCGCGGACGATCGCGACGACGCGGGCGTCGGTCGTGAGCTCGCGTACGAAGGTCTGGTCGATCTTGACCTTGTCGATCGGGAGCGACCGCAAGAGGGTCAACGACGAGTGCCCGGTTCCGAAGTCGTCGAGCGCGACCTTGATGCCGAGCTTGCGGGCTGCGCTGATCTCGCGCGCCGCCGCCTCGACATCGAGGAGCACCGCGGTCTCGGTGATCTCGATCCCGATCAGGTTCGGATCGCAGCCCGTACGCTCGAGCAGATTCCCGAGCCGCTCCGCCGGTCGCGCGCGCGTGAGCTGGCCCGCCGACACGTTGCACCAGATCCGGAGGTCACGATCGATGCCGGCGGCGGCCATGGCGGCACGATCGATGAAGGTGTTGCGACCGACGATCGCGTCGAGCGCGTACACGAGGCCGGTCTCTTCGGCGAGAGGGACGAAGGTGCGCGCTTCCCGGATGCCGTGCGGGTGGGCCCAGCGGGCCAGCGCTTCGGCGCCGACGGTGAGACCGGTGTGGAGATCGACCTCGGGTTGGTACCACGCAATGATCTCGTTGTTCGCGAGCGCGTCACGCAGCTCCTGCTCGTCTTCGAGGCGGCGGCGGATCGTCCGGCGGAACTCGACGTCGAAAACCTCGATGCGGTTGCGGCCGCTCTGCTTCGCTCCGTACTGCGCGGCGTCGGCATTGGAGAGGAGCGTCTCGGCGTCGTCGGAGGCGTTGACGTTGGTCGCGATCCCGATGCTCGCCGAGGCGTTGAAGCGCCGGCCCGACAGCTCGAACGGCGCGGCGAAGGACTCGAAGACCCGGGTGGCGATGGCGAACGCCTCGGTGCCGTCGTGGAGCCGGTCGAGCAGCATCGTGAACTCGTCGCCGCCCATGCGCGCGAGGAGATCCTGCCCTCGCATCACCGATTGCACGCGCCGCGCCACCTGCACGAGGAGCTCGTCGCCCGCGTGGTGCCCGAGCGAGTCGTTGACGGTCTTGAAGTGGTCGATGTCGAAGTAGAGGACGCCGATCATCGTGCTGTCACGTCGAGCCGCCGACACCGCGCGTTCGAGCTGCTCGGCAAACGCGGCGCGATTCGGTAGGCCCGTCAGCCCGTCGCGCAGCGCCTGCTTCGCGAGGCTCACGTTGGCCTCGCGCAGGCTCACGCTCGCCTCCTCGTTCTGCTCCCGGAGCTGCAGCTCGCTCACGACCACACCGTGGACCTCCTGGTGCATCGAGGTCATCACGACGAAGTAGATCGGGACGGCGAACCCGAGCAGGTGCGTCACGCGGTCGCTCTGGGCCAGGAACACGACGGCGACGAGCGTGAGCATCGGGATCTGCGACGCGTAGTAGTAGAGGCGGCGCGCGCTGGCGCCGACGACGGAGCTCGCCGAGGCGCCGCAGACGAAGAGCAGGTACACCGCGCGGAGATCGACGTGGGTCGCGCTCGGGAGGGCAATGACCGCAGCCGATCCCCACGCGACGCCGACGAGCACGGCGCTGAACGGTCCGAACCAGTCGTGCGCTATCACTTCGCCGCGCCGCCGCTGCGCGAGGTAGCGCGAACAGCCCGCGAACGTCGCGATGTCGGCTACGGCAACGAACAGCACGAAGGCCACGCGGTGTGAGGTCGCGACCGACGATCCGAGGATCATGGCGAGCAGGATCGCGGCGGGGATCCCGAGCAGGGTGGTACGGCGCAGCGCGCGGTTCACCTGGTCGGTGCATGCCGACCGAACTTCATCGCTGAGCGGTCGCCGGGCCACCTCTCTGTATCGGGTGTCGGAGGCTGCTGCTTGATCGACATCGGCTCGACCGCTCCGCGGCTCGGAACGACCGCGCATCGAGGAGCGCTTGTTTTCCCGGCGTCGACCTGTCATCGTCCCCCGTGTCCGCCGGGGGGCGGCCACTTGATCGGAGACGTTTCTCTATGAGCACCGAGGTCGCGGGGCCTGCGGGCGGCGCGGTTGACAGCAAGGGCCTGAAGGACGGGGCGCTCGGTCTCGCGTCGGCGACGATCGTCGGGGTCGCGTCGACCGCACCGGCGTACAGCATTGCCGCGTCGCTGGGGTTCGTGACCCTCGCGGTCGGCGTCAAGGCGCCGGCCGTCATGTGGATGGCGTTCATCCCGATGGCGTGCATCGCCGCCGCGTTCTTCTACTTGAACCGCGCCGATCCCGACTGCGGCACGAACTTCAGCTGGGTGACCCGCTCGATGGGGCCACGGGCCGGGTGGCTGGGCGGCTGGAGCAGCATGATGGCCGACCTCATCATCATGCCGAGCCTGGCGCTGATCGCCGCGCAGTACACGTTCCTGCTGTTCGGTTGGCACAACCTCGCGGTCAACACGTGGTGCCTGCTGTTCCTCGGCATCGCCTTCATCATGGGCATGACGTGGATCTGCGTCGTCGGCATCGAGCTCAGTGCCCGCACCCAGATGGGTCTGCTCATCACCGAGCTCGCCGTGCTCCTGCTCTTCAGCGTGGTTGCGCTTGCGAAGGCGTTCGGTCACTCGCACGGTTTCGTGCACCCGTCGCTCTCGTGGGTGACGCCGACCCACTTCGGAGGCCCGAGCGCGCTGGTCGACGGCCTGCTCGCCGCGGTCTTCATCTACTGGGGTTGGGACACCGCCGCGAGCGTGAACGAAGAGTGTGAGAACGCGAACACCACACCGGGGCTCGCGAGTGTGCTGTCGACGTTCATCCTCGTGGCGATCTTCGTCATCGTCGCGTTCGCCGCGCAGGCCGTACGCGGCGCCGACTTCCTGTCGAACAACTCCGACGACGTGCTCAATGCCACGGGACACCTCGTGTTCGGCGGCTCCGGGTTCGGCACGGTTGCGCTGAAGCTGTTGATCATCGCGGTGCTCACGTCGTCGGCCGCGAGCTGTCAGACCACGATCCTGCCCGCGGCGCGCACCGCGTTGTCGATGGCCATCCACCGGGCGTTCCCGCCGAAGCTCGGCGAGATCGACCCGAAGCACCTCACGCCCGGTTTCGCGACGTGGCTCTTCGGCCTCGGATCATGCGTCTGGTTGACCCTGCTCGTGTTGGTCAGCCGGTACACCGGCGGCAACGTGCTCGCGTTCTCGGTCGACGGCGTCGGCCTGATGATCGCCTACTACTACGGGCAGACCGGCATCGCGTGCGCCGTCTACTTCCGGCGCGACATCTTCAAGAGCACGAAGAACTTCTTCCTCGTCGGCTTCCTGCCGCTCGTCGGTGGCCTCATGATGGCGTTCATCTTCGTGTGGGGCATCAAGGACTTCGCGGCCCCGTCGTACGAAGATGCGAGCTGGTTCGGGATCGGTCCCGACGTCTGGCTGGGGCTCGGCACCCTGCTCGCCGGCTTCCCGTTGATGTACTGGTGGCGGTCGAAGGACCACGCGTTCTTCAACGTCAAGCCCGATCCGGTCGCGTTGCGACCTCCGCCCGAAGGCGGCGCGCCGCTCCCGCCGCTCGTGTCCGAAGACGCGCCCCGCTGATGGCCGGCGAAGTGGTCCTCGGATACGACGGCGAGCCCGGCTCGCTCGCGGCGCTGCAGACTGCGGTGGCCGTTGCGGCCGCCTTCAAGCGACCCCTCGTGATCGCGTTCGGCTACGCGCCCGCGCCGATCGGCGGCGACGTCGCCGACCTGTCGCGCGCGGTGCGCGAGCTCGGTGAGAAGTTCATGAAGGAAGCGGTGAAGATCGCGCACGACGCCGACGCCGCCGTCGAGGTGCACGTCGAGTTCGTGAACGACCGTCCCGCCGAAGCGATCCTGCGGGCAGCCGACACCTACGACGCGTTGAGCATCGTGGTCGGGTCGGCCGGGCGGGGACCGATCGCGGGCGCGCTGCTCGGGTCGGTCACCTATCAGGTCGTGCACCGCTCGACCCGGCCCGTGCTCGTGGTACCGACGCCTGGATGAGACCGTGAGATCAGGCGGGTGAAGCCCCCCGGCCCCCGGGGGTTGCGCTCGAACGGCCGCGCCGCGCTCGCGTTCGTCTCGGAACCCTGCGGACAGCTCGACGCGCTGTCGGCGGAGTTCGGCCCTACGTTCGAGATCGCGCTCGGCCCGTTGCGGCTCGTTGTCATCGGCGACCCGGAGCTGGCGCGCGAGCTCATGGGCACCGAGCAAGAGGCGTTCCTGTGGGGTCGCGTCGCGCGCAACCTTGCGATGGTGGTCGGCCGCACGTCGATCATCGTCAGCGACGGAGCCGAGCACCGCCGGCGGCGCTCCCTGGTCCAACCCGGTTTCGCCCGCCGTCGCCTCGACAGCTGGAACGCGCTCGTCCTCACCGAGACCGACCGGATCGTCGCCGAGACGCTCGCGGGTACCACAGCGGGTTCCGCGGCCGTCGACGTCGACGTCGATCTGTACCAGGTCATGCGGGTGCTCGTGCGGCGCATCGTCGTGCGGGTGCTGTTCGGTTCCGAGCTCGGCTCGCGTGCCGACGAGATCGGTGCACTGCTCGAGCCGGCGATGAGCTACGCAAGCCAGCCACTCATGCGCCAGCTGCCCCATCCGATTCCGTACACGCGGAGAGCCAAGGCGCGCGCCGCGCGCCGCGCGGTCGACGGGCTCATCGACGAGGAGCTCACGCGCTGCCGCGCTCGTCGCGACCCCGACGCGACCGATATTCTCAGCGCCCACGTCGAAGCTGAAGACGGGTTGACCGACGCCGAGATCCGCGATCAGGTGGTCACCCTGATCGCCGCGGGCTACGACACGACCACCGCCGGCGTCTCGTGGCTGCTGGCGCGCGCGGTCACCACTCCCGGCGTGTGGAGCCGGCTGCGGGACGAAGCCGACCAGTGGCTCGATGCCGACGCCGCGAAGGTCGACGCGAAGGCGTTCGGGGAGTTGCGGTGGAGCGAGGCGGTGATGCGCGAGGCGCTGCGGTTGCACCCGCCGGGGGTGATCTCTCCGCGCGAGACGACCCGCGCGCTGCGTTTCGGTCCGTACGACATCCACAACCACACCCTCGTGATGTACTCGCCGTACCTGCTCGGACGCGATGCCCGCTCGTGGGACGACCCCCTCGAGTTCCGGCCCGCGCGCTTCGAAGGGAAGCCGGTGTCCGACGCGCGCAACGACCCCGCGTGGGTTCCGTTCGGCCGCGGCTCGCGGTCGTGCATCGGCTTCGCGCTGGCGCAGATGGAGATGATCCTCATCCCGTCACGCCTCGCGCAGCGCCTCGAGATCGAGCTGGTGAGCACCCAGATTCCGAAGCCCTACGGCGTCGTGGTCAGTCGCCCCGACGGAGGCCTGCCGGCCCGGGTGAGGGCGCGGCCTGTCTAGTGTGAGCGCCATGTCGGATCCGGTCTTGCCGTCGCGCGCGCGCGTGGTCGTCGTCGGCGGCGGCATCATCGGCACGTCGGTCGCGTACCACCTCGCGCACGCGGGCTGGACCGATGTCGTCCTGCTCGAACGCGACCGTCTGACCTCGGGCACCACGTGGCACGCGGCCGGGTTGATGGTCACGTTCGGCTCCACGTCGGAGACGTCGACGGAGATGCGCAAGTACACGAGCGCGCTCTACGGCCGGCTCGAGGCCGAGACCGGTCTCGCGACCGGATTCAAACCCTGCGGGTTCATCGAGGTCGCCACCGATGCCGACCGGCTCGAGGAGTACCGGCGCGTCTCCGCGTTCAACCGCTACTGCGGAGTCGACGTGCACGAGATCTCGGCCGCCGAGGTCGCCGACATGTTCCCGCTCGCGCGCACCGACGACATCCTCGCCGGCTTCTACGTCGCCGAGGACGGGATGGCGAACCCGGTCGACGCGACGATGTCGTTGGCCAAGGGCGCGCGCATGCAGGGCGTCAAGATCATCGAAGGCGTGCCGGTCTCCGGGATCACGCGGCACGCCGGCGCGGTCACCGGGGTGCGCACGCCGTTCGGCGACATCGAGGCCGAGTACGTCGTCAACTGCGCGGGGATGTGGGCGCGCCAGCTCGGCGCGGAGGCGGGCGTCAACATCCCCCTCCAGGCGGCCGAGCACTACTACCTCATCACCGAGCAGATCCCTGGGCTCACCGGCACGTTCCCGGTGCTCGAGGATCCCGCGTCGTTCGGCTACTTCCGCGAAGAGGTCGGCGGGGGGCGCGTGGGCCGGGTGGAGACCGGCGGCGGGCCGGGGGACCTCGGTGGTGTGCCCGGCGACTTCTCGTTCGGTGAGATCGAGCCCGACTACGAGCGCATGGCGCCGTACGTCGAGAAGGCGATGGCGCGCGTTCCCGTCACGATCGAAGCCGGCGTGAAGAAATTCTTCTGCGGTCCCGAGAGCTTCACTCCCGATCTGCAGCCGGTCGTCGGCGAAGCGCCGGAGCTGAAGAACTACTTCGTCGCCGCGGGCCTCAACTCGATCGGCATCCTCACCGGCGGCGGCCTCGGCCGGGTGATGGCGCACTGGATCATGAACGGCCGGCCCGATGTCGACGTCACCGGCTTCAACATCGACCGTCTGCACACGTATCAAGCCAACCCGGAGTACCGGGCTACGCGCACGGTCGAGTCGTTGGGCATGGTGTACCAGTGCCACTACCCGACGCGCTCGATGCAGACCGCGCGCGGGGTCAAGCGCTCGGCGATTCACGACCGCCTCGCGGCGCGCGGCGCGTACTTCAAAGACGTCAGCGGTTGGGAAGGCGCCGACTGGTACGCGCCGGCCGGCGCGGAGGCGAAGCCCGACGCGCTGTCGTGGGGGCGGCAGAACTGGTTCCCGTACTGGGAAGCCGAGCACCGTGCCGCGCGCGAAGGCGTGGTCCTCATGGACATGTCGTTCATGTCGAAGTTCCTCGTGCAGGGAAGCGATGCCGGGCGCCTGCTCGACTACATCTCGGCCAACGACGTCGACGGTGATCCCGGTGTCATCACCTACACGCAGTGGTTGAACGACGGTGGAACCCTCGAAGCCGACCTCACCGTCACCAAGCTCGACGACGACCGGTACTGGGTCGTGGCGTCCGACACCGCTCACGGCCACGTCGAGACGTGGATGCGCCGGCACTTCCCGGGCGACGCGCACGCGTTCGTCACCGATGTCACGTCCGGGTACGCGCAGATCAACATTCAGGGCCCGCGATCGCGCGAGCTGATGCAGCTGGTGAGCTCCGCCGACCTCTCCAACGAGGCGTTCCCGTACCGGACGGCCCGTGAGATCGACATCGGGTTCGCGCGCGCACTCTGCATCCGGATCACCTATCTCGGTGAGCTCGGTTACGAGCTCTACATCCCGAGTGAGCAGGCCACCCACGTGTACGACCGGCTGGTCGACGCCGGTCGTGCGGTCGATCTGCAGCACGCGGGGCTGAAGGCGCTCGCGAGCCTCCGCATGGAGAAGGGCTACCGCGACTACGGGCACGACATCGACAACACCGATTCGGTGCTCGAAGCCGGCCTCGGGTTCGCGGTCGCGCTCGACAAGCCCGGCGGGTTCATCGGGCGCGACGCCGTCGCCGCGAAGAAGGCCGAGGGTCCGCTCACGCGGCGCGTCGTGCAGGTGCTGCTGCAGGATCCCGAGCCGTTGATGTTCCACGCCGAGGTCGTGCGCCGGAACGACCAACCGGTCGGCTACGTGCGCGCCGCGTCCTATGGCTTCACCCTCGGCGGCGCGGTGGGCCTCGCGATGGTGGAAGGCGGCGAACCGGTGAACCCGGCGTACATCGCGGATGGAACCTGGGACGTCGAGGTCGCCGACGCGAGGCACCCGGCCGTGGTGTCGATCCGCCCGCTCTACGACCCGAGCATGGAACGCATCAAGAGCTGACGAGACCGAGGCCGGCCCACACCGGGCGCGTCTCGTCGTCGATGACGCCGATCTCCGACAGGAAGGTCGTCAGCTTCGCGAGCCCGGCGATGACCGTCTCCTGGTGGAGCGGGTTCGCGCGTGCCATCTCGGCGCCGCCCTCGATCCCGAGGTGCTCGTAGACCGCGGGGTCGACGCTCAGGTCGGCGACGACCGACACGAGAACCGGCGCGGCCTCGGTCACCTCACGGCGCGCGTCGGCGTCGAGCAGCTCCCACGACTCCGCGAGGTAGCTCTTGGCGAAGCTCACGTGCCGAGCCTCCTCGAGGACGTGGAGCTTGGCCATCGCGCGTGAGATCGGGTGGACGCGCTCGTCGCGCATCGTCGCCCGGTTCATGTAGTCGAGCTGCTCTTCGACCGCGAGGATCAGGAGGTACGAGACGGCCCGCCGCTCGGCGGTGTCGTCGTCGGAGAGCGAGCTGGCGGAGATGGCCGGGCGGTACGCGGGGGTTCCGGCCCGGCGGACGTACTCGCCGAACATGGTCGAGTGGCGGCACTCGTCGGCGACCTCCACGAGCAGGTAGCGGTGGGCGGGATCGGTGACCGGCATCTCGGCGAGGTGGCGCAGCACCACCTGCATCAGCACGTTCTCGAACCAGACTCCGGCGCCGCAGAGCGCCGCGGTCTCGTGGCGGCTGTACGCGATCTGCTCGGTCTCGCTCATCGCGGCCCAGGCGTCGGTGCCGTAGAGCGGGAGGAGCTCGGGGGGAAGGTGGAAGGCCGAGTCGTCGACCGGAAGCGACCAGTCGACGTACTCGAAGGGGTCGAGGGTGGTGCGCTGGGATGCCGCAACCAGCTGGTGGGACCGGGCGCTGGTGCGGGGGAAGGCATCGGCGGTGGGGGCGGGGGCAGTGGTTGTGCTCATCGGTCTACCCAAACACTTGCAGTAGCCACTGTCAAGGTATTCTTACAGTTCTTACTGTAAACATCTGATGTCGTGTGGTTGACTGGCACCTGTGCTCGAGGAACCCGCCGACCCGACGTTTGGCCTCCAGGAGCTCGCGGACCGCAGCGGGCTGCCGATCCGGACCATCCGCTGGTACCAGTCGGAGGGTCTGCTGCCCAAGCCCGACAAGAACGGCCGTGATGCCGTGTACCGGGCCGACCACCTCGAACGGCTCGGTCTCATCGCCGAGCTGCGAGACCGGGGACTGACGCTCAACGCGATCCGCGACCTGGTGGCGCGTGACCGTCCCGCCCGCACCGTCGCCGAATGGCTCGGCATCGACGCCACGCTGACCGCCCCGTGGTCCGACGACCGGCCGCGCATCGTCGACCGCGACGAGCTGGCCGCACTGATCGGCAGCCGGCGGCCGGGGCTCCTCGCCGAGCTGCAGGACGCGGGCTACGTGAAGCCGAGCGACGGCGGTGCCTGGCTCGTGTCGAGCCCGACCCTGCTCGACCTCGCGTTGCAGCTGCACGACGCGGGTGTCGACGTCGAAGTGTCGGGCAAGCTGCGCGATCTCCTGCGGCATCGGTTGGCGAAGACCGTCGACGACGCCGTGAAGATGCTGGTCGAGCGGACCGGCGCCGGTTTCGCCGGCGGTGCCAGCGCGGAGGAGGTTGCTACCGCGCTGGGCGCGTTGCGGCCGATCGCACGCGAGACGACGAGCCTCATCCTCGCTCAGGAAGTGGAGCGTGCGTTGCGCGAGCTCGTCGGCGCCGGCCCCGCCGCGCTGGAGCGGGCCACGGCCGGCCGGCGAAGAGAGACGTCATGACCGGCGAGCGGGCGCTGGTCGCGATTCGTATCGCATGCGTGACTTATCGCGACCAGGGAGGGTGCGCGAGGGGCGTGGCTGCTACGGCAGGATGAGGTGGACGTCGCCGAACTCGTGCCACTGGTAACCCTCGGCGAGGCTCGCGGCGTACGACGACTCGAGCAGCGGCCGACCCGCAACCGCCTCGAGCATCAGGAGGTGCGACGCCTCGGGCTCGTGCCAGCCGGTGAGCAGGCCGTCGACCGCGTGCACGCCGCGCTCGGGTGTGATCACGAGCTCGGTCCAACCGTCGAAGGAATCAACGGTTCCGCACTCGTCGGTCGCGCTCTCGAGCGCACGCACCACCGTGGTGCCGACCGCGATCACCCGTCCACCCGCCGCGTGCGTCGCGTTCACGCGTGCCGCCGTCGTCGCCGAGACACGCGCGTGCTCGGGGTACGGCAGCTCGTCGGCCTCGAGGGATGCGACTCCGGTGTGGAGCACGATCGGTGTGACGCCGACGCCCTTCGCAACGAGCCGGGTGATGACGTCGGTCGTGAACGGACGCCCCGCGCTCGGCATCTCGGCGCTGCCCGGCTCGGTCACGTACACGTTCTGGTACGCCGAGAGCGGCCACGGCCGTTCGACGTAGGCGTAGCGGATCGGGCGGCCGTGCACCGTCAGCCACGTGAGCACCGGCTGCGGGAGGTCGAGCGCAGCGATCCACAACCGGTGGCTGTCGAGGTAGCGCTCCTGCAGCGTCATCGAAGCGGCCTCGCCGAGCAGGAGCCGGCGGGGCGGATTCGCGTCGGGCCACCGCTCGGTCGCGTGTCCGACCGCGCGCCGCGGTTCGACGACCCAACGCCCGTCGTCGAGCCGGGTCGAGAGGTGCACGACGATGCCGTCCGCGCCCGCCGGCGTGGTCGCCGTCAGCGCGGCGGGGATCGTGCCGGAGGTGTTCACCACCACCAGGTCGCCCTCCGCGAGGAACGCGGGCAGCAAGGCGAACGTGCTGTGCGTCAGCACGCCGGTTGATCGCGACGCCACCATCATGCGCACCGCGTCGCGCGTCATCCCTCGCGCCTCGGGCGGCGCGCCCGCTTCGAGCTCGGGCGGCAGGTCGAACTTCAGACGGTTCGTCGCGAAAGCCGGCCGGGTCTGGGTGGCGGTCATGACGTCGCTCCGACCGGGTCGGCGGCGCGGTAGCGGCCGCTGGGCGGAACGTCTCGCAGCAGCGTGCGCAACTGCGGAACGATCGTCTCGGGAAGCGGACGATCAGAGATGTCGTCGCCCGGGAACGCCTCTTGGTGCATCTGCGTGCGCATGTCGCCGGGATCGAACCAGTAGACGTGGATGGCGCGCTGCTCGGCGGCGAGCACGTTGCTCAGCTGCTCGAGCGCGGCCTTCGACGAGCCGTATCCGCCCCAGCCTTCGTACCCCTCGACTCCTGCGTCGGAGGTCACGTCGACGATCGTTCCGTGCGACGCGATGAGCAACGGCAGTGCGAGCTGGATCAACCCGAGCGGCGCGATCACGTTGACGCGGTAGACCGTCTCGAGGACGTCGAGCGGGTACTGGTCGAGCGTCGGTTGGGGAGACGGACCGAGCAGGCTCGCGTTGTTGACGAGAAGGTCGAGCCCGCCGAGCTCCGTTGCCGCGGCGACGAGCTCCGCCCGGTGCGACGGCTCGGTGACGTCGCCGGGGAGGGCGCGAATCCGGGCCCCCGGCCCTGCTGCTGCTGCTGCGGCCACGGCTTCGGCCGTCGCGGCGAGTGCGCTCCCGTCCCTCGCATCGATCACGAGGTCCCAGCCGTCCCGGGCCAGATCCGCTGCAAGCGCCTTTCCGAAGCCTCGTGAGGCCCCGGTGATCATCGCTACCGGCATCGCCATCCCCCTTCGTCGGAGTACAACGATATTAGCAAGGGATCGCTTGCGGAAATAATTCCGGATGTGTATCCGGGCAGTCAGACGACCTGGGCGCGTTCGTCGGCGGGAGTATGGGGAGAGGCGGGGCTCAAGGCCCAGCGCGCCCGCCCTTCGCGCTTGGCGGTGTACATGGCCTCGTCGGCCAGGCGGGCGAGCGTCGCCGCGGAGTGGGTCCCGTTGGTGCTGGTCGCGATCCCGATGCTCACGGTGGTGCGGGGATGCACCGTGCGGTCGATGGTCACGCCGTCGAGCGCCGCCAGGATCCGATCGGCGACGACGATGGCGTCGTCGGCCGCGCCGACGTTGGTCAGCAAGACGACGAACTCGTCGCCGCCCCACCGTCCGAGGATGTTGCCGGCGCGTAGGCAGCTCTGGATCGAGTGCGCGACGTGCGTGAGCAGCTCGTCGCCCCGGTCGTGGCCGAGGGTGTCGTTGATCTGCTTGAAGCCGTCGACGTCGACGAACAACAAGGCGATCGTCCCGCCGTCGCGCGCGCCCGAGGCGCACGCGTTCTCCGTCGCCTCGGTGAACGCGGCGCGGTTCCATGTGCCCGTGAGCGGGTCGTGCATGGCGTCGAAGCGCAACCGGTCTTCGAGCGCGCGCTCGACCGTCACATCGTGCAGGTTGATGACGACGGCGTCGTCGCCGATCGCGTCGCGACTCGTGAACGTCACGACGACGCGTCGTTCGTGGCCGACGCGATGGCGGAACCGCACGTCGCGGCGGTCGATCCCGCGGGAGCTCGCCGACAGCTCGTCGAGGATGCGGCGGACGTCGTGGGCGTCATCGGTGTCGATGACGTCGGCGAGCTGGGTGCCTTCGAGCTCGGTCGGCGTGTAGCCAAGTAGCGTCTCGATGGCCGGGCTGAGGAACGTGATGTTGCCGCGGCCGTCGACCGCTCCGATCACGTCGCTCGCGTGCGCCACCAGTGATTCGAAGCGCTCGCTGCGTTCGCGCAGCTCGCCTTCGGCTTCCTCGGCCGCGCGGCTGGTCAACACGAGCACACGGGTGACGAGCGCGAGGCAGCAGAAGCCGAACGCGGCCGCCTCGTGGGCGGTTCCGACGGGCAGGACCGACGGAGCCCAGTGGAGCTGGATCGCGATCTCGCCGCCGAGGATCGCGGCGGCGTTCCAACCCAGCGCGCCGCGCCATGTTGCCGACCCGTTGCTGCGCACGATCTCGGCGACGCCGACGGCGTACCCGATGACGAGCATCGACCCCCAGCCGGCGGCGTAGATCACGGCTGCGGTCGAGCACGCGGACACCGCCAGCCGCAGCTGCATGGGCACACCCGGGCCGGGCCGCGCCCGGAGCCACAGGTACGACGCCATGTTGGCGACGCTCGTGACCGCGAGCACGCCGACCAGGATCCAGATCGGCGTGCTGCCGAGGTGGCCGTCGCTGGCCAACCAGATGATGGCGACCACGGCGAGCGGGATCGACGCGTACACGGCGAGAATGGGCTTCGAAGCCGCGTGCTTGCGCAGGTCTGCCGTGTTCATGCCCGTGCGGCTTCGCCGTCTCCTAAGTCGCCCACATCTCGATATCGGTGCCGGTCGGGCCCGACTGAAGACCGGTCCCCGTGGCCGGACCGTTTATTTGGGGCCTTGGGGGCGGATGCCGTTCGTAGGCTGGGCCCATGGGTGCCGTCGACGTGAGCGGGGTGGGGTACTCGCTCCCCGGCGGGAAGCTCCTGCTCGACGACGTGGTGCTGCGGGCCGGCGACGGCGAGCACGTCGCCCTCATCGGCGCCAACGGCAGCGGCAAGACCACCCTCCTGCGCATCATCTCGGGAGAGCTCCGTGCCCAGCGGGGGACCGTCGCCGTCGAGGGGCGGCTGCTCGTGATGCGCCAGCTCCTCGGAATCGACGAGGCGACGGTGCGCGACCTCCTGCTCGGGTTGTCGTCGCCGGCGCTTCGCGACGCGGGCGCCGAGCTGGCGGCCGCGGAGGCGGCGGCCGCGACCGATGCGAGCTCGCAGGCGGGCATGCGGCTGGGGCGCGCGCATGCAGCGTGGGGCGACGCCGGCGGCTACGCGGCCGAGGTCTTCTGGGACGTCTGCACCTCACGCGTCCTCGACGCTCCGTTCGACACCGTCGCCGATCGCACGCTCGCAACCCTGTCGGGCGGCGAGCAGAAGCGGCTCGCGCTCGAAGCGCTCTTCCGCAGTGACGCCGACGTTCTCGTGCTCGATGAGCCCGACAACTTCCTCGACGTCCCGGGCAAGGAATGGCTCGAAGCGACGATCGCGGGCTCGCCGAAGACGATCCTGTTCGTGAGTCACGACCGCGAGCTGCTTGCGCGCGTCGCGCACAAGATCGTGACGATCGAAGCCGGCGGCGGCTGGACGCACGGAGGCGGCTTTGCGGGCTATCACGACGCGCGCGACGCGCGTCTCGCGCGCTTCGACGACCAGCACCGGCGCTATCTCGAGGAGCAGAAGCGGTTGGCGGTCGCGCTCACCGAGTTCCGGCGGCGCGCGCAGATGGGGAGCGACAAGTTCGCGTCGCGGGTGCGCGCGACGAAGTCGCGTATCGAGCGGTTCGAACGTGAGCCACCGCCGGCGCGACCGGCGGCGCAGAACGTCGCGATGCGGCTCGGCGGCGCGCGTACGGGCAAGCGGGTCGTCACCATCGAGGGGCTCGAGCTCGAGGGCCTCACCGATCCCTTCGACTCCGAGGTCGTGTTCGGTGAGCGCATCGGTGTGGTCGGTCTGAACGGCACGGGAAAGAGCCACTTCTTGAAGCTGCTCGCCGGATACGACATCGCGCACTCAGGCTCGGTGAAGCTCGGCGCGCGTGTCGTCCCTGGGTACTTCTCCCAGTTGCACGAGACCGCGTCGGTCTCGGGATCGATCCCGCTGCTTGAGGTGATGATGCAGGCCGGGCACTCGCGGGGCGAAGCGATGGCGTCGCTGCGCCGGTACGAGCTGCACGACTGCGCCGATCAGCCGTTCGAGACGCTGTCGGGAGGTCAGCAGGCGCGCCTGCAGATCCTGCTGCTCGAGACATCGGGCGCGACGCTGCTGCTGCTCGACGAGCCCACCGACAACCTCGATCTCGTCTCGTCGGAGGCGCTCGAGTGCGCGCTCGACGCGTTCGAGGGCACCGTGATCGCGGTGACGCACGACCGGTGGCTGATGCGGTCGTTCGACCGCTTCCTCGTGTTCGGCAGCGACTGCACCGTCAACGAGTCACCCGAACCGGTCTACCGGTAGCTCGCTTCGTCCGTATCCTGCCTCCTGATGGGAGCCGACGTTTGGCCCGGGCGCCAGGTGCACGTCGAGTGGGGCCGGACCGGGCTCGAGCAGGCGACGGCGCGCGACGACGGGATCGTGATCGTCGACGTGCTGTCGTTCTCGACACTGATCGCCCTGGTCACTGAACGCGGCGCGGTCGTGCGTGCGTTGGCACCTGACGACATCGCCGCGCTCGGCGGGCGCGATGCCGTGGCCCGGAGGTTCGAGGCGCACGTGGCGGGGGAGAAGCGCGGCGACGCGTCGGCCCGGGTCACGCTGTCGCCGTCGAGCGCGGCGCGCGTCGACGCCGACGACCGGCTGGTCGTGCCGTCGCTCAACGGTGGCACGCTCACGTCGAACGCGGCGGCGGCGCCCTTCGTGATCGTGGCCTGCCTTCGCAACGCGGTCGCCGTCGGTCGTTTCGTCGCCGCGACCCTGCGGCTCGGGTTGGTCGACCGGGTCACGATCGTCGCCGCCGCCGAGAAGTGGAAGGACGACGTCGACGCGCACGAGCGCATCCGCTTCGCGCTCGAAGACTGGCTGGGCGCCGGCGCGATTGCGCTCGAGTGCCGCGAACGCGACGCGATGTTGTCGTCGGAAGCGGAGCTCGCGGCGCGCGGCTACGAAGCGAGCGCGCGTGACCTTCACGCGGTCATTGCGACGAGCGTGACCGGCCGTGAGCTGATCGACATCGGCTTCGACTCCGACGTCGCGCTCGCGTCCGCGGCGGGCGTCGATGGTGGAGTTCCGTGGTTGCGTCCCGACGGGTTCGTTGCGCGGCTCCCGTTCGGCTTGCGGCCCGCGACCGCGTCCGACCGACCGTTCTTGTTCGCGCTGAAGCAGGCGACGATGCGCGACTACGTGATCGCGGCGATCGGGCGGTGGGACGAAACCATGGAACGGCGGCACTTCAGTCCCGATCTCTCGCAGATCGCGGTGGTGTCGGTCGACGGGCGCGATACCGGGATGGTCGAGGCGCGCGTCGAGCTCGACCGGCTCTACCTCGCCAACCTCCAGGTGAGCCCGGAGCTGCAGAGCCGCGGGATCGGCGGGGCGATCGTCGAGCTGCTTGCCGCGACGGCGCACGCGCGCCGACGACCGCTCGTGCTGCGCGTGCTCAAGGTGAACGAACGGGCGCTGCAGTTCTACGAGCGCCTCGGCCTGCACGTGAGTGGTGAGCTCCCACGGCACTGGGCGATGGAGCTCTCGCCGCCGCCCTGACCCGCATTCTGATGGTGCGGGGCGACCGTATCGGTCGTTTTCGACCATCAGAACGCGGGTTCAGCCGCCGATGGCCTGGGGGAACCTCAGCCGACGATGCGGGTCGTACTTGCGCTGGGCCGCGACGAGCCGGTCGTAGTTGGCGCCGTAGTACGCCTGCTTCCAGCCGGTGAGCGTGGGATCGATGTA
>JBBSEC010000076.1:0-22181 GCA_038240075.1 Acidimicrobiia bacterium
CCGCCGTGGCCGAAGCCGTCGGCTCGATCGGCACGCTGCAGCTTCTCGCCGCAGTGACCGAGGCTGACTCGGTGGCGACCGGCCCCGCAGCGTGGGGGGCCTGGAAGGCCGATCTGGTGGGCTCGCTCGTGGCCAGGACAGCCGGTGTCCTCAAGGGCGGTTCGGTGGGTGACATCGTGCGTCCGACGTTCCCCTCCTTCGAGCAGTTCGAGCTGTTTCGGGCCGGTCAGCCGCTGGTCCATGGCGCGGATGACACCCTGTTGCTGGTCGCTCCGGACCGGCCAGGCGTGTTCAGCAGGGTGGCGGGCGTGCTGGCCCTCCACGGTCTCGGCGTGCTGGCCGCCGACGCCCACGGCGAGGACGGCTGGGCGATCGAGCAGTTCCGGGTGACGACCGGCATCAGCGGCGAGACCGATTGGGAGCGGGTCGAAGCCGATGTGGACCGAGCCCTCGCTGGGAGACTGGCCCTTCCGGCTCGGTTGGCGGACCGGGCCCACGCGTACGCCCGGCGCCGATCACCGGTCAGCAGTCCTCCACTCGTCCGCTTCGACGACGCCGCATCGGCTGTGGCCACCGTGCTGGAGGTCCACGCCGCAGATTCGGTGGGGCTCTTGTATCGCGTCACGCGCGCCCTCGCCGAGCTCGATCTCGACATCCGCCGGGCCAAGGTCCAGACGCTCGGCGAGTCCGTCGTCGATGCGTTCTACCTGTGCGACACAGACGGCCGGAAGCTCAGTGATCCCGGCCTGTGCTCGGAGATCGAGCGTGCGGTCCTGCACGCCATCACCTCCGGTTGAGCGCTCCGGCCGCCCCTCCCGCCATCCCTGGGACAAGGGTCCACCCTGGGGCCTGACGCTTGTCCCAGGAATCTTGCAGTAGGGGTTAGCGTCGCCCGAGTGGAGCGGCCGCCGCTGTCTGAGACCGACCTGTTGCGCTGGGCCGAGACCCTTTCGGGAGTGGCGCGCACCGGGCTCGGGTTCACCGAGAGCCTGTACGAGAAGGAACGGTTCGAGGAGGTCCTCGCCGTCGCCGCCGACATCCGGCATGCCGCAGGTGTCGACGTGGACCGCGAGGCGCTGGTCGAGGAGTGGATGCAGAGCGTCGGCGACGGTGTGCCGGGCTACGTCACCCCGAAGTGTGCGGTCGCCGCGATCGTCGGCAACGAAGCCGGCGAGCTCCTGCTCACGCAGCGCGCCGACTCCGGTGTCTGGCTCTACCCGGTCGGTTGGGCCGACGTCGGGTACTCGCCGTCGGAGGTTGCGGTGAAGGAAGTGCTCGAGGAGACCGGAATCGAGTGCGAGCCGGTGTCGCTGATCGCCGTGCTCGACGGCCTGCGTCTCGGCTTCGCGCGGGTTCCGCTCTACTCGATGGTGTTCCACTGCAACATGCTCGGCGGCGAGCTCGTGGGGCACCCGCTCGAGACGCGGCAGGTCGGGTTCTACCCGCGCGACCGGCTGCCGCAGCCGCTCGCCGGTGCGCACCGCTGGGTCGAGCTCGCGTTCGCGGCGATCGACGGTGAGCAGCGGCCGTGCAGCTTCGATCCACCGCGCGAGCCGACCTGGCGCGGCGACGTCAATCTGTAGACGGTTCGGGCTTCAGCTGCGCGACGAGGAGCGCCACGATGGAGACCTGGCCCATGGTGCGCTCCCACGCGTCACCGATCTCGTCGTGGTCGACCAGCCCCGACGCGTCGGGGGCCCGTCCGATCACGTCGCCCGCGGCCGTCGCGAGGATCGCGGGCTCGATCTCGTCGCCGTAGGCCGCGAAGCACTCGAGCCCTTCCCAGAGCCGGGTCAGGTCGAGCACCTCGGAACCGAGCGCGAGCGCCGTGGGTTCGGCGCCCTGCGCGAGCGCGGTTGCGACCGTCTCCCACACGTCGTCGTGCGAGAGCCCCTCCGGTGCCCGGTAGCCGGCCGCGGGATGGAGCCGCCACTCCAGCTCGACCCCGCCGGGGCCGTCGGGCGTGAGCCACGTCTGCGAGCCGTTGACGTAGGAGTCGATCGGCGGGCCGAGATGGGCGTCGAGCGCGACGACGAGCTCGGCGTCGACCAGCCACAACGCCGTCGGCGTCCGGGTTCCCATCAACCGAATCTAGATCGCGCCGGTAGCATCGCGGCGATGACGGATGTGGCCGCACGGCCGACCCACGACGGACCCCGGCCCCACAAGTCCGAGCAGGATCCGGCCTCGGAGGAGATCACCGAGGTCGCGCCGGGTGTGCTCCGGATGCAGCTCCCGATCTGGATGCCCGGTCTCGGTCACGTCAACATGTACGGGCTCGTCGACTCCAAGGGCATCGCGATCGTCGATCCCGGTCTTCCCGGTCCGCAGTCGTGGAAGGCGCTGAAGAAGCGCCTCGCCGACGCGGGTTTCCGCCTGCGCGACGTGCACACGGTGATCGTCACCCACTCGCATCCCGACCACTTCGGCGGAGCCGGCCGGCTCGCGGAGAAGGCCGACGCGCCGATCGTCACCCACCACGCGTTCTCGACCTGGACGGTCAAGGGCCCGAGCGCGCAAGCTGCGCTGAGCGAGGGCGAGGCGCGCCGACTCGAGCACGAGGCCGCGATCGCCGCGCAGTCACTCGACGTCGAGCCTGACGAGATCCCGACGGTGGCCGATGTCGCCGCCGCCGAAGCGGAAGCCAAGCGCACCGGCGTCATTCCCGACGGCACCCGCGACACCGAGACGACAGCCAGCCCGTGGGGCTCCCCGACGCCTTGGGGCACGATCAACCCCGGTCCGCCGTTCAAGCGCCGGGTCATGATTCGCGCGCTGCGCCTGCTCTTCACCCCTCCCGAGCCGTCGAAGCGGGTGCACCACGGCGAGCACCTGCGCCTAGCGAACCGCGAGTGGCAGGTGCTGCACACACCTGGGCACACCGTTGATCACCTTTGCCTGTACGACCCGGAGACGGGCACGCTGCTCTCGGGAGATCACGTGCTCCCGACGATCACGCCGCACGTGTCGGGCGTGCGGCGCGGCGACTCGTTGCGGTCGTATCTCGCGACCCTCGACCTCGTCGGCGCGCTCGACGGTGTCCGCCTCGGGCTTCCCGCGCACGGCGTGCCGTTCGACGACGTGCCCGGCCGCGTCGACGCGATCAAACGCCACCACGAGGAGCGCATGGAGATGTTGCGCGAGGCCTCGTTGGCGATCGGCCCGGCCACGGTCGTCGACCTCTCGCACGAGGTGTTCCCGAAGAAGCACTGGGGCACCATGGCCGAGAGCGAGACCTTCGCCCACCTCGAGCACCTCGCCGACGCGGGCCAGGCTGAAGCGTGGAGCGAGTCGGGCCGCCTCTACTACCGGGTCGCGCCGAAGAGCTGAGCTACGGCTTCTTCACCGTCGTCGGCGTGGTCTTCGGCTTCGTTGTCGGCGTGCCCTTGGGCTTGGTCGTCGTCGTGACGGCCGGCAGGGTCGTCGGCGGTGTCGGCGGTGTCGGCGGCTTCACACCCAACGCGTGCGAGGGCGTGCCGACGACGTAGACCGGGAACCCGTTGTGTACGAGGGTGTGGAAGTAATCCGCGATCTTCATCGGGATGCGCACGCAGCCGTGCGACGCCGGGAGGTTCGGGACCTCCGGGTACCCATGGATCGCGATGCCGCCGTTGAAGTAGTACGGCTTGTAGAGGTGACCGAGCTTGCTCGTCCGCCACCCGTTGAAATACCACTGCAACGTGAAGCGTCCCGGCGGCGTGACGGCATACTGGCAGCCCGAGTCGCCACCGCAGAACGCGTAGCCGCCGCCCGTCGAGGTGGTGGTGATAAGGCTGATCCAACCGTGCAAGTACAGGACGAGGTACTGATTGTCGAGCGAGATCTCGATCCGGTCGGGCTCGCCGTTGGGTTGCAGTGCCTTGGGGTACTTGAACGTCTGCAGCGCGGCCCAGACGGTGCGTCCGATCTGACCGTCGCGCTGCAGGCCCTCGATCTTCTCGACCGTGTCGACGGCGTACGCGGTCTGCTGATCGTAGACGCCGTCGACCGGGCCTGGATCGAAGTGCATCGCGGCGAGGCGCTGCTCGAACGCGAGGACGTCGGGACCGTGGTCGCCGATTCCGAGGGCGCGTCCGGGAGCAGGGAGCGCGACCGCCTTCGGCTCGGGCTGCTTCGGGATCGTGGTCGTGGTGGTGGGCGCGATCGTGGTCGTCGTGGTGGTGGGCGCGGCGGTCGTCTGCGACGCGAACGTCGGAAGGGTTCCGGCACTCGCCGTGCCGCTCCCACCCAGACCGAAGACGTACGCGTACGTGCCGATCAGCAGTGCCAGCGCGACGACGATCGCGCCGACAACGGTGAAAAGGCGGAGGCGTTTCTGCACGACGAAAGCGATTCTGGAGACGACTGGGGAACTCCGAGTTTACCGGACGCCGCGCCGAAATCGGCGACGCGGCAGATCTTCCAGGGGGAAGGGTCCGATTACGTCGGAGTCGGCTGGGACTCCTGCTCGAGGAGCTCCTCGAGCGCGGCGTCGTCGAGTGCCGCGATCCGGAGATCGAGGAGGACGTCGAGCAGCTCGTTGCTCGCGATCAGATCTCGCGACGCGAACCGCTCGAGCGCCACATCGAGGAGATTGACGAGACGAGTACTGGACACGACATGCCTCCGATCGCTGGAGATCACCGTAGCCGCGGAATAGTGACTCACCGCGCGCATCCGGGTTACGGCGGTGTGAACGCTCCGGGCCGGGATTTGCTTCCGGATCCGCGCCGGGGCCGCCGCGAGCCGCTGCACCTACTGCGAGGTGTCCTCGGACTCGTCGAGCGCCTGTTGGAGCGTGTTCCAGCCGAGCGTGGCGCACTTGATGCGGACCGGGAACTTGACGACGCCCTGGAGCGCCTCGAGGTCGCCGAGGCGCACGCCCTCCAGATCGGCCGCGAGGTCTGAGCCGTCGCTCTCGCCTTCGAGCTTCGACTCGTGGATCGACATGAGCGCCTTGAACGCTCGAATGAGCCGGCGGGCCTCGGCGATGCTCTTCCCCTTGACCGCAGCGCTCATCATTGAGGTCGACGCCTGCGAGATCGAGCAACCCTGCCCGGCGATCTTCAGGTCGCGGACCGTTCCCGACGCGGGGTCGATGTCGACGTAGAGCACGACCTCGTCGCCGCAGAGCGGGTTGAAGCCCTCGACCTTGTGGGCCGGGGGCACCGGGAGCTCGCCACGGTTCCGCGGCGAGCGGTAGTGGTCGAGGATGATCTCTCGATAGAGGTCTTCGAGACCGGGCATTGGCTTCGATCCTAGGCTTGTGGCTGTCGGGTTGACGGGGTCTCGTCAGCCGGTGAAGAACCGCTCCGCGCGTGCCAGCGACTCGACGAGCACGTCGACATCGTCTTCGTCGTTGTAGACGTAGGCCGATGCCCGCGTCGTCGCGGGGACGCCGAGTTGGCGCATCAACGGCTTCGCGCAGTGGTGGCCGGCGCGGACGCACACTCCGTCGCCGTCGAGCACCTGGCTCACGTCGTGCGCGTGGATACCGTCGAAGAGGAACGACACCGCGCCGCCGCGCATTGAGATGTCGAGCGGCCCGTAGACCGTGAGCGTGTCGGGGAAACGGGCGCCGAGCGCGTCGAGCATGTACCGGGTGAGGCGCATCTCGTGATCGCGCACCACGTCCATGCCGAGCCGCTCGAGGTAGTCGACGGCGGCGCCGAACCCGACCGCCTCGGCGATGGCCGGGGTCCCGGCTTCGAACTTCCACGGCAGCTCGTTCGTGGTGAACCCGTCGAGGCGCACATCGTTGATCATCTCGCCGCCACCGAGGAACGGAGGCATCGCGTCGAGCAGCGACTCGCGTGCCCAGAGCGCGCCGATCCCACTCGGACCGAGCATCTTGTGCGACGAGAAGGCAACGAAGTCGGCGTCCCACGCCTGCACGTCGGTCGCGACGTGGGGAACGTACTGGCACGCGTCGACGAGGATCAGCGCGTCGTGCGCGTGAGCGGCGTCGGCGAGGAAGCGGATGTCGTTGATCGTTCCGAGCACATTTGACATCGCGCTGACGGCGAGCAACGACGCGCCGTCGAGCAACGCATCGAGACCGTCGAGGTCGAGGCGGTAGTCGGCCGTGAGCGGGATCCAGCGCAGCTCGATGCCGCGCTCTGCCGCGAGCATGTGCCACGGGACCACGTTGGCGTGGTGCTCCATGTGACTGAGGACGACGACGTCGCCTTCGCGCAGGTTGGAGCGCGCCCAGCTGTACGCGACGAGATTGATCGCCTCGGTCGCGTTGCGCACGAACACGAGCTCGCGCGCGTTGGGCGCGTTGATGAACGTGGCGACGCGGGCGCGTGCTGCTTCGAACGCGCGCGTCGCCTCTTCGGCGATCGTGTACACACCGCGGTGGATGTTGGCGTAGTAGGTCCGGTAGCAGTGCTCGATGGCTTCGAGGACCGACTCGGGCTTCTGCGACGACGACGCGGAGTCGAGGTAGACGAGACGCTTGCCGTCGATCTCGCGCCGCAGGATCGGGAAATCCTTCTTGATCCGTTCGATGTCGAGCGCCGGGCTCACTGTGCACCTGCTGCAGTCGCGCGGAACGCGTCGAACCCTTCGGCCTCCACGGTGCGCGCCAGCTCGGGGCCGCCGTTGGCGACGATGCGGCCGTCGAGGAGCACGTGCACGAAGTCGGGGGTGAGGTGCTCGAGGATGCGCTGATAGTGCGTGATGAGCAGGATCGCGAGCTCCGGTCGGTCCTTGCGAACTTCTTCGATCCCGCGGCTCACGACACCGAGGGCGTCGATGTCGAGGCCCGAGTCGGTCTCGTCGAGCACGGCGACATCGGGAGCGAGGAGCGCCATCTGGAGGATCTCGTTGCGTTTCTTCTCACCACCGGAGAAACCCTCGTTGAGGTACCGCTCGGTGAAGCGCATGTCCATGCCGAGGCGCTTGGCCCAGTCGAGGAGCGACATGCGCACCTCGAGCACCGAGAAGTCGTCGATGCCGCGGCGGGTGGCCATCGCCTGGCGCAGGAAGTTGAGGACCGAGACGCCCGGGATCGCCTCGGGGTGCTGGAACCCGAGGAACAGGCCACGGGCGGCGCGCTCGTTGGCCGGCAGGTGGGTGACGTCCTCGCCCTTGAGCCAGATCCGGCCCGAGGTCACCTCGTAGGCGGGGCTCGCCAGGAGCGTGCTCGCCAGTGTCGACTTGCCCGAGCCGTTGGGGCCCATCAGGGCGTGGATCTCGCCGGGACGCACGGCGAGGGAGACACCGCGCAGGATCTCCCGGTCTTCGACCCGGACGTGCAGATCTTCGAGGGCGAGCGCGGCGTCGCTCGGGGAAGATTGGTTGGGCTCGGCGGCGTCGGAAATCATGGCCGCCATTGTAATAACACTACGGACGTAGTGTAAATCCGGTTCAGGGGGAAACCGTCAGCTGCTCGTAGAGCTCGCCGTAGCCCTTGACCATGCTCGCGGCCGAGAAGCGCTCCTCGACGCGGGCCCGGCAGACCTCCGGGTCGAGCTCGCCGAGCCGGGCGACAGCGGCGACGAGATCGTCGGTGCCGTCGCGCCGGAACCCGGTGACGCCGTCCTCGACCAGCTCGGGGGCCGCGCCCCAGTTCGTCGTGATGACGGGGGTGCCGCAGGCCATGGCCTCGACCATGACGAGGCCGAAGGGCTCGGGCCAGCGGATCGGGAAGATCATCCCGCTCGCGCGGCCGAGCCGCTCGACCTTCACCTCGTGGGAGACGTTCTCGAGCATCTCGATGTCGGCGCCGAGCCGGGGCGCGATCTCGAGGTCGTAGTAGGCCTGCTCGAGCGGCTCGTTGTGCTTCACGATCATCGTCAACGGGAGGCCGGCGCGGCGCGCGATCTCGATCGCCTCGACCGGTCCCTTGTCGTGATTGGCCCGACCGATGTACACGAGGGAGTTGTCCTTCTCGCTCGCGTCGCGGTACTGGTACGTGTCGAGATCGATCCCGTTGTAGACGGTGCCAAGGTGACGGATGCCGTCGCCGTCGATGCGCTGGGCCTCGCTGATCGCGACGAGGTGCACGTGTTGACCGACGAGCCCGTAGAGCAGCCGGGTCTCCTCCGTCCACGGACCGTGCAGCGTGTGCACCACCGGCGGTTTGCCGCGCAGCAGCGCGCCGAGCACCGGCCCGACGACGCCCGCGTGGTCGTGGATGACGTCGAACTCTTCGTCGTGCAGATACGCGGCGAGTGCGTGATACGCGTCGTACCAGGCGTTGCCGAGCAGGCGGGGATCCGGCGGTTCCGCGAGCGGGGAGACGATCTTCGCCCGGCTGCGCGATCCGCCGCTCGCGAAGAGCGTGACGTCGTGACCGGCGTCGACGAGACCGTCGGTCAGCAGCGAGACGACGAGCTCGATTCCGCCGTAGCCCGTCGGTGGCACCGGGAACCAAACGGGAGCGACCTGCGCAATCCTCACGAGTTGCAGGTTAGCGACGAGGCGCCGGATAGCGTGCTTCTGTGACCCAACCATGGACGACGAGCGCGAGCGCCACGATCTCGGGCAGCTCGATCACGCTCGTCGAAGGGCCGGCGTTCTGCATCTCCGACCGCGCGGGGAACATGGCACCCGAGCTACCTCAGGGGCTCTTCTTTCGCGACACGCGCTTCTTGTCGTTGATGCGGTTGCGCGTCAACGGCGCGACACCGGAGCCGCTCGCGGCGACGACACCCGACCCGTTCAGCGGCGCGTTCGTGCTCCGCGATCATCCAAAGGCCGGGCGCGCCGACTCCAACCTGATGGTGTTCCGCCATCGCTACGTCGGACGCGGGATGCGCGAAGACATCGTGGTGCACAACTTCGCGGAGGAGCCGGCGTTCTGCGCGATCGAGCTGCTGTTCGGGTGCGATTTCGCCGACCTCTTCGAAGTCAAGGAGGGCCGGATCGAGAAGCTCGGCGATCTCTCGGTCCAGACGTCGGCGTCGCGCATCACCTTCCGGTATCGGCGCGGTGCCTTCAAGCGCGCGTCGCACGTCGACTTCTCGGTCGAGCCGCGCATCAGTGAGACGAGCGCGACCTACGAGGTGATCGTGCCCGCGCGCGGCGACTGGACCACGTGCATCCAGCTCACACCCGTCATCGACGAGCAGGAGATCACGCCGCGGTATCTCTGCGGTCACTCGGTGGAGCGCACGACGCCGGTCGAGCGGCTCGTCGAGTGGCGCCGCCGGCTCCCGGTCGTCACCAGCGATCACGATCAGTTCCGGCTGCTGCTCGAGCGCTCGACCGAGGACATCGCGGCGTTGCGCATCTTCGATCCCGACTACCCCGATCGGGCCGTGGTCGCGGCCGGCGCGCCCAGGTTCATGACGCTCTTCGGCCGCGACTCGTTGCTGACGTCGTGGATGACGATGATCGTCGACCCCGACCTCGCGCTCGGCACGCTGGAGACGCTCGCCCGCTTCCAGGGCGAAGAGGTCAACCCCATTACCGAGGAGGAACCGGGTCGGATCCTGCACGAGATGCGGTTCGGGGAGACGGCGTCGCTGTCTCTCGGTGGCGGTCGCGTGTACTACGGCTCGGTCGACGCGACTCCTCTGTTCGTGATGCTGATCGGCGAGCTCTCGCGGTGGGGGAACCGCCGCGAAGAGGTCGATGCGCTGCTGCCCGCCGCCGATCGCGCACTCGACTGGATCACCAACTACGGCGACCGCGACGGCGACGGCTACGTCGAGTACCAGCGGACCAACGACCGGGGGCTCGAGAACCAGGGTTGGAAGGACTCCTGGGACTCCACCCGGTTCAAGAACGGCAAGCTCGCGGAGTCGCCCGTCGCCCTGTGCGAGGTGCAGGGGTACGTGTACGCGGCCCTCGTGGCGCGATCGCACTGCGCGACCGAAGCGGGCGACACCGAGATGGCGGCGTCACTGCGCAAGCGCGCGGAGACGCTCAAGCACAACTTCAACCGCGATTTCTGGATCGAGGACGGCGAGTACTTCGCGATGGGCCTCGACCGCGACAAGCGACCCCTCGACGCGGTGACCTCCAACATGGGCCATTGCCTCTGGACCGGCATCGTCGACGAGCAGAAGGCGCCCGCGGTGGCGCGCCACCTGCTCGCCGACGCAATGTTCTCGGGCTGGGGGATTCGCACGCTGTCGGAGTCGATGGTCGGCTACAACCCGATCAGCTACCACTGCGGCAGCGTGTGGCCACACGACAACGCGCTCTGTGTCGCGGGGCTCATGCGCTACGGCTTCGTCGAAGAGGCGCACCGCGTGATGCAGGCGATGGTCGACGCGTCGGCGTACTTCGGCGACCTGCTACCGGAGCTGTTCGCCGGCCTCTCGCGCGACGCGTACGCGTTCCCGGTGAGCTACCCGACGTCGTGCTCGCCGCAGGCGTGGGCGGCAGCGTCGCCGTTGCTCTTCCTGCGCACGATGCTGCGGTTCGAGCCCGACATCCGCAACTCCCGACTGCACCTCGCGCCGGCCGTGCCCGACTGGATCGGGCTCCTGCGCCTCGAGCGGATCCCGATCATGGGGGGCTTCCTCACGATCGAGATGCGCGGCGAGGACCTCGCGGTGCTCGACGCACCGAAGGGGCTCGACATCCAGAGTGCGCCGAGGCCGGCGACCTACTGATCGATGGCGCCCGACCTCCGGAACCGCTTTCCCGGTCTCGCCGACGGTTGGGTCCGCCTCGACGGTCCGGCGGGAACGCTGCCGGTCGACACCGGGATCGAGGCGATGCACGCGTATCTGTGCAGCGGGGCGCCCGCGAACGTCGGCGGCGCGTTCGCCGCCAGCGTGGAGACCGGCGCGATGGTCGACGATGTGCGCGGCGCGGTCGGCCGGTTGTTCGGAACCGCGGGCTCGCAGGTGATCTTCGGCGCCAGCTCGACCGCGCTGATGTTCGCGTACACGCGTGCTCTGGCCCGCACGTGGAAGGGCGGGGAGCGCATCGTCACCACGCAGCTCGAGCATGACTCCAACATCACGCCGTGGGCGCTTGCCGCGCGCGACGCGGGTGCCGAAGTCACGACCGTTCCGGTCGATCCCACCGACGGCTCACTCGATCTCGCCGACCTCGAACGGGTGCTGAAGTCGGGTCCGGTCGCGTGGGTCGCGCTGTCGGGCGCGTCGAACCTCACCGGTTTCGCCCCCGACCTGCGGGTCGCGTCGACGATGACGCACGAGGCCGGCGCCCGGCTGCACGTCGACGCCGTCGCGCGCGCCCCGCACCTGCCGATCGACGTCGATGGTTGGAACATCGATTCGCTCGTCACGTCGCCGTACAAGTGGTACGGACCGCACGCCGGCATCCTCCTGCTGCAACCCGATCTCCTGCACGGAGTCGAGCCCTACCGGGTGCGACCCGCCGACTACCGGGGGCCTGAGCGCTGGGAAACAGGAACTGCGGCGTTCGAGACGATTGCGGGGATCGGGGGCGCCGCCGCGTACATGGCCGAACTGCCGTGGGACGCGGTGACGACGGTTGAGACGGCGTTGCTCGCACGACTCGAAAACGGGCTGCGCGCGGTTCCGGGCGTCACGGTGCACGCGCCGACCGAGGTGTCGGGGCGCGCCCCCACGACGATCTTCAGCGTCGCGGGTCGGGCTCCCGACGCGGTTGCCGCGGCACTTGCCGAACGCCGTATCGCGGTATGGAGCGGCGACAACTACGCGTGCGAGCTGATCGACGCTCTCGGTCTGCGCGCGGCCGGCGGTGTCGTGCGGGCCGGCATCGTCCGCCACACGACGACCGACGACGTCGACGCGTTGCTCGCCGCGCTCACGACGTTGGGCTGAGTCGCGCCGAGTCGGCCGGCGCGACCCGGTCAGTCGGCGATCGAGAGCGACAGTGCGAAGTCGCCCGCGGGATCGGTCCACCACTCGACCATCCGGAGCCCGGCCGCCGCGAGCTCGCTCGCGACGCGCTCGCGGCGGAACTTCGAGCTCACCTCGGTGCGCATCTCCTCGCCGTCACCGAAGGGCACGCGGAGATCGAGCGCGGGAATGGTGACGACCTGGGCCTCGGTCGACCGGAGGCGCATCTCGATCCACTCGTTCTCGGTGTCGTAGCGCGCGACGTGCTCGAAGTGCGCTTCGTCGAAATCGGCGCCGAGCTCGCGGTTGAGCACCCGCAGCACGTTGCGGTTGAAGTCGGCCGTGACTCCGGCCGAGTCGTCGTACGCGGCGACGAGACGGGCAGGGTCCTTCACGAGATCGGTCCCGAGCAGGAACGCGTCGTCGGGGCCGATCCCGGCCGCGATCTCCGACAGGAAACGCGCCCGCGGGTCGGGGAGCAGGTTTCCGATCGTGCCGCCGAGAAACGCGACGAGGCGACGGCCACCGCCGGGGATCCGGTCGAGATGCCGTTCGAAGTCGCCGGCGACCGCGTGCACCTCGATGACCGGATACTCGGTGCCGATTGCCGCGGCCGCCTCCCGCAACGTGGTCTCGCTCACGTCGAACGGCACGAAGCGCGTGAGCGTTCCTGCCGACCGCAGCGCGTCGAGCAGCAGGCGCGTCTTCTCCGAGGTGCCCGAACCGAGCTCCACGAGGGTGTCGGCCTTCGTCACCTGTGCGATCTCGTCGGATCTCGCCGCGAGAATCGATCGCTCGGTACGCGTCGGGTAATACTCGGGGAGCCGGGTGATCTCGTCGAAGAGCTGCGAGCCCCGGTGGTCGTAGAACCACTTCGGCGGCAGCTCCTTCGGGCTCGATGTCAGGCCGCGCGACACGTCGGCGCGCAGCGCGCGTTCGAAGTCGGCGGGTTCGATGTGGACGTCGATGGTGAGCGTGGCTGCTCCTCGGTCAGGCGTCGGCGGCGAGCCGAAGTCCGGCGAACGGCCAACGCGCCGTCGGAGGGAAGAAGTTTCGGTACGTCGGCCGCACGTGGCCGGGAGGAGTGACGCACGCGCCACCCCTGAGCACCATCTGGTTGCTCATGAACTTGCCGTTGTACTCGCCGAGCGCACCCGGAGGTGGTGTGAAACGCGGGTACGGCAGGTACGCGCTCGCCGTCCATTGCCACGCGTCGGTGTCGAGCTGAACCAGCGCTCCCGAGTCGTCGGCGCGACGCGGGTGCAGGCGCCGCGGTTCGGTCGGCTCGGCAGTGTCGCCGACGGTGCCGATCGACGCGGCCGCGTGCTCCCACTCGAACTCGGTGGGAAGGCGGGCACCGGCCCAGCGCGCGAACGCGTCGGCCTCGTAGTGGCTCACGTGCACGACCGGCTCCGAGTCGACGACCGGCTTGCGCCCCTCGAGGGTGAACACGCTCCAGCTCTCGCCGTCGCGCTGCCAGTACAGCGGTGCATCCCAACCGTTGCTCTGAACGGTCGCCCAGCCGTCGGAGAGCCACAGCTCGGCACGCTCGTAACCGCCGTCGTCGATGAACGCGCGCCACTCGCCCGCAGTGACGAGACGGTTCGCGAGGCGATACGGCGTCAACAGCACGGTGTGGCGCGGGGTCTCGTTGTCGAACGCGAACCCGTCGCCGTCGTGGCCGATGTCGACGAGCCCGCCATCGAGCTCGATGAAGGTCGCATCGGGGACGGAACGGGGGTGACGCTCGTCGAACGACCGGTCGGGATCCGAATCGGTTCGGTAGGCCGGATCGAGTGGATTGCACGACAGCACATGCTTGATGTCCATGAGCAGCAATTCCTGATGCTGCTGCTCGTGATGACAGCCCACCTCGACGATTGATTCGGTGCGTTCGAGCACTTCGTCGCGCGCGCTGGTGAACATCGCTTCGATCGCGTCGTCGACATGACGCCGGTAGTCGCCGACGTCGTCGACGGTGGGCCGGGAGATGAGTCCCCGTTCAGATCGCGGGTGACGATCGCCGACCTGCTCGTAGTACGAGTTGAAGAGGTATGCGTAGGCCGGGTTCGGAGACTCGTAGCCCGCGAATTCGGGGCTGAGGACGAACGTCTCGAAGAACCAGGTGGTGTGGGCCCGGTGCCACTTGGTCGGGCTGGCATCGGGCATCGACTGCACGACTTGATCTTCTGCCGACAGCGGCGCGGCGAGCGCCTCCGTCGCCTCGCGCACATGACGGTATGCGGTGAGGGTTTCAATCGGCGCGTGACCGGTGGCCGTCATGCGATCACCGATGACCGAAGTGAGCCGAGACCCACCTCAGATTCCGGACGGGTGCAAGCCAAACGATTCTGCTCATGGGCTGGGACCTTCCTGGTTGCTCCGGCTGGTCTGGGGGCCAGTCTGCCCCCTTGGGTAGCGTCCTACGCACGCGCCCCTTCGGTCGACGTGCCCTCCGCCTTCGTCGTCGTGCCGTCCTCGTCGAGTGAACGTCGCAACGACCGGTGAATTCCGGTGATCGTGAGGATTCCGATTGGTCCCTTTCCGTCGCTGACCGCGACCCGGCCACCTTTGGTGAGCAGCACGAGGGCCAACGCGTCGTCGAGGCTGGCATCCGACGCGACCGACTCGATCGGTGTTGCGTGCGCCCCCGCGGTGCCGGCGCCGCTGAAGCGGTCGGTGATGGCGATGCGTGCGGGAGACGCGGGGTCGACGACGAGTGCCGTGTGCGCGTTCGCGCGATCGAGCGCGCCCGCGACGTCGGCGGCGCTCGCGTCGGGGCCGACGACCGGTGCCGGCTCGATGTCGTCCGCGGAGATGCAGGTGACCTGGAGGCGCTTCAACGCGCGATCGCGGCCGACGAAGTCGGCGACGAACGGGGTCGCGGGACGGCCGAGGATCACCGCGGGCGTGTCGTACTGCTCGAGATGACCGCCGACGTTGAGGAGCGCGATGCGCGTTCCCATCTTCACGGCCTCGTCGATGTCGTGCGTGACGAAGACGATCGTCTTCTGCACCTCGGCCTGCACGCGCAGGAACTCGTCCTGAAGGCGCGTGCGCGTGATCGGGTCGATCGCACCGAACGGCTCGTCCATCAGGAGCACCGGCGGATCTGCAGCGAGGGCACGGGCGACCCCGACCCGTTGGCGCTGCCCGCCCGAGAGCTGACTGGGATAGCGGTCGCGGTAGTCGCTCGGCTCGAGGCCGACGGTCGAGAGCAGCTCGTCGACGCGTGCGTGAGTGCGGGCGCGGCTCCAGCCCAGCAATCTCGGCACGGTTGCGACGTTCGTCGCGATCGTCTGGTGCGGGAACAGCCCGACCTGCTGGATCACGTAGCCGATGCGCCGGCGCAACTCGACGGGATCGACGGTCGTGACGTCTTCGTCGTCGAGGAAGATGCGTCCACCGGTCGGCTCGATGAGCCGGTTGATCATGCGGAGCACCGTGGTCTTACCGCATCCTGATGGTCCGACCAGGACCGCGATCTCGCCTGCCGCGACGTCGAGACTGAGTTCGCCGACGGCGAGCAGTCCGTTCGCGTACCGCTTGCTGACCGAGTCGAGGCGGATCACGCCTGGCCCCTTCCGGCGGAAAGCGGCGACGGTAGCGTGTCGCCATGCCCGGCGTTCACGCTTCGCAGATCTTGGGCGCGAACGGCTCGGGCTCGTGGATCTGGTGGCACTGGGTCGCGACGCACCCCGGCGAGATCGAGACGCGCCTGCGCGAGCACGTGATCCTCACGTTCATCGCGGTCGGGATCGGGCTCGTCATCGCGTTCCCGTTGGGAATCGTGGCGCATCGGTGGCGCCGGTTGTACGGGCCCGCGCTGGCGGTCACGAGCGGCCTGTACACCGTGCCCTCGGTCGCGCTCTTCGGACTGATGATCCCCATCTTCGGTCTGACGCGCACGACGGCCGCGGTGCCGTTGGTGCTGTACACGTTGCTGCTGCTGTTGAGGAACGTGGTGACCGGTCTCGATTCGGTGCCGCCCGAGATTCTCGACGCGGCCGACGGCATGGGCTACACGCGCACGCGGCGCCTCGTTCGCGTCGAGCTGCCGATCGCGCTGCCCGCGATCGTCGCGGGCGTGCGCATCGCGACGGTCTCGACGATCGGTCTCGTCACGGTGACGGCACTCATCGGGCAGGGAGGCCTCGGCCGGTTCATTGTCGACGGTGAGCAACGGGGCTTCTTCCGCACCCCGATCGTGGTCGGAACCGTCCTCTCGGTCGCGCTCGCGGTGGTGTGCGACGTCGGGTTGCTGACCCTGCTTCGAATCGCGACGCCGTGGTCGCGTGTGCGGGAGCGCTGATGCACTTCCTGGGGCAGGTCTTCGGATGGCTCACCACGAGCGACCACTGGTTCGGTGGTGACGGCCTGGTGCACGAGTTGCGACAGCACGTGCAGGTGTCGGCGGCGTCGCTGCTCGTCGCGACCATCGTCGCGTTGCCGATCGCGTTGGTGCTGGGCCACTACCAGCGTGGTGGTGTCGTCGCGATCAACGTCGCGAACGCGGGCCGCGCGCTCCCGACCTACGCAGTGCTGGTGCTCGCGGTCGCGGCGTTCGGCATCCGTTCGCCCCGGCCGCTCGAGTGGACCGGATCGGCGGTCACGTTCCTCGCGTTGGTGCTCCTGGGTATCCCTCCCATCCTGACCAACGCGTACGTCGGCATGCGCGAGGTCGACCGCGATCTCGTCGACGCGGCGCGCGGCCTCGGCATGCGCGGGCGTCAGGTGCTGCTGCGCGTCGAGCTCCCGGTCGCCCTGCCACTCGTGATGGCCGGGATCCGCACGTCGGCGCTCGGCGTCGTAGCCACCGCGACGCTCGCGTCCTGGACCGGTTACGACACGCTCGGCACGCCGATCAACGTCGGCATCGCGATCCGCGACAACGTGCAGGTCTTCGCGGGTGCGCTCATCGTCACCGCACTCGCACTCACGGTCGAGGTCGCCCTCGCCGTCACCCAGCGGGCGCTCGTGTCGCCCGGACTGCGCGGCGAGCGCGGCGGCGCCGGTTGGAGCCGCGCCCGCTAGCCGGGCCGCGTAGGGTTTCCGCCCTGCGCCAGGAGCAGGCGCTACCAGGGCAACCAGTGCAGCACCGGCCGGCACAGCCCATGCGGATGCGACAGGAGGAATGGTGATGCAGAGCAAACCCAGGATGCGATTCAGCGGGCTCGCACTCGGTGCGATGGTCCTTTCGATCGTGCTGTTGGCCGCCGCGTGCGGAAGCAGCAAGAGCAAGGGTGCCGGCGGCTCGTCGGGTGCGACGAAGTCGATCGTCGTGGGCTCGAAGAACTTTCCCGCGGCGCAGGTGATCTCGCAGATCTACGGGCAGGCGCTCGCCGCCAAGGGCTACAAGGTGTCGTACAAGGACGTCGGAGCCACCGAGCAGACCTATCCCGCCCTCAAGAAGGGCAGCATCGATCTCTACGGCGAGTACCAGGGCACGCTGCTCACGTACCTCAAGGGAACGCCGAGCGCCGATGCTGCCGCGGTGAACGCGGCGTTGCAGACGAAGGTGAAGGCCGACGGCATCGTCGCGTCGTCGGCGTCGTCCGCGGTCGACGTCAACGCGTTCTACGTCACCAAGAAGACCGCCGACCAGTACCACCTCACGAAGATCTCCGACCTGAAGCCGATCGCCGGGCAACTCGTGTTCGGTGGCACGCCGGAGTGCTCGGACCGGCCGCTGTGCCTCGGGACCACCGAGCAGCAGCTGTACGGATTGCAGTTCAAAACCGTGAAGAAGCTCGACGAGGGCGGGCCGATCACCGACTCCGCGCTCGAGAACGGCGATGTTCAGGTCGGCCTGCTCTTCTCGGGCAGCAGCATCATCAACGCCGACTTCGTGCAGCTGCAGGACGACAAGGGCCTGCAGCCGGCCGACAACGTGATCGCCGTGTGGCGTTCGAAGGTCGACAGCGCCGCGCTGAAGGCGGTCATCGACGCTGTGAACGCCAAGCTCACGACGGCCGAGTACAACAAGCTCAGTGCCGAGATCAGCGGCACGCAGAAGTTGGACCCGAAGGACGCCGCCTCACAGTGGCTGACCGATCAGGGCCTGTCGTAAGACAGACGACGAACGTGCCGCGGGGAGATCTGCATCTCCCCGCGGCGCTTCGCTCAGCGACCTACCAGCCCGCGGTCGATGTTCCTCGCAAGGCAGCCGAACCCATCCTTGGTACGACGTCTGTGCCGTATACGCGGGCGGGCACAAACGTCTTACCAGGGACCCGTCATCACGGTCGCGTCCGCACCGCGCGCTACCAGCCGCGGTCGACCCACTCTTGGAGGTGCGGCCGCTCCGTGCCCAGCGTGGTGTCGAGGCCGTGGCCGGGGAGCACGAGCAGGTCGGGCGACAAGGTGAAGAGCCGGCGGTCGATCGAGGCGATGATCTGATCGAAGCTCGCGCCCTCGAAGATCGTGTTCCCGGGGCCGCCGGGGAACAGGGTGTCGCCGGTGAACAGCAACGGCTCGCCATCGAGCAGGAACGATGTGGAGCCGGGCGTGTGGCCGGGCGTGTGGATCGCGCGCAGGCGCAGATCGCCGACCGCGATGACGTCCTCGTCGCCGATGACGAAGTCGTACGACGGCAGCATCTTGGCGTCCTCGGCCGCCACCCCGACATCGATCCCCGCCTCGCGGCAGGCCTCGACCGCCTGGATGTGGTCGAAGTGCCCGTGCGTGGTGAGAACCCGCGAGACGCCGAGCGCCTCACAGAGCGGGACGAGCAGCTCGTGCTCGTTCGCGGCGTCGACGAGGATCGCGTCGCCGGTGCTGCGGCAGCGCACGACGTAGGCGTTGTTCTCATAGGGTCCGACGACGACCTTGTCGACACGGAGGGCCGTGGACTCGTAGTGGGCCGGGCGCACGAGAGAGCAGCGTACCGGTCACCTGGATACTTGACCGTTCGGTCCAGTACGGTCGTCGCCGGTACGGACGGGTTCTTGCGCGAGCCCCGCTGATCCTAAGGAGACAACCGGTGAACTTCGCCTTCTCGGACGAGCAGGAAGAGCTGCGCCAGACCGTGCGGCGGTTCTTGGAGGGCAAGTCGCCGTCGGCCGAGGTGCGGCGGTTGATGGAGACCTCCGAGGGCTACGACCCCGCGGTGTGGAAGCAGATGGGCCAGGAGCTCGGTCTCCAGGGGCTGCACATCCCCGAGGAGTACGGCGGCCAGGGCTTCACGTTCGTCGAGCTCGCAATCGTGCTCGAGGAGATGGGCCGCGTGTTGCTGTGCGCGCCGTACTTCTCGAGCGTGGTGCTCGCCGCGAACGCAATTCTCAACGCAGGCACCGACGCGCAGAAGGCCGCGTTGCTGCCCGGCATCGCGAGCGGCGAGACGATCGCGGCGCTGGCGTTCACCGAGCCCAACGGCAAGTGGGACAGCGCGGGCATCACGATGGAAGCGCGCAAGGACGGCGACGCGTACGTGCTCGACGGCGAGAAGATGTTCGTCATCGACGGGCACACCGCGAATCTGATCGTCGTCGTCGCGCGCGTCGCGGGAACTTCGGGAACCGACGGCATCGCGTTCTTCACCGTCGACGGCGATGCCGCGGGCCTCACGCGCACCGCGCTGGCGACGATGGACCAGACGCGCAAGCAGGCCCGCCTCGAGTTCGCGGGCGTGAAGGCCACACCGCTCGGCGAGCCGGGTGCGGGATGGCCCGCGCTGAGCAAGACGCTCGACCAGGCCGCGGTCGGCCTCGCGAACGAGATGATCGGCGGCGCTGCGTTCGTGCTCGACATGTCGGTCGAATACGCGAAGGTGCGCGTGCAGTTCGGTCGCCCGATCGGATCGTTCCAGGCGATCAAGCACAAGTGCGCCGACATGCTGCTCGAGGTCGAGTCCGGGAAGTCGGCCGCGTACTACGCGGCGTGGGCCGCCGCGGAGGACAACGACGAGCTGCCGGTCGTCGCCGCGCTCGCAAAGGCGTACATCTCCGACGCGTACTTCCACTGCGCGGCGGAGAACATCCAGATCCACGGTGGGATCGGGTTCACCTGGGAGCACGACGCGCACCTGTACTTCAAACGCGCCAAGAGCTCCGAGATCTTCCTCGGCGACGCCACCTACCACCGCGAGCTGCTCGCGCAACGGATCGGGATCTGACTCTGGCCGAGCTCACGCTCGTCTCTGCCAACATCCACTGGGGTTTCGGGTACAAGCGCACGTATCGACGTCCGTACGACGTCGTCGGTTCGCTACTCGGGCTCGATGCCGACGTGTACGTGCTGCCCGAGTCGTTCCGTCCCGACACCGGCGACGGGATGCTCGAGGGGATCGCGGCGGCCGGCTACCGCGTGGAGACGGTGCCCATCGCGCGGTTCGAGATCTGGCACTCGTCGTCGTCGGGTCGCGGGTGGCGCCCGTCGCCCGGCACGTGGTGTCTCGCGATCGCGTCGCGCCTGCCGGTGCTCGAGCGACGCGAGCTCTCGATGGGGAAGGTGCTCCGCGACTTTGCCGGTGTGCGCTCCGCGCTCCAGGTCGATCTCGACGTGGACGGTCAACGGGTGCACGTCGTCGGTCTGCACACGAGCTCGAAGCTGTACTTCGCCGGGCCGGTCACCCACTTGCGCAAGCTTCGGCCTTCGTTGCCGCAGGGTCCCGAGCCCGCGATCGTCGCGGGCGACTTCAACTTGTGGGGGCCGGGAGTGGTGAGCCTCCTTCCCGGTTGGCGCCGCACGGTTCGCGGCGCGACCTGGCCCGCGCACCGACCGCACAGCCAGATCGACCACGTGCTCGTGAACGAGGCGGTGCGGTGCATCGATGCGGAGGTCATGCCGGCGTTCGGATCCGATCATCGAGCCGTGCGCGTCACGCTGTCGATCGCAACCGAGGCCGACGTCGCGACCGGTGGTGCGGAGCAACCCCTCCCCTAATGTGACCCGATGGCGCTCATCGGTGGCCTCCTTGCCTTCGGGCTCGTGCTCGCGATCGCGGCGTTCATCGTCACCCGGGAGGCGGGGCGTCTCGCGAAGGAGCCGCCGCCACCGCTGTTCCGCATGGACGAGGCGCTCGACTGGATCGTGGCGAAGCTGCCCGATGTCGTCGCGGCGACGCTCACCGAGGCCGACGTCCGCCGGATCCTCGCGTTCCAGATCGAGTTCTTCCAGCGCAAAGGCGTCGCCGCGAACGGCTCGACGTCGAAGCCGAAGGGCGATGTGGTGGTCGGTGGTACCGAGACGGTCGAGTACATCCTCGAGCGGGCGAAGGCGACCGGCGAGGAGTACCTGCCCGAGCAGGTGTATTCCGTCGTCGAGACGCAGTTCGCCTACTTGCGGGCGATCGGCGCCGTTGGTCCGCAGCGCCGCCGGGAGCCACCCGCGACCTGAGCTCAGAACGTGATCGATATCCACCTCGGGATCTGCTACAAACATCGGACCGAAGAAAGGAGGTGGTCCAGAGCATGCACGATAAATCTGGGACCTCGGAGGTGCGCGGCCGCTAGGGCCGTTGGCTGGACCACCCCAGCGGAATCTCAACCGCTGCACCGTCGTCGAGCGCTACCGGGAATGGTCCCGCCGGTGCTCCAGGCTCGACGAAATGTGATCAGTCGAAGTACTCACCGGTTCGGGGGGCGTCGTGGTGGCGCCCCTCGAATCGCGTCCCCGTACAATTCGCAGCCATGACCAGGCCGACCCGGTTCGAGCACTTCCAGTACCTCGGCGACAAGCGCACGCAGGTCGTCTACGACCTCGACCTCGCGGGTTCCGACCCCGACGTCGCATCCGCGATCGACGAGCTCCTCGCGTCGGAGCAGTTCGCCGCCTTCGGGCCCGACACGCTCGCGGAAGCCCGTAACCGGGGCTACCACCCGCACCGCTCGATCCGGACCTAGCGGGAGCTGGTCTTCGCCGGCGGCGGCTCAGGCGGTGCCGAGCGCCTCGTCGACGCCCTTCTTGCGGGCCGCGAACGCCACGTCGGTGAGCGCAGGCGTCGAGGGCCGGTCGGCCGGGTCGGCGGGGAGCCCCACGATGTCGACCCACGAGGTGCAGCCGCCGTACGCGTCGTCCCATGCGATCGTGATCGGCTCGTCGTAGCGGTGCGCGCGCAGCACGAGGACCCAGAGCGGGTCGCGCTGCTTCCACTTCAGGCGGGTCTCGACGTAGTCGTGTGACCAGATGAGCTTGCCGTCGAGCGCGGCGAGGACGTCGGGCTCGGTGACCGTCACCGACTCGACGACCTCGGCCCAGCCCGGGATCGTGAGCGGTTCGCCGACGGGTGCGGCCGTGACGAGATCGATCCAGCGCCGGTAGGCCGGCTTGAGCAGCTCGGGCTTCTGGTGCTCGGTCGTCGGATACCAGAAGAACCGCGGCGACGCGACCTGGAAGTGACGGCCGTCTTCGCGCAACCCACCTTTGCGGACGTCGACGATCTGCTCGCCCTCGAGGAGCGCGTGGACGATGACCGCCCACTCCTTCAGCGCAGGAATCTGCGTC
>JBBSEC010000077.1:0-22006 GCA_038240075.1 Acidimicrobiia bacterium
CTCGTCGGCGGGCGTGTACATCGCGCGGATCCCTTGCCGGCTCTCCCACATCTTCTCGGCCTGTGCGCGGTACTGCTCGTGCTCGATGGCCGGGGCCGGCCGGTCGGACGCATCGAGCATGTCGGTGATGATCGGTCCGGGCAGGATCTCGATGACCCGGATTCCGAACTGCGCGACCTCGGCCTGCAGCGACTCGCCGAGCGCGCTGACCGCAGCCTTGCTGGCGCGGTACGCACCCAGGTACGGCACCGGCGCCAGGATCGACGACGACGTGACGTTGCAGATCACTCCCCCGCCGGCGGCACGCAGCTTCGGGATCGCGGCACGGGTGACGGCGACGAGCCCCATGACGTTCGTCTCGAAGATCCTGCGCCAGAAGTCGACGGGCATCACTTCGAGCGGGAGGTTGTCGCTCTCGGTTCCGGCGTTGTTGACGACGACGCGCAGGCTGTCGGGCATGTCGATGCTCTCGGGATCGGTGACATCGAGGCGCTCGACCCGGAGACGACCGTCGGCTTCGGCTGCGAGCGCCGCGCCGGCCGCCGGGTCGCGCATCGTCGCGACGGTGTCGAAGCCCCGCGCCGCGAGCTCGAGGGCCACCGCGCGCCCGATGCCGCGGCTCGCGCCGGTGACGAGTGCGATGCCGTCGGTATCCATACCGACCAGACTAGGTTTCGCCGGCCGACTCCCCGGCCGTGAGCACAGGAGCGGAGATCTTGGACCTGCGTTTCGGCGCCGAGCACGAGGCATTCCGCGTCGAAGCGCGCGAGTGGCTGAACGAACGGCTCGCGGGTCCGTTCGCCGCGGTTCGCGGCCGCGGTGGTCCGGGCGACGAGGACGCGTGCGTCGAAGAACGACGCGAGTGGGAGCTCGAGCTCGGCACCGGTGGCTGGATCGGACTGTCGTGGCCGAAGGAGTACGGCGGCCGCGAGGCAAGCCTGCTCGAGCAGGTGATCTTCTACGAGGAGTACGCGCGCGCGGGCGGCCCGGGCCGGGTGGGCATCGTCGGCGAGGGACTGCTCGGCCCCACGATCGTCCACTTCGGGAGCGACGAGCAGAAGCGCCGCTTCCTGCCCGGGATCCTCTCGGGTCGCGACATCTGGTGTCAGGGCTACTCCGAGCCCGACGCCGGATCCGACCTCGCGAACGTGCAGACGCGCGCCGTGCGCGACGGCGACGAGTGGGTCGTGACCGGGCAGAAGGTGTGGACGTCACTCGCGCACTGGGCGCAGTGGTGCTTCGTGCTCTGCCGCACGAATCGCGATGTGCCCCGCCACCGCGGCCTGTCGTACCTGCTCGTCCCGATGGCTCAACCCGGCATCGAGATCCGGCCGATCCGTCAGCTCACGGGCACGTCGGAGTTCAACGAGGTCTTCTTCACCGAGGCCCGCACCGGCATCGAGAACATCGTCGGCGCGGTCGACGGCGGCTGGCGCGTCGCGATGGGAACGCTCGCGTTCGAGCGGGGCGCGTCGACGCTCGGTCAACAGCTCGCGTTCGAGAACGAGCTCAGTGAGGTCGTCGCCTCCGCCGGTCAGCGCGGAATGCTCGACGACGCGCGCTTCCGTCAACGCGTCGCCGACGTCTGGATCGGACTGCGGGTGATGCGCTACCACGCGCTGCGCAGCCTCACCGCGATGGAGCACGGCACCGTGTCGCGCGAGACCGCGATCCACAAGCTCTACTGGGCCGGGCTCCACCAGCGGCTGGGCGAGCTCGCGATCGACGCGCTCGGAAGCGACGCGCTGACGGCAACGCCCGACGACTCCGCCTTCTCGCGTCTCTTCCTGTGGTCGCGCGCCGACACCATCTACGGCGGCTCCGACCAGATCCAACGCAACATCATCGGCGAACGGGCCCTCGGCCTGCCGCCCGAGCCGAAGGTGAGCCCGTGAGCGAGGCGCCCAGCTATCCCGAAGGCCACCGGCTCCTCGCCGGGAAGACGGTGCTGATCACCGCGGCCGCGGGGACCGGTATCGGTTTTGCCACCGCGAAGCGCTGCGTGGAGGAAGGCGCGCGCGTCGCGATCAGCGACCTCCACGAACGCCGGCTGGGTGAGGCCGCCGACGCGCTCACGGCGATCGGCGGCGAACGGCCCGTCGCAGTCGTCGGCGACGTGCGCAACGAGGCCGACGTCGCGCGGATGCTCGACGCCACCGTGACCGCGTACGGACACCTCGACGTGCTCGTGAACAACGCGGGCCTCGGCGGGACCGCACTGCTCGTCGACATGACCGACGAGCAGTGGTTCAACGTGCTCGACGTCACGCTCACCGGCACCATGCGCATGACGCGCGCGGCACTGCGACTGATGACGGCCGCGGGGTCGGGTGTGGTCGTCAACAACGCGTCGGTCGTCGGATGGCGCGCGCAAGAGGGACAGGCGCACTACGCGGTCGCGAAGGCGGGGGTGATGGCGCTCACCCGGTGCGCGGCGATCGAGGCCGCGCCGCACGGGGTCCGCGTGAACGCCGTCGCGCCGAGTCTGGCGATGCACGCGCACCTCGCGAAGGTGAGCTCCGAGGAGCTGCTCACCGAGCTGGCGACCCGCGAGGCGTTCGGGCGCGCGGCCGAGCCGTGGGAGGTCGCGAACGTGATCGTCTTCCTCGCGAGCGACTATTCGTCGTACATGACCGGCGAGATCGTGTCGGTCAGCAGCCAGCACCCGTAGGGCTCGCGCGAAGATGCCGCCGTGAGCGCACGGCACATCCCGTTGGACGGGAACCTCAACCTGCGTGACATCGGCGGCTACCGAACCGTCGACGGTCGCGAGGTTCGGCGCGGCTGTGTCTTCCGCTCCGACGAGCTGCACGCCCTGAGCGACGCCGATCTGCTGGCCGTGGCCGGGCTCGGCATCCGGGTCGTGTTCGATCTCCGCAACGCGGCCGAGCGCGACGCGCGGCCGAACCGGCTGCCGGCCGACGTCGAGTTGCTCGAGCGCGTCTCGCCGTCGGCGGGCGGCGCGGTGGTCACGCCCGAGGAGCAGATCGCGACGAACGCGCTTCCTGAGCCCGACGACGCGCACTTCGCGTCGGTGTACATGGCCTTGCTCGACCGGTTGGCTCCCGAGTTGCGGATCATTCTCGAGCGGGCCGCCGACGCGCCCGCCCGCCCGCTCCTGTTCCACTGCGCGGCCGGGAAGGATCGCACCGGTCTCACGGCCGCGCTGATCCTCGGCCTGCTCGGGGTGCCCGACGACGCCATCCTCGACGACTACGAGCTGACCTCGACCTACTTCACGCCCCGCCGCATGGAGTCGCTCGCGGCATTGATGGCCGAGCACGGAGTTCCCGACGCGCGCGTGCGCCCGCTGCTCGAGGCCCGCCGTCCCGTGTTGGAGAGCGCGCTCCGCCAGCTCCGCGAACGCTGGGGTGGGTTCGACGGTTACGCGCGGGATCATCTCGCGGTCGAGCCGGACCTTCCCGAACGGCTTCGTGCCGCGCTCCTGCTCCGGCCCGACACCGCGTCGATCTAGGACTCGGCTGCCCGATGGGGCGACTCCGGCATCGAGAAGTGCTGCACCGGGCCTTCGTGGTTCGTGTCCTCCGTGAACGACACCGGGATCGCGCGCCGCCAGAACGCGACCGCCCCGACGTTCGACGCGAGTTCACGCACCTGCCACTCGCCGGGGAAGCGGGCGAAGACCGCGCGCGCGGCTTCCACGCCGACACCACCGAGCCGGTATTTGCGCATGACGAAGAACTCCGCCATGTCGTGCGGGGGCAGCGTTCGCACCAGTGCGAACCCGGCGAGACAGCCGTCGACCCGGATCAGGAACGGATGGCGCTCGGGCTCCATCCAGTAGCTGTCGAGGTACCGGTATCCGTACACACCGCGTTCGTCGACATCGGCACCGTTGAGCTCCGAGAAATCGTGCGCGTACAGCTCGCACAGATGCCCCACCACCGGCTTCTCCTCGACGGTCGCACGCGAAACGTCGACGGTCGCCATTCGCTCAGTCTCCCTCGCCGGCGCGCGACGATGCTGCCATGGAGCTCACCTGCGTGACCGTCGACTGTTCTGACCCTGGCGCGACCGCGTCGTTCTGGAACGACGCGCTCGGTTGGGGAGGTGTCGTGGTTGCCGACGACGGCGTCGGAGCGCTCTGCGGACCCCGGGAAGGCGGTGTGTACCTGGAGTTCATTCGCGTGCGGGACGTGAAGATTGTGAAGAACCGCGTGCACCTCGGCTGCTCGGAGGGCACCCTCGAAGCGCTAGACCCTGAGATCGAGCGGTTGCAGGCACTCGGTGCGACCATCGCATGGGAAGAGACGTTCCCGTCCGACATCGCCGGCGTCTACCGCAACCTGGTGCTGCGTGACGTCGAAGGCAACGAGTTCTGCCTCAGTGGTGGCGCGCTTCCGACGTGAGCGGCGCGTCGATGAGTTTCGGCGGGCGTGCCGGTCGGTAGGGATAGCCGATTCATTGCGAACAACAGGAGCTGCGCCGTGCCCACGATCACGCCCAACCTCTGGTTCGACACCCAAGGCCAGGAGGCCGCCGAGTTCTACGTCTCGGTGTTCCCGAACTCGTCGATCACCGGCATCACGTACTACCCCGAAGCCGCAGGCGAACAGGCCGGCAACGTGCTGACCGTCGACTTCGTGCTCGACGGGCAGCCGTACACCGCGATCAACGGCGGCCCGCAGTTCACGTTCGACGAGGCGATCTCGCTGCTCGTGAACTGCGCCGACCAGAACGAGATCGACCACTACTGGAACACGCTCTCCGAAGGCGGCGAGGAGAGCATGTGCGGTTGGCTGAAGGACAAGTACGGCGTCTCGTGGCAGGTGTGCCCGGCCGGCATGACCGAGATGCTCAACGATCCCGCCAAGGAACGCGGCGAGTGCGCGTTCACGGCCGTGATGGACATGAAGAAACTCGACATCGCCGCGATCCACGCCGCCGCCGACGGCAAGGTCTAGATCCGACGCTCATCGCGCGATGTCGAGGTACATCCGTGGTGCCGGCCCGAAGCGCGTCGGCGTGACCCCGCTGTCGACAAACCCCGCGTGCTCGTAGAACGCGCGCGCGTGCTCGTTCGCGGTCACCTCGACACGCCGACACCCGAGATCCCGCGCGGTCGAGACAACGTCGCGAATCAGCGCGAGGCCGACGCCGCGCCTCATGCAGTCGGGATCGACGAACAGCGCATCGAGCTCGACCACGCCGTCACCGTCACCGTCGACGGCCGTCGAGAACCCGACGATGCGGTCTTCGGAAATGGCGACGCGGGTTCGTCCCGCGTTGACGGCCGCTTCGGACAGTTCGAGGACCTCCGGGTGGGCGACGAGATTCACTCGGTCACCCGCGTTCGAGAGGGACGACCGTCGGAAGACGCCTTCCAACGCCGCCCTGTCGTTGGACGCCGCGTCGCAGATGCGGACTCTCATCTCGCGCTCATCTCTCGCGATCATCGCGCGCGGGTAGCGTTCGCAGATGAAACGGGCGTGGATTCTGGCAGTGGCGTGCGCGTGCGCAATCGGCATCGCCGCGTGCAGTCATCCGCAGGCGGTCGCCGCGACACCGAGCGATCGCGCCGCGTGCACGCAGGCCGCGGTCGCCTACTCCGCGCTCAACACCTACAACGGAGGGCCGAGCCCGACGGTGAAGTACCGACGCGCGATCGGTGTCGCGGCCCACGCGCACAATCCCAAGTTGAGTGACGCCATCGCTGACTGGATGACCGCGGTGATCGATCCGCACACCGCGCGTCCCGCGTCCGATGCCGCGTACACGATGGAGGAGTGCCGGCAGATCGGCGTGCCGCTGCAGCTCACAGCGCCGCACACGAAGGGCCCGTCGTCGCCCTCCAAGGGCGGCGGCGGCGGCGACTCCGAAGGCTCCGACGACTAGACGATCTCACTCGTCTGCAGCACGGGTGCGATCGACGTGTAGTTCGCAACGTCGGCCAGCACGGCACCGGTGCCTTCCGAGCCCATCGCCGCGCCCAACGCGTCGAGCGACTCGAACTTGAAGTGCACCGCGGCGACGTACGGGCCGTCGACACCCTTGTCGATCTCGGCGCCGTCGAGGCCCCACGTCTTCACGGCCAGCGGCACGTGCTTGTTGCGGTAGTAGTCGTGGTCGAAGGTGGCGCCTTCGGTCGACGGGTAGAACACCGTGAGGCGGATCATCGTCGGGTTGCCTTTCGTCGCAGCCAAGAGAGTGAAGTGCTCGGCGCAGCCTGCCCCCGCTTGCCGGTTCGGCGCCAGCGCGGCGACGACAACCGCAGCTATGCAACGATGCGGTTGCACCTGCTGGAACCGCGCGGAGGACGGACATGACGACGAGCAACATCGCGTACGAGGTCGACGGCACGACGATGATCGGCCGCTTGGCGCTGCCCGACGGCGAGGGGATACGGCCGGGCGTGCTCATCGCGCACGAAGGCAACGGGCTCGACGACTTCCAGAAGCAGAAGGCCGAGCGGTTCGCCGCACTCGGCTACGTCGCCTTCGCGCTCGACTACTACGGCGGCGGGAGGCCGTTGGAGGATCGGGCCCAGATCGGCGAACGGTTGACGACGTTCACGGAACACCCCGAACGCGCACGGAGCGTGGTCACCGCCGGGCTCGATGTCCTGCTTGCGCAGCCGCGCGTCGACCCCACGAAGATCGCCGCAGCCGGCTATTGCTTCGGTGGCGCGCTCGTGTTGGAGCTGGGGCGTACGGGCGCCGACGTGAAGGCGATCGTCGGGTTCCATCCGGGCCTGGGCATGGCACGCACCGACTCGGCCAAGATCAAGGGGAAAGTCCTGATGTGTGTGGGTGCCGACGACCCGATCATCCCCGTCGAGCACCGGGTCGCGTTCGAGACCGAGATGCGGGCGGCCGGTGTCGACTGGCGCATGAACCTCTACGGCGGTGCGCAGCACAGCTTCACGAACCCCAACGCCGCGCAGTTTCCAATCCCGGGGCTCGCGTACGACCAGGTGACCGACGAACGATCGTGGCGCGCGATGGTCGACCTGTTCGACGAGGTGTTCGCGTGAGCGCGTTCCCTGCGGGTCAGGACGCGGGGACCGGGTAGGCGTCGGCGACGTGGCGGCCACCGTGCACCGCGCGTCGCTCCCACCAGCGCAGCTCGTCCTCATCGCCGACGGCCTTCTCCCATCCGAAGCACGCGGTCATGCCGAGCAGGCAGAGATCGAGTTGGAGATCGAACCACCCGGCGGTGGCGACACCACGCCGTTCGAGGGCGTCGCGGAGCGCCTCGATGGTCGCTTCTTTGTCGATCGGGAGCCGCGCCGCGTTGAGGGCGAGATACCACGCCAGGTCCCACAGCACCGGGCCCGATCCGGGATACGCCCAGTCGAGCAGGATCGTGCGGCCGTCGGGATGGCGGCCGAGGTTGCCGAGCTTCCAATCGCCGTGCAGGAACGTCGCCGGCGTCGAACGCATCGCGTCGGCCAGCGGGTCGGGTTCGGCATGGATCGCGGCCAGCAGCTCCGCGAGGCCCGGTGCGCGTTGCGCGAGCTGCGGCCAACCCTGCGCCGCCACCCGTATCGGAACGGGCGGATCGTCGTGTGCGACTTCCGGTGCGATGTTGTCGGGCGCGAAGAATCGCATCCGCTCCTCGAGTGAGGTGAGACCGATGTCGTCGGTCCAGCCCCAGTAGCGCACGGACAACGCGGCCAAACCGTCGATCAGACCGAGATGCGCGTCGCGCGAGATCGTGGCGTCGCCCTCTTCGAACAAGTGCTCGCCGATGTCGCGCATGAGGATCGTCAGCAGCGCGTCTTCCCCGACGCCGTCGGCTGCCATCCCCACGACGGCATGATCGATGTCGGGTGGAACGTCGCGCATGATCCCCGCGCGCCAGATCTTCATCGTTCGCAGGTCGCGATCGCCGGTGACGCGCATGATCCAGTCGGTCCGGTATCCGAGCGTCTTGGCGAAGAACCGCTCCCCCGCGATCGTCACCAGCTCGAACTCGGATCCCGATTTCCCGTCACCGGGTTGGACCGCGACGCGCGACTCGACGCCGGCCAACAACGCGTCCCTCGATGATGCGATCCACGGTTCGTCACTCATGAACCCCCCTCACCATGCTCGTCGTTTCGCAACAGCAGACGGCGCGCTTCCTCGGTGCCCGCGGCAAAGTCAGTCTCCAACTCGACGTACGGAAGGTCGAACCGACGGCACTCGGCTTCGACCGCACGACTCCACGACTCGATCCACGCCGGCACCGTCTCGAGCGTCGCCCCGTCGAGCTCGCGGTGCCAGCGGTTGCGACCCTCGTTCGCCAGCAACACCTCCAGGTCGACCGTCGCCATGCCGACGAACACCGCGCGCACGTCGAGCCCGTCGTCGAGCGCCCGCACGTGACGAGGCATGAACCCGACGCCCTCGATCAGATAGTCGTCGACGAGATAGCTGCAGCTCTCGACCACGCGTTCGAAGTACGGGAAGAGCAGATCGGCCTCCGGTCCCGGATCGCGTCCCGGGCCGCCCGACTCGTACAGCGCCGGCATGAGCATGTTCACGACGTCGCGGATGGTGTCGGTCGACAACCATCCGATCCCCCGCTCGGTCGCGACCTGCTCGGCGAGTCGCGTCTTCCCGCACCGGGGCGGCCCGCCGAGCAGCATCAGCACGGCTGCATCATGCCGACTGGAGCCGTGGTCGGGCGACCGCGTAGCGCGAAACACGCGGTACGATTGCCGGCGTGGGCTGGGCGGATCGTGATGGGGCGCAGGGGCATTCGACGCGGCGGCGCGTGCGCCAGCTCGAACGCGCGTTGACGCATCCGTGGCAGGAGAGCGCGAAGTTCGGCGCCTGCTATGTCGTCGGGCTGGCCGCGGCCGAGCTGATCACGCGGCAACCCCTCGTCAGCAATGTCGTCCGCGGTCTCCTCGTCTACCCGATCATGACCGTGCTGCTCGGGTTGAGCATGCGTGGCGGTTGGCACCACCGCATCAATCAACGCCGCCTCGATCGCCTGCGCGGCCTCATGGCCGCACCTCCCGTCGGGTGGTATCCCGATCCGGCCGAGCAGCACGAGTTCCGCTTCTGGAACGGCCTGCGCTGGACCGACTTCGCGCTCGACAACGGCGTTCAGTGCGCCGACCCGTTGCCGGAGCCCTGACCTAATCGGGCTGCACCGTGATCTCGGACGCCTTCAGCGACACCCACACGGGTGAGCCGGCCTCCAGCGCGAGCGCGCTTCTCCCTCCGCGGGTGATCTCGACGACGAGTGGCACCGGTTCTCCCAGGCGGACACGCACGCGATCGCCGTCGTCGTCGACGTCCGCGACCGTCGCCGACCACACGTTGCGCGCCGCGCCTTCGGGTCGCCGGCTGTGCAGCGCGATCGCACGGGGATGGATCGTCACCAGCACCGTTCCCGAGAGCGCCCCGTCGGTCGCGGCGACGATCTCGCGCCCGTCGCTGAGCGTCACCACGCCGTCGCGCGCGGTCCCGCGCAGGAGGTGGATGCCGACGAGGTCCGCGGCATAGAGGGACCGCGGACGGGCGCGAACGTCGTCGGCGGTGCCCTGCTGGACGACATGGCCGTGCTCGAGCACGACGAGTCGGTCGGCCATCGCCAGCGCCTCGACGGGGTCGTGCGTGACGAGGATCTTGGGCGCGTCGATCGAGTCGAGATGGCGGCGCAGCTCGCGCCGCACCTCGACGCGCGTCGTGGCGTCGAGCGCCGCGAACGGCTCGTCGAGCAGCAGGAGGCGGGGTTCGAACGCGAGCGCCCGCGCCAGCGCGACGCGCTGGATCTGCCCGCCCGAGAGCTGGCCCGGACGCACCCCCGCGTCAGCGTCGAATCCCAGGCGCGTCAACCAGCCCGCGGCGACGCGGCGCGCCTCTCGCGCCGAGGTCTTGCGGCTCCGAAGACCGAACGCGACGTTCTCGACCACGCTGAGGTGATCGAACAGCAGCCCGTTCTGGAACACGACACCGACCGAACGCCGCGCCGCGGGCACGAAGGCTCCCTGACCGGGATCGTCGAGCACGGTGTCGTCGAGCGCGATGCGTCCGGCGTCGATCGGGAGCAGGCCGGCCAGCGAGCGCAGCAGCGTCGATTTGCCCGCACCGTTGGGGCCGACGAGCACGATGAGCTCACCGGGCGCGGCGCGCAGGCTCACGTCGAGATCGAGCGTTCCGAGCCGGACGCGGACATCGCAGACGAGCCCGGTTGCGCTCACCCGCCGGCCTCCCGGGCGCGGTTGGCGAACACCCGGCTGCCGACGACCGCGAGCACGACGATGGAGATCGCGAGCAACAGGATGCTCAAGACGATGCCGGCCGGATCGTTGTTCTCGAACGCGAGGTAGATCGCGAGCGGCAGCGTCTGTGTCTTCCCGGGGAAGTTTCCGGCGAAGGTGATCGTGGCTCCGAACTCGCCCAGCGCGCGGGCCCACGTGAGCGCCATCCCCGCGGCGATCGACGGAGCGATCATGGGCACCGTCACCCGTCGGAAGATGGTCCAGCGACGCGCGCCGAACGTTGCCGCCGCCTCTTCGTACCGCGTGTCGAGACTGCGCAGCGCGCCTTCGACCGTGATGATGAAGAACGGCATGGCGACGAAGGTCTCGGCGATGATCGCGGCCCAGATCGTGAACGGGAGCTGGATGCCGAACCAGCGGCTCAGCCACTCTCCGATCAGGCCACGGCGGCCGAACGCGTAGAACAGTGCGACGCCGCCCACAACGGGTGGGAGCACGAGCGGCAGGGTCGCCAGGGCCCGGACCGCATTCAGACCGGGAAACCGGCCGCGGGCGAGCAACCACGCGATCGGTATCCCGAAGAGCACCGACAAGCCCGTCGCCGACAGCGAACAGATGAGCGAGACGCGCAGCGCGTCGCGTGCGTGCGGATCGCGCAGCACGGATGCGACATCGCTCCACGGCGCGCGCCACAGCAACCCCGCGAGCGGCAGACCGAAGAAGACAACCAGACCAATGAGCCCCAGGACGACGGCGGGGAGGGGCGGTTGGTTGCCCGCGCCGCGCCGTTGTCTGGGTCTCGTCACAGAGGGAGGAAGCCGAACGTGCTGACGAGCTCGGACGCGTGCGACACCACGAAGGCGTCCCACGCCTTGGCCACGGCCGCGTTCTTCGCGTTCTTGAGCGCGACGATCGGCAGGGTCGTGATCACGTTCACTGTGTCTGGGATCGTCACGCCGGCAACCTTGCCAGATGAGGCGACGTCACTCACGTAGACGATCGCGGCGTCGGCCTCACCCAGCTCCACCTTCGACAGGGTCGCCTTGGCGTTCGCCTCGAGCGACTTCGGCGTGAGGTTGACCTTGGCGTTGGCCAGCACCTGCTTGGCGAACTTGCCGCATGGCACCGACGGGTCGCACAGCACGACGATCGTCCCGCTCTTGGTCAGGTCGCTCAGCGTGGCGATGTGCTTGGGGTTCCCCGTCTCCACCGCGATCTCGAGCTTGTTCTTCACGAACGACACGGGGGTCCCCGCGTTGTCACCCGCGGTGACGACCTTGTCCATGTTGGCCTGATCGGCCGAGGCGAACACGTCGGCCGGCGCCCCCTGCTCGATCTGCGTCTCGAGGTCGGACGACGACCCGAAGCTGAAGGTGACCTTGGTTCCCGGGTTCGCCGCTTCGAACTCCTTGCCGAGCGCGGTGAATCCCTTCGTGAGCGATGACGCCGCGAGCACGGTGATGCTGCCCGACAGCTTGGTCGGCGCGGTGGTCGCCGTGGCCGGCTTCTTGCTGGAACCGCACGCGGTGAGCGACACCGCGGCGGTCACCGCGGCGGTCACCGCGACGACAAGGAGCGTACGACGCTGGCGCACGGAGAGTCCTCTCGTTGGTAGTCGAATCGAGACTACAACGGCACCGTCGCCTAGGCGCAAGGTGACTACTGACTCGGGTCTGCTCGATCTACGCAGTCGCCGTCAGCAACGCGTTCGGCGTGCACGCGGCCTCGACGGCCCGCGCCAGCGCGGCGGCACGACGCTCGGGCAGCGCGGCGACGGTGATCCGAACCGCGGGCGCGCTGGCGATACGGAACCGCGCGCCGCCGGCGACCGCGTAGCCGGCGTCGAGGAGCACCCGGACCGCGGTCGCCTCGTCGGGCACCGGTACCCACACGTTGAGCCCGGACGGCGCGACGACCGCGATACCTCGGGCCGCGAGCGCGTCGACGACCGCGTCGCGGCGCCCCCGGTACACCTCGGTCGCACGCGCCAACCGAGCGGTGACCTCGCGGTCGGCCCAGAGGTCGACGACCAGTCTCTGGAGCAGGTGGCTGACCCAGCCCGGACCGAGGCGTTGGCGACCCTCCACCCGCTCCAACGTCGTGCGGTCGCCGGTGAGCAGCGCGACGCGCAGGTCGGGGCCGAGCGACTTCGCCACCGAACGCACAACCGCCCAACGGGTTCGTCGCGCGGTCACCAACGTGTGGGCGGCGGCCCCCGCGACCGGGCCCGCATGGTCGTCCTCGACGACGAGGACGTCGGGATGCTCACGCAGGAGCGAACGCAGCGCGCGCGCCCGGGCCGCATCGACCGCGGCCCCGGTCGGATTCTGCGCCCGGGGGGTGACGACGCACGCGGCCACCCCCGTCGCAAGGGCCGCGGCGAACGCGTCGGGACGCAGCCCACGGTCGTCGATGGCGACGGGCACGGCGACCAGCCCGAGCGCGGCCACGAGGTCGAAGACGCGCGGGAAGCCGGGGTCCTCCACCGCAACCCGATCGCCCGGCCGGAGCCACGCGAGGAGTACACGCTCGACGCCGTCGAGGGCACCGCTGACCGCGAGCACGCGTTCCGCCGGGACGCGATCGGCGCGCAGGGCCTCGCACGCGGCGGCGTCGAGCGCGGGCAGTGTCGCGGGCTCGCCGTAGGACTTCGTCTCGTCGGCCAACGACCGCAGATGCGACCGCAACGGTGGCAGCAGCGCGCGGTCAGGGTTTCCGCGCGCGAGATCGACGGCACCGGGTGGAGGCGGCCGCTCCGAGGCGATCGGCAACGGCGGGCGGGCCGCGACGAGCGTGCCCCGACGGCCCGCGCCCCGCACCAGCCCCCGCTGCCCGAGCGTGCGGTACGCCGCGGCAACCGTCGTCGGCGAGAGGCTCAACGTCGACGCGAGGTCGCGCACCGGAGGGAGCTGGGCTCCGATCGCGAGCCGACCACCCGCGATCAGGCGTTCGATCGAGTCGGACAATTCCGAGGCGGTCCGAACCTTGAGTTGGTACAGTGGTGGTACAGACATTGGTATGTACTGTAACAAACTCTCGCCCCACGAGGAGTGTGTTGTCATGAGCCCGGGTCCGATCACCGCGACGGAGAGCACCAGGATCCGCCGGCTGCCCGAGCGCGCCGCGTCGAACTGGGAGTCGATCGCCGCGATCCTCGACGAAGGCTTCGTGTGCCACGTGGGCTTCGTCGGCGCCGACGGCCGCCCGTACGTGATCCCGACCGCCTACGGCCGCATCGACGACACACTGTTCCTCCACGGCTCGCCCGCGTCACGGATGCTGCGCACGCTCGCGGATGGCATCGACGTTTGCGTCACGGTGACGTTGGTCGACGGCTTCGTGCTGGCCCGATCGTCGTTCCATCACTCGCTCAACTACCGGTCGGTCGTAGTGCTCGGGCGCGCGGTCGAAGAGACGGACCCGGCGGCGAAGGCCGCGGCGCTGAACGCCTTCGTCGACCACGTGGTGCCGGGCCGCTCCCGCGACGCACGCGAACCGTCGGCGCTCGAAGTGCGCAAGACCACGGTGCTGCGCCTGCCGCTGCGCGAGGCATCGGCCAAGGTGCGCACCGGACCCCCGGTCGACGATGTCGAGGACCTCGAGCTCCCGGTCTGGGGCGGCGTGGTTCCGCTGTGGCTCCAAGCCGGCGCGCTCGAGCCCGACGGCCTGGGCCCCGCCGGACTCGCGGCGCCTCCGTACCTCCGCACCGACGGGCCGGCGCGACCGACGCGACCCGCTTGACCGATCACGCCGATCGGCGTCACCCTCGACGGCCGGCCGCACACGACATCGGTGTCGCGGCGCGCGCTCAGAGCCCCTCACCGGGAGGGACGAGACGACGGCCGGCGGTGAACCCGCCGTCGGCGACGAGCGCGTGGCCGGTGACGAACGATGCGTCGTCGGACGCCAGGAACAGCGCGGCCGACGCGATCTCCTCCGGCAGGCCCGCGCGCCCGAGCATGTGCTGGGCGATGAAGCGGTCGCGGATCTCCGCGATCGCGGGATCGAAGAGCATCTCGGTCATCGGGGTGCGGATGAGCCCCGGACACAGGCAGTTGACGCGTACTCCCGCCTCGCCGAAGTCGATCGCGAGGTTGCGGGTGAGCAGCACCACGCCCCCCTTCGACGCGCTGTAGGCCGGTTGGCTCTGGATCGCCTCCAGGCCCTCGACGCTCGACAGGTTGACGACGCTGCCACCGCCCGCGGCGACCATGACCGGCAGGGCGTGCTTGCACACGATGAACGTGCCCGTGAGATTGACGCCGATGACGCGTTCCCATTCCTCACGGTCGATGTCGATGACCGTGCCGATCCCTTCGACACCGGCCGCGTTCACGACGATGTCGAGCCGCTCCTGCTCGAGGATCACCGACGACACCGCGGCCCGGATCGAGTCCTCGTTGCGCACGTCGGCCACGACGAAGCGGGCGGCACCGCGGTCGGACCACTCCGACTGAGGTACCGCGTTCACATCGAGTCCGATGACGATCGCGCCCTCGTCGGCGAAGCGCTTCACGCACGCGGCACCGATGCCCGAGGCGCCCCCGGTGACCAGCGCCACGCGGTCTTGCAGCCGTCCACTCACGATGCGTCCTTCTCCGGTGTCTCCCGAGCGCTCGATTCCCGCGCCGCGATGTAGGCAGGAAGCTCACCGCCGCCGTGCACCACCACGTTCGCACCCGACACGTAACGCGCCAACGGCGACGCGAGGAACACGCAGACGTCGGCGATGTCGACGGGGTCGGCCATGCGCCCGAGCGGGATGGTGGCGCCGACCGCGGCGATGCCCGCGGCGTCGCCGTAGAACAGGTGCGCCTGCTCGGTGACGACGAGGCCGGCCGTGACCGCGTTGACGCGCACGCGCGGGCCGAACTCCACCGCCAGCGTCTCGGTGAGGTTCAGCAACCCGGCCTTCGCGGCGCCGTAGGCCGCGGTCTCGGGCGACGGCCGCAGCCCGCTGACGCTGGCGATGTTGACGATCGCCCCGCCGTCGGGCTGGTCGCGCATCACCGCGAACGCGCGCTGTGAGAACACGAGCGGCGCGGTGAGGTTCAACGCGATGATCGCCTCGGTGAAGCGGGGCGACGAGGTTGCGGTGTCTGCAGGCGGCGAGCCGCCCGCGTTGTTGATCAACACGTCGAAGCGGCCGTGGCGCTCGAGCGTCGCCGCGATCACCGCGTCGATCGCGTCCGGATCGCGCACGTCGGCCGCGACGAACGACGCCGCGCGCCCCGCGGCCGCGGGCAGTAGGTCGGGCTCGTGCCGGCAGCACACGACCACGTCGGAGCCGGCCTCGAGGAAGCGCGTGGCGATGCCCGCGCCGACGCCTCGGCAGCCGCCGGTGACGACCACTGCCCGGCCCGGTAGCGGGACCGGCACGTCACTCACCGCGCTGGCCATGCCCGACACCCTTCTCGCAGCAAGTGGCGTCCATAGCGGGCCGCAGCCTACGTTCACTCACACCATGACTCCGGACAAGCGGGTGACCATCGACGAGATCGTCGGCGAGCTGCGCGACGGCATGACGATCGGCATCGGCGGCTGGGGATCGCGCCGCAAGCCGATGGCGATCGTGCGCGCGATCCTGCGCTCTCCCGTCACCGACCTCACACTCGTCGCGTACGGCGGGCCTGAGATCGGGCTGCTGTGCGCGGCCGGGAAGGTGCGCAAGGTCGTCTACTCGTTCGTCTCGCTCGATTCGATCGCGCTCGAGCCGCACTTCCGCGCCGCCCGCCAGTCGGGTCGGGTCGAGGCGATGGAGCTCGACGAAGGCATGTTTCTGCTCGGTCTCCAGGCCGCGGGCTGGCGGTTGCCGTTCCTGCCGACGCGCGCGGGCCTCGGTTCCGACATCCTGCGCCTCAACACCGACATCCGCACCATTCGCTCCCCCTACGACGACGGCGAGGAGCTGGTCGCGATGCCCGCGCTGCCGCTCGACGTCGCGCTCATCCACATGAACCGCGGCGACCAGGGGGGCACCGGCCAGTACCTCGGCATCGACCCCTACTTCGACGATCTCTTCTGCCTCGCGGCGAAGCGACGGTTCCTCTCGGTCGAGCGCATCGTCGAGACTGAAGCGTTCCTCGATGAGGGACCGGTGCAGTCGCTCCGCATCAACCGGTTGATGACCGACGGTGTCGTCGAGACGCCCGGCGGCGCGCACTTCACCGCGTGCCCTCCCGACTACCAACGCGACGAGGCGTTCCAGCGCGAGTACGCCGGGTCGGCGAAAACACCCGAGGCCTGGGACGCGTTTCGCGCCAAGTACATCGACGTGAGTGAAGCCGACTATCAGAAGGCCGTGCACGCATGAGCACGCGCAGCGGGCCCGCGACGCGCGCCGAGGTGTGCGCGGTCGCGTGCGCGGAAGCGTGGCGGGGCGACGGCGAGATCCTCGCCAACCCGATCGGCACGATCCCGACGATCGGCGGGCGCGTCGCGAAGGCCACGTTCGAACCCCTGCTGGTGATGACCGACGGCGAGGCGGTGCTCGTCGAGAACGTCGTGCCGATCGGCGTCGACAACCCGCACCGGGTCATCTCCGGGTTCCACCCCTACCGCAACATGTTCGACGTCGTCTTCAACGGACCGCGCCACATCATGATGGGCGCGACGCAGATCGACCGGTTCGGCAACCAGAACATCGCGTTCATCGGCGCACCCGAACGCCCGTCGGTCCAGCTGATCGGCTTCCGCGGCGCACCGGGCAACACGATCAACAACTTCACGAGCTACTTCGTCGCGAACCACTCGCCCAAGGTGTTCGTCGAGAAAGTAGACGTCGTGTCGGGCATCGGGTACGACCGCGCCGCCGAGCTCGGGCCGGTCGCCGCGCGCTTCCACCGCATCCCGCGCGTCGTCAGCAACCTCGGGGTGTTCGACTTCGAGACGCCCGACCATTCGATGCGCCTCGTGTCGTTGCACCCGGGCGTCACGATCGAGGAGATTCAGGCCGCGACCGGCTTCTCGCTGCTCATCCCGGTCGAGACTCCGACGACCCGCCTCCCGACCGATGAAGAGCTCCGCCTGATCCGTGAGGAGATCGACCCGCTCGGATTGGGCGAGCGCGAAGTTCCCTCCTGATGGCGACGCCCGCGCTGCAGACGCGCATCACCGAGCTCTTCGGTTGCGACGTCCCGATCGTCCAGACCGGCATGGGGTGGGTGGCCGGCGCGCGGCTCACGTCGGCGACGAGCGCGGCCGGAGGCTTGGGCATCCTCGCGTCGGCGACGATGACGCTCGACCAGCTCCGCGACGCGATCCGCGCCGTGAAGGAGCGCACCGATCGTCCGTTCGGAGTGAACCTGCGCTCCGACGCGCCCGATGCCGCCGCGCGCATCGACCTCCTCATCTCCGAGCGCGTGCGGGTCGCGTCCTTTGCGCTGGCGCCGGGACGCGAGCAGATCGCGAAGTTGAAGGACAACGGCGTGATCGTCGTTCCTTCGATCGGCGCGCGCCGTCATGCCGAGAAGGTGGCCGAGTGGGGTGTCGACGCGGTGATCGTGCAGGGCGGCGAAGGCGGCGGCCACACCGGACCCGTGCCCACGACACTGCTGCTCCCCCAGGTCGTCGACGCGATCGATCTCCCCGTGATCGCGGCCGGTGGCTTCTTCGACGGGCGCGGCCTTGTTGCCGCGCTCGCCTACGGTGCAAGCGGCATCGCGATGGGGACCCGATTCCTCCTGACGAGCGAGAGCACCGTGCCCGACGCAGTGAAGCGTGCGTACCTCGAGCGGGGGGTGACCGACACGGTCGTCACCACCCAGGTCGACGGCATGCCGCACCGCGTGTTGCGCACCGAGCTCGTCGAGCACCTCGAGCGTGGAGGCACGGTTACCAGCCTCCCGCGCGCGTTGCGCAACGCGCTCGCGTTCAAGCGGATGTCGGGTACGTCGTGGCGCGCGCTCGCCACCGAGGGGTTCGCGATGCACAAGAACCAGGGACTGACCTGGAGCCAGGTCGTGATGGCGGCCAACACACCAATGTTGTTGAAGGCCGCGATGGTCGACGGCCGCGTCGATCTCGGGGTGATGTCGAGTGGCCAGGTCGTCGGCGTGATCGACGATCTTCCGACCGTCGCCGAACTGATCGCGCGGATCGTCGGCGAGGCCGAAGCGGTGCTGAAGCGTCTCGGAGAAGGTGGAACCTGATGAGCAGAACGCGCGTGCCCGCCGTCGACGGCTGGTTCACCATGGATGAGCAGGAACCGCATCTCGTCGGAGCGCGCGGCACCGAGAGCGGCAGCTACTTTTTCCCGAAGGCGCTGGCCGTCTCGGCGAACCCCGCCGCGCCGTTCGAGGAGCGGGAAGACGTCGCGCTCTCGCGACGCGGACGGGTGTGGTCGTACACGACGAACCACTACGAACCACCCGAGCCCTACGTCTCGCCGGATCCGTTCGTGCCGTACACGGTCGTTGCCGTCGAGCTCGAGGTCGAAAAGATGGTGGTGCTCGGTCCGCTCGCCACCGGCGCCGATCCGTCGACGCTACGGGTCGGCATGGAGGTGGAGCTCGTGCTCGGACCGCTCTACGAAGACGCCGAGCACGAGTACGTGATCTGGCAGTGGGCCCCCGTCGCGGATTCGGGGAGTTCGAAGTGAGTACCGACCGCGAGGTCGCGATTCTCGGTGCGGGGATGCACCCGTGGGGCAAGTGGGGACGCAACTTCGTCGAATACGGGTTGGTCGCCGCGCGCGCCGCGCTCGCCGACGCGGGTGTCGAGTGGCGCGACGTGCAGTTCGTCTCCGGTGCCGACACCATGCGGAACGGCTACCCCGGTTACGTGTCCGGCGCGACGTTCGCGCAGGCGCTCGGATGGCAGGGCGCGCAGGTCGCGTCGTCGTACGCGGCGTGTGCATCGGGCGTCACCGCGCTCTCGACGGCGCGGGCCCAGATCCTCGCCGGGTTCTGCGATGTTGCGCTCGTCGTCGGCGCGGACACGACTCCGAAGGGCTTCCTCGCGCCCAACGCGGGCGAGCGCGGCGACGATCCCGACTGGTTGCGGTTCCGGCTCCTCGGCGCCACGAACCCGACGTACTTCGGCCTCTACGCGCGGCGTCGGATGGACCTCTACGGCGCCACCTCCGACGACTTCGCCGCGGTCAAGGCGAAGAACAGCCGCCACGGTCTCGCGAACCCGAACGCGCGGTACCGGCGCGAGGTCACGCTCGACGACGTCCGCACGTCGCCGCTCGTTGCCGACCCGTTGCGCCTGCTCGACATCTGCGCGACGAGCGACGGCGCCGCCGCGATCGTCGTCACGAGCCTCGAGTGGGCCCGTGCGCACGGGCACACCGCCCCCGTGCGGGTGGCCGGGATCTCGACGGTGTCGCCGAGCTATCCGAACCCGGTCCTCGAGCTCCCCAACTTCGCCACCGACTCCGCCGCCGGCGCGGGTGCCGACCCGGCACCGACGCTCGGGTTCAAGGACTCCATCGCCGACCGCGCGTACGCGGAGGCCGGCGTCGGGCCGGAGGACCTCGATCTCGCCGAGGTCTACGACCTCTCGACCGCGCTCGAGCTCGACTGGTACGAGCACATCGGCCTGTGCGCGCCCGGCGAGGCCGAGAAGCTGCTGCGCGACGGCGACACCGCGATCGGCGGTCGCATCCCCGTGAACGCGAGCGGCGGGCTCGCGTGCTTCGGTGAGGCCGTTCCCGCGCAGGCGATCGCGCAGGTGTGCGAGCTCACATGGCAGGTGCGCGGCGTCGCCGGCGAACGTCAGGTCGAGGGCGCTCGCGTCGGCCTGTCGGTGAACCAGGGACTCTTCGGCCACGGCTCCGCGGTCGTCGTGACCCGCTGACGGGTGGCCGGCGGTCCGCACCCTGCTGGTGGATGTGCCCGAAAGTGGCGGGTGAGCAGGACGCGTGCCGGAAGGAACAGCACCCACGTCCAGTCGGCCACGCCGGTCGACACGAAGGCAACGGGAATCGAGATCCCGACCACCACCGCGAGCGTGCCGCCGCGCCAGAGCGCGTGCGTGATGTACGCGTCCGACGGATACCTCTCCTCGCGCTCCCGGTCCGGCTACCTCGTCCGCGTACGCCATCGAGCGCCGACCATAAACCGTGATCCGGTTGTCGGGCGGCTACGGCGTCGGGTTGGATCCGAAGAACTGCGCGTCGCCGAAGGTGAAGATGCCGTTGTCGGCGCCGACGAGCCAGTACCCGTGGCCGGTCGACGTGGCCGCCATGGCCGAGATCGGTTCGTTGAGCGTGATCGCGCCGGTGGATCCCTCGAACGGGGCACCACCGAATCCGAAGATGCCGCCGTCGGAGGCGACGATCCAGTAGCCGCCGTGCGGGTCGGCCGCCATGCCGACGACCGGAGCGTTCAGCACCACCGCACCCATCGAACCCTGGAACGCCGCGTCGCCGAACGCGAACACGCCGCCATCCTCGGCGACGAGCCAGTAGCCACCACCGTCGGGCGTCGCCGCCATCGCGACCACCGGCGCGTTGAGATGCAACGCGCCGAGCGAACCGTGGAACGCGGCGTCGCCGAACGCGAACACGCCCCCGTCGGACGCGACGAGCCAGTAACCACCACCGTCGGGTGTGGCGGCCATTCCGACGATCGGCTGGTTCAGGTGCCGCGCGCCGAGCGAGCCGTGGAACGCCGCGCTGCCCACCGCGAACACCCCGCCGTCGGCCGATGCGACCCAGTAGCCGTTGCCCGTCGGCGCCGTCGCGATGGCCACGCTGGGCGCGTTCGTGGCGACGTCGACCGCGGTGGCATCGCCGTGCGCGTTGACGTTGCCGAGCTGGTCGACGGTGCGGTAGCCGAGGTTGTCAGGCGTCGGGCCGATGCCGACGACGCTGTCGGTCTGCACCGGGAACGACTCGAGGGCGGAATGCGACGTGCCGACCGGTCCGCAGGATTCGGTGCTGATCGGCGTGGCGGTGACCGCGCCCGCGGCCGCGAGGGAGAACGTTCCGGGCCCGGGCGGGTCGGCGCAATGGAAGCCACCCCAACCCACGTTCAACACGGGGCTCTCGCGACCGGGCGCAAACGACACGGTCTGGGTCGCGGTGAGCGGGTCGTGGTCGATGTTGGCGTACGGATGCCCCGTCGCCGCGTTGGTGATCGTGGCCGTGAACGTGACCGCGACGCTGCACCGCTGCGCCGGGTTGGCGGGCCGGAGCGAGACCGAGAAGAACAACGTGCCCGCCGCTCCCTGTCCGCTGGTCCGGCCGAACGTGAACCCGCAGCCCGAGACCGGCCGCAGCGCTGCACCCGCACTCTGCGTGCTCGTGGCGACCACCGGTACCGCGGCGCCGAGGGCCAAGCCGACGACAGCAAGCAACCGGCGAGTGCATGAGAGGCGGGGTCTCGTGAACACCGTCGATGAGGGTAGTCCCGCGCACGCACGCCGTAACGTCTCGGTCGGGGTCCCCGCCAGTTGCCAGTTGGAGGAGCGCGTCGTGCGATTCGTGATCGGTGTCGCGCTGTGCCTGGTGGGTGCGGTGTGGGTCGGCCAGGGCGTCGGGTGGATCGGCGGCTCGTTCATGAGCGGCGAGGCCGCGTGGGCCGTGATCGGCGCAGTAGCGATCGTGCTCGGGCTCGTCACGATTCGCGGTCCGCGCCGAGCCCGAGACAACTCGAGCGACAGCTAGGACGTGACTCAGTTTGAAGTGGGCCGCTCCGGCGGTAGGTGGGTCGGCCGCGACGCGATCGCGCCTGTAACTATTGAGTTTTCTGCTTGTGATCGAACGTGCGTTCGTCTACAATTGCGACATGTCCGCAGCCCTCACGACCGACGAGCTCGAAGCGCTCGACCCGAGCCTGTTGTGCGACGCGGAGATCCGCGAGACCTTCATCGAGCTCC